>NZ_CP020038.1:3802879-4110474 GCF_002157225.2 Agarilytica rhodophyticola
CGCCCGCCAATAAAAATAGTTCCCAACGGAAGCGTTGATCACTGTGGTCACCATTTTCGGGCCAGAACTCGATAATCTGACCATGCTTATTATGAGGACGAGGATTCGCCGGATTTAAGTCATCGGCCTTGCGATCAGAGTTGTTAGTTAACATGGCATAAACCTTACCAGTAACCGGATTTACCTCCACATCCTCAGGCCTATCCATCGGCGTGGCGGCCATTAAGTCAGCAGCTCGACGTGCATCTATATAGACATCACCTTGGCTGGCAAAATTATTCTTCTCAGTAAGAGGGCCTTGGCCATAGACTAAAGGCTGCCATTGCAAAGTACCATCTTCTTTAAACTGAGCGACGTATAAGGTGCCTTCTTCAAGCAGATTAAGGTTTGCTGCACGATTGTCTTTATCATATTTATTTTTACTGACAAATTTATAGATGTATTCAAACTTCTGATCATCCCCGGAATATGCCACTACATGCCCGTCATCGTTAATGAAGACATTACAACCTTCATGCTTATAGCGTCCAAGCGTTGTTCTTTTTTTCGGTTTTGACTGCGGATCGTAAGGGTCGATTTCGACTATCCACCCCATGTGCAATAACTCATGAGGATTTTTATCGAGGTTCCAACGATCTATATATTCACCCCAGTTTTTATAACGCTTAAACATACCAAAGCGCTCATAATTATCAGCTTCATCGGTAGATTTGTAGTCGCCACTGAAAAAGCCATCAACATTTTCCTCACCTGTAAGAATCGTTCCCCAAGGAGTAACACCGCCGGCGCAGTTGCCGTATGTGCCTAAAGTATGAACACCATCTTTTGAAATAATGGATTGCAAACGGGGATTGCCTGCAGCCGCGCCAGTAATCTGCATGGGTGTATCTGGAGTAATACGGCGATTGTATTGAGAACTCGTCACTCGCTGCCAGACACCGTCTACTTGTTTAATTTCTACAACACTTAAGCCATGTGCAGCAATATCGACATCCACTTGCTCGCGACTGAGCTTTTGCCCTTTGGGTGAACCGGGAAACATCAGTTCTGGGATGGTATATTCGTGATTGACGACTAATAAACCATGCTCGGATGATTGACTGCCAAGTGGCAGAGGTACAAAGCCGATGAAGTCATTGTTGTAACCAAAGCTTTGCAGTTGTCGCTTGGCTGTCTGACTGCGCGGGTCAAAGGCTTCTACACCATCAAAAATAGCATCCCCCCAGCGTACAAGCACTTGACTTTGGTATCCTTCAGGAACGCTAAAGCTTTCATCAATGGTATGATCTAATTCTTTGAAGCCCAGTGAAGCCGGTGGGTTGAGATCAGATCTAGACTGGCTGGTACTCTCTTGCGTGCTTATGGCACACGAAGATGCCAAAGCTGCAGCACCAAGAGAAGAAGCATTCCTCAAGAACCCCCGCCGACTGACATAAGCGTCTAAAACTTGCTCAAACGCCTGCGTCTTTTTATGCTCGCTATTCATATTACGCTAATCCAAATATTTGTTTTCAATTCCAGTTATCTATGTTGGGCCGGTAATTGGCTTGGCAATGATACAGCATTCGTCAAGGTATTCTAAGTAACAGTGAAAAATAGTTCTCACAGTAATGTGAGCTTGCAATAACACTCACTACAAGACCAGCTGTTTTACCAACTGAGTTTTTTTATTGAATATAGCATGGGTGCTAATTATTAAGCATTGAGAAGTGAACACGGTTCTCACTCTGATCATTTTCTTCTAGTTTTACTCTAGATATTTTCAGGTTTTATTTTAGACATTAGAGTGCTTCGATTGATGGCATTTTTATTCATATGTTAAAAAAGCATCGCTTCGCAAGCAGTGGAAATTATTTTTTAATGATGTGTAAAAGTTTTAAAAAATATTACCGCGAAGAATAATAATTTTAAATACTTTATTAATTATTTTTAAAAAAACCTAAATTTAATTACTACAGGAAAATGCTACACATGAAAAAAATAGTACTGACCACAATTGCTTTAGCGGCTTTTTCAAATTTTTCTTTCGCTGCTAGCTTGAATGGACAATGTGCAGAAGGCAAGTACACAGCGACCTACACGTTAGATCCTAATCAAGTTTGTTCAGTCGAACAGTCCATTACAATCAATGGTATTAGCCAAGATACTACATTCTCCACTACTGAAAGCGGCTCTTTGGTAACAGAGTTTAATGAAGAAGATCAAGTCAACGGCTCAATAAAGATGAATTGTTCAACCGATAATGGTACTGCACAGTTAAGTACTTCCTTTGGCTCCTCTAGCGGTTGTGTTGGAGGCTCAGTGCCCATTTTTGAAATACCTCGCCCACCCTATGGCCGTCCTTATTACGGTGGTTACGGACAGCAAGGTAATTACGGTCAACAATACAATAACTATTCTCGATAACTATAAAATGCTAACAATGCGTTAGCAGGCACAATTTATAGAAAGCTTTAATAAAAAAGCACCCTTCAACAATATCCATTATTGAAGGGTGCATCTTTTTTTATAAGTATAATTGTTTTACAAATACGACTATTGTTTAAGTCCTTAGCACAGTAGCAAGTAAAGGATGTTAGTTTGCAGAAAGATCCTCGCTATCTGACGGCATTTATTCATCCTTGTCCTGCTCATTGGTAACAATGTACTTCAAATTAGCTTGTGAGATTTTATCATAATCCACCTTACTTATTTCAAAGATATTTTCCATATCACTTCTTTTAACGTAATAGCTATCATCATTTACAAAGAACTCATAGTGTAATTGTTGCTCTGCCGCACTTATAGAAATTGCTATTTTTTTATTACGTTGTTCTTTTTGCTTTGCGTCAAGATTCCCATCAAATAGTGCTTGTACATATAAATTTTTGAAAAAAGATACTAATTCTTCAACTTTCTCACCATCGAGTTTTGTTTGTTGTTCTGCTGCTGACACAACGGGTGATGAGGCCATCTCCCATCTATCCGCGTTTTTACTTACTTCAAAATCAGCACCTTTGATATGCTCAATACCTTTTATCTGCAATAGGGCTTTATCGAGCCATTCAATATCTTTAGCAGCAAAGTCATAGCTGGCTAGCTTAACACTAAAGACATCTTCCTCTCCTGCGCGCCGAACATGTATAGATCGGTAACCAGGGGATGTCCCCATTAATACTTCTTGCAATTTTTCTTCACCTTTAAACAAAGCCACTTTACGTTGAAAATTAGTATCAGTAAGTTCAAAGCGTTTATAACTCGATCCACTCGAAGCGATGGGCCACCCTGTCTTCACTTGCTCTAACTTACTCAGTGCATCTGTCACTTTTGTATGGTTAGCGGACAGCATTCCATATTCAGGCAACACCCAAGTATTCCCCTGCTTTTGTAGCGTTACACTGCCGTCTTGGTCAGTAATAAGCAGTGTATCTACTTCTGCCATAGCTACACTAATTAGCCCTTGTTGAGCATCAAACTCTGATGCATGCCGACTATTAAGATAAAGCGCACAAGCAAGGACAATTTGAACAACAAGCAAACCGCCTAAAATTTGTTTTAATTTCATCATCGTCTCCTCCTTAGGCTGCCATTAATTGCTGGTATTGACGTTGTTTACTTTGCTTACTAAAGCGCCTGACTAAAGCTACAACAATCAGCGCTAGAACTGCCAAAATATAGTTGAGATATTCCCAGAACGACTGTTGCCCTTGATCCATTGGAGGTAAGGTGCGATTAAAATGCCCACGCGAACGAATGCTCAGCAAGCCGGAATCTTGCAAAGACCAATCAAGAGTATTTGCCATTAGCTGCATGGTATTTAAATATTGGCTGCCTGCCGTGGAACTCAATACGCCATTAATTCTATCGCGCATAAAATCGTTGGAGCTAAAAAGAATAATACGAGCGGAATTAGAGGACTTTTCGATGATACTGGATATTTCGATAGCATCGCCTGATTCTGGCTGCTGGGCAGTTTCTTCGGCTGTTGCAGAATTTTGATCTTCTTGTTTTTGTGTTAACAAAGGCGAGTTTTTACCGACAAAAAATGAGTCGAAACGGCCTTCACTAATAACCCCTAACAAATGAGAATTTTGTTCACCTTCAGGGCGATAAGGAGTAACACCATTAGCATCCACCTTGGGCATGATATCGCGCGAGGAGGATAACCATGAGCCTTCAGAACTGCGAATTAACTCGGTAATCGTGCGTTGCTTTTGCTTGTCTTGATCAATGCTAATGGGAGATGCCCAAGTCATCGTCAACTGGTGAAGATCAGCGGTAATAAGACTGTCCTCATTAAGACCTTGGCCTCGAATATCGACAAAGTAAGGATAGTCCAGCATACGCACATCCTGTAATTGGAAACCGCCAACATTGCGGCTAACAGGTATTGGGAATGGCATATTCTGCATATCCATTACTAAGGATTGTTTCATACTCAAGCCGTGATGGGATAGCCAGTCTTCCAAGCCGCTGTTATTACTTTGCAGGTCAAGACTGCGGCTATTCAAATTTGCGGCAAAGGGTGAGCTGGCAATAATGACGGTTCCCCCCTGCATTAAAAACTGGTCAACAGCAAAAAGTTGTTTCTCATCAAGCTCTTTTGGGGCAAGTAACACCAAGATATCACTATCACCGGCAACACGCCCATCACTTAGGTCTTCACTAGTAATATTAAGGTCGCCTCCTATAAATTGTTGTAGTTGGTTAAACTGCGCACCAGGAGGGTTGGCGCCACCTGGAGGAGCAAACTGTGGGGCGGATGGCGGTGCTACCAGGGCAACATTCTTAGTAAAACCACTAGCAAAACGCTTAATCCCGGCATTTAAATTACGTTCGAAACCCTCCTTGCTCATATCGTCAATAGGAATTTGAATCACTTGATCACCTTTACTTAAGGTGAGATAAAAGTAAAAGGTCTCTTGACTAAATAAGCTGGTTCCCATGGGTTGAAAACCAAAATCGCGCGCGATCCTCTGGGCAACTCTCCCACCACTAGCTTGCGGGTCAACGACGTTAAATGAGAGACGGCCACCTGCGTCTTGTTCTACTTGTGCAATGCTCTGCGTAATTTGCTTTTTAAATTCCACCAACTCTTTTGGCAAAACGTTATCATCTGAAACGTAAGCGTCAAATACTAACTGGCCTTTTACCGTATCAAATAGGTTACCCCCGGCTTGATAGCTTTTCAGTACTTTTTTAATAGTGCGAGTAAGATCGTGCTCGGGGTTGCGAAGCTGCACTTCAATATCGCTTACCCCTTGGGATTTCACTTCGATTAAATCATTAAAACTCAAGGTTTGATGTTCACTACCATACTGCACTAATACATTAAAATATGAGCTAACGATAGAAGATTGATAGCGATCTGCTACTTGGAATGGCACTGGTTGAATACCGTATTTTTGATTAGCCTCTTCTTCAAGTTCAGGGTTTTTGGTCGGATCAATAAATTCCACACGCACTCGTCCTTTACCAGAGATTTCATATTCGCGAATCAGATCCCTAAGTTGAGGCACTAAAGGAGAAAGTAATGGATGGGTTTTACCACTAAAATAACCGCGTATTAAAAGAGGTTCTTGCAGTTGCGATAAATAACCTTTGGTGGCTTTAGAAATGGAATATTGATTGCCCTCAGTTGCGTCAATACGAATACTGTTAATCTGACCTAACCAGATATTGGCGCCCACTGCATTTAAAACAAGCAGCAAAGTAAGGCTTCGCCAGTTACCGTGATTAGTGGTATTTTTGCTGGTACACCAACGTTCGCTTTCGAGAGAATAAATATTGAGAACAAGAAATACCACTATAATGCTCAGGTAGTAATACAGGTCTCTAAAGTCAATCACCCCTCTTGTGATCGCATCGAAGCGTGAACCTGTACCCAATAAACGCAGCCACTCCCCCGCTTCATAGCCCACCAACTTGGTGAGAATTTCAGCACCGAGAAGATAGAAAATACCGCACACTGCCACAGCGATAATTAAGCTGACGATTTGATTTTGCGTACGCGCAGAGACAAAAAGGCCAATACTTAAATAAGCTGCTCCCAATAAAAAAGTGGCTAAATATCCTGCAAATACTGGCCCCCAATCTAACTCGCCAATAATAGCTACAGTAATAGGTAAAGGTAAGGTAATGGCCAAAGCTACCAGCAGTAATATTAAACAACCGATAAATTTACCTAGCACAAAATGCCATAAAGGTATGGGCTGCGTCAGCACATATTCCAGTGTTCCGGTGCGACGTTCTTCGCTCCATAAACGCATGGTGAGAGTGCTTGCTAGGAAGATGAGTAACAACGGCATCCATTCAAAAAGTGGCCTAACGTCAGCAATATTACGCGCAAAAAAAGCCTCGCCCCAAAAAAACACAAACAATGTAATAGCGGCAAATACAGCGAGAAATAAATACGCCGTAGGTGAAGCAAAAAATAAGGTAATTTCTTTTTTAGCAATGCGTCCTATTTGTAATTGTGATGATGAAGATGATTCGCTTGCATGAGAAAGATTAGGCTGCATGATCCACCTCCATATCTTTTATATTCTGGTTGGAACCACGATTGATATCCTTAAATAGACTCTCCAGATCGCGTTTGTCATTGTTAAGCTGATAGAGCTTACCGCCTTTTTCAACAATAGCCCTGGCAATATCGGCACAGAATATATCAGCGGCAATATTGTCCGGTAGAAGTATTTTGTAGGCATAAGTATCAGCTTTGGTGGCAATATTTTGTGTTGTGACATAATCTGCCTTAAAACCTGCAATATCTTTGATAGCGTTGTTAAAGGCTGCAAGTTGAAAAGAGCAATGTACAGAAATACCTTCGCTCTGGCGCAATTGCGCCAGTTTCTCATCGACTACCAATTCACCACGATTAAGAATTAACACGCGATCACAAATGGCTTCTACTTCTTGCATGATATGGGTAGATAAAATAACGGTAGCGTCCTTGGCAATATCGCGAATCAAAGTACGCATATGCTCTGTTTGTGTTGGGTCCAAACCATTGGTAGGCTCATCGAGAATTAGTAATTTGGGTTGGCCTAAAATCGCCTGGGCCACCCCCACACGTTGTTTATACCCGCGCGAGAGTGTGTAAATGGGATCGAGGAGTTTTGCGGCAATGTCCGTTGCTTGTATCGCACGCTTTATCTCTGGTATTTTTTTGTCATGGGTTAATCCTTTCAGCATCGCGGCGTAATCGAGATAATCCGCCACCGACATTTCTGGATATATCGGTAAATTTTCTGGCAGGTAACCGAGTTTTCTCTGGGCAGCTTTTGGCGCTGCAGCTAAATCTATATCATCGATTACAACTGTGCCATTATCTGGCTCAAGATAACCGCTTAACATTTTCATTACCGTAGTCTTACCAGCGCCATTGTGACCAAGCAGGCCGACAATTTCCCCTTTTTTTATGGCAAAGCTAGCATTATTGACTGCCACAAAATTGTCGTAGCGACGAGTCAAATTACTGACATGCAACATAGTAATGCGTCTCCTCAGATTTTATTGTCATAATATTTTTTTGTTAAATCGTCATCTGGACAAGAGAAAGGTGTTGAGCGAAGTCAGAGGATAGTGGCGAACGCCGTCACAAAAAGCTATCTAAGAAAATGGTTAGCTAGCCTATAAAAAAACCATTCGGCACAATATCGCTTCCAATCTTTCTCAAGAGAGTAAACCATCTGACGATTGATCGGCGCTTTAGATGGTGGTGAAAGTAAAAAGTTTCAAGATTCTATTTTAAAAATAAATATCGGTGTTTTTTTCGACAATACTGAAAATTTTTAGAGCAAGCATTCAATTTATTTTTGAACTTTAAACCCATTTTGTCCGATAAAACTCGCTTGATATCTCAATAACAGGAACCCATATTGAACAAAACAATCTTAGAACTGCGTGTTTGAACTTTCCATTGCGAACAATATGGTTTTATTTCTGGAGGACATAACTTTGCTCAACCGATTACAGCAAATGCTGGCAACTATGGTGTTTATGCTATCGAGTGTTGTGACACTCGCCGCCTTGCCACTAATAGACAGTGATGGTAACAAGCTACCCTCTTTAGCTCCTATGCTCAAAAGAGTTAATCCTGCCGTGGTTAACATCGCGACATTCTCGCGTCAGCAAACACAAAATCCATTATTAAATGACCCGTATTTTAGGCGTTTTTTTGACATTCCAGATAATCGCAGACAACCACAGAAGCGACAAAAAAGCGCAGGCTCTGGTGTAATTATCGATGCCAAAGACGGTATCGTGATTACCAATTATCATGTTATCAAAGATGCTGATGAAGTGGAGGTGGCACTGATTGATGGACGTGCCTTTGTTGCCCAAGTATTGGGTACAGACCCAGAGCTAGATATCGCCGTCCTTAAGATTGATAGCGATGATTTATCTGAAGTCCCCATGGCAGATTCATCCAAACTGGAAGTAGGAGATTTTTCAGTAGCTATCGGCAACCCCTTTGGCATCGGCCAGACAGTCACCACCGGTGTTATTAGTGCTTTGGGCAGAACGGGTTTAGGCATTGAGGGTTATGAAAATTTTATTCAAACAGAAGCCTCGATTAACCCCGGGAACTCCGGAGGCGCACTGGTTAACCTTAATGGATATTTAATCGGTATTAACACAGCGATCATCGCCCCTGCAGGAGGTAACGTGGGTATTGGCTTTGCCATTCCTATGAATATGGTGCGCTCCAGTGTAGAACAAATTCTCGCAACTGGCAGTGTTAGCCGTGGGCAAATAGGAATTAATGTACAAGATATTACTCCGGATTTACGCAAAGCATTTAGTCTTTCTAACAGGCAACAGGGAGTATTGGTTACCGGTATTACACAAGATGGCCCTGCCGAAAAAGCTGGCCTCAAACCTGGCGATATTATCATTGCGATAGGCGGAGAAAAGATTAAATCCACCGGCCAATTGCGCAGCCAGATAGGCAGTGTTGCCATTGGTAGAGAAGTTGATGTGGACGTAGTAAGAGCTAAAAGCAACAAATCGTTTTCGGTAAAAATTGTCGACCCTGAATCTCTTGTTAGCTACTCAGGCTCGATACATCCCCTATTGCGAGGTGCGTATTTGGAAAACACCACCAGAGCAGACGGCGTTTTTGTGGCTGATTTGCGACCTAACTCACCAGCAATTTATAGCGGCTTGCGCGTTGGCGATATTATCACCGGTGTTAATCGCCAACGTATTCGCAACCTAGAACAACTTGATAGACTCATCGATCAGAGGGATGGGCAAATTTTGTTGCACATCAATCGCAATGGTCGAGCATTTTATTTAGTGGTTCGATAACTATCTAAGCCAGTTTAGTTGATCATTGTTAAAGCCAAAGCTGCCGTGGTGCCTTCTTTGGCTTTTTTTACAAACTCTGCCAGATTTTTTGGCATACCGTCTAATGGTATAGCTGCTGAGTTATCGAACTGATTTAGTGGTGGTTTATTGTAAAGCCCCATAACTACACTTGCCAAAGAGTAAACGTCTGTTTGGAACAAATCACTGAGCTCGTTAGGCTTTGGCCCATAAGTATCATTAGCCGCCTCAAAAGAATCACTCTTGCCCTTTTCACGAATACCGGGGCATACCGCTTCGCCCCAATCAACTAATGTAGTTTTTGCATTTTGATCAACAAAGATATTGTCGGGTTTAACATCTGTATGACATATATCTTGTGCGTGACATTGCTTTAATGTTGCTAATAAATTTTTTGTTATCTCAATACATTTTCGATCTTTTGCCTGTCCTCGCCCTAGCATTTTGTGATCTTCTAGAGTCGCACCTTCTGCCTTCTTCATAACAAACGTAATTTTTGGGTCGTCCCCATCGGTTAAGTCGATAGCACAGCCCTTAAGCCCCGTAGTGCCATCAATTGCAGAAGAGGCGAATTTTTGCAAAAGAATAATTTCGCTCGCTATTTTTTCGGCAGCAGGAGAATGGCCTGCACTGGCTTTGATATCTACATATTTAGCCGCCTTGCCAAGGCTTATATTCTTGATCACTGCATTGTCATCATACGGGGAGACTGAAACACTTCCGTGCTTGCCTGAGCCAAGGTGTTTTCCTTTGTGAAACATAGCCGAACCAGCGACATTTGACACGTGAATACCATTAGAACTGAGTATACTTAGGAGTTCATCTTTTAGTGCCATGGCTTTATCAAGCGCGCCTTGCTGGGCTGCATCTATATCAAGCCCTATGTCTCCTAACATATTTGCCAATTGCACATTCATCTGGTTGAAAGAGTGTTTCGGTGTTGGCAAAGGAGGAAGACTATGCATATTAATACTTCCCGCAGTCACTCCACTACCATCGAAAAAAGCGCTTAACAAACTTTTAGGACTTGATTCAAACATTGGTTTTGAAATAGATACCTCCTTCGCTGGTGTACTAGGAGGACTTAAACGTATCGCTAATGAGTAAGTAGCTTGCGGCGTTAAATTATCTATTTGGGGCATTTGGGGCTCCAATGAAGTTGATAATTGTGATTGAGTAGACCAAGGCGTTAAGCAGTTCACTTCAGCGACAAGTGTTTAAGAAAATTATAAGAGCAGACTGTCTTTTTATGGCACAGCTGTGACCCAATTCACCGATAGTAGAGTGGGCGGCTGACAATGTAGAGAGGCTTGCTCAATAAGCGTAAATATCGGCAAAGATAAACTCTTCGCGAGTTAAAATGTAGGTTAAAGATCGACCTTCTGTACTGTATCACCGATAGTAATCTGTCCACTTTTCATGATCTTGGCACACATGCCACCATGCCAAAGCATCGCCGCATGCCCACCCTTTCCTAGCGCTTCTTCCATTCGCGAGCATGGATGGCAATAGGCAGTAGCTTCAAATAATGCCTCACCAATGGTGAAACGCTGGTGCCTTAAAGCATTGATATTAATTCCAGATACTACTAGATTGCGCCTTAAAGTAGCAGGTTCAATAATATCTTTACCCAATAGCTTGGCCACCACTTCAATATGTTCAAGACTGATGAGAGTCACCTGTCTGGCCGAGCCAGGAGTACCATGACATCGGCGATCCCCTTCAAGACCGAGAGACTCGATAGCGCATACTTGAGACACCACATCAACCTGTCCCCGTCTCTCGCGCCGCAAGCCTATCCACTCTAATTTTCCCGGTGCCAGATCTTGAGTGATGCGATTAAACATATTTTGGCGAACGCTCATAAAATGACCCTGTTGTTATGTAACCAACACCCTTATGATGAGTAACAATTCTCACAGAGTGCGAAGCAGATAAACCTGCTCTTGTGATATCTTTCATACCGTCTATCGGTTTTTGTCCTTAGCGAGACAGTATCCTGTATAGTAGTGTCCTATGGGTCAGCTCTCAAGGCCCGCAGAATTCTTAAAATAACTCGAGACCTAGGATTTACGGCATGACATTCTCACGACTCTTTATTGTAGTCATTTTTCTCTTTAGCATTACTGGCATTTCCGGCTTGGCCAACGTTAGCAATGCTGCATCCTCACACAAAGGCAAACTTCAACCAGAAAAAGATTACCATTCATTTGCCAATACAGATGAGGTCATTCTGACACATATAGATTTGGATTTGGCGGTTGATTTTGATAAAAAGCAAATGCGCGGCCACGCCGTTATGTCTCTTAAGTATTTAACGGATAAAGCGGAGACATTGGTGCTGGACACTCGTGCTTTAAATATTGAAAAAGTCGAAGTAAGAAAAAAAACCGAAGCTAAGCAAGGCAAATGGAAAAAGGCAAAATTTCTTCTCCGAAAAGCCGACCCTGCATTGGGTAGCGCATTGGCAATTGCCCTTAAAGACGGTGTCGATGAAGTTAAGGTGCATTATAGCACCAGCCCTGAAGCCTCAGGTCTGCAATGGCTGACGCCGGCACAAACGGCTGGTAAAAAGCACCCATTTCTATTTAGCCAAGCGCAAGCTATCCACGCGCGAAGTTTTATCCCTTTGCAAGATACCCCGCAAGTTAGAGTGACCTACAACGCGACTATTCGCACACCTAAAGCTTTGCGTGCTGTAATGAGTGCGGAAAATGATCCTGAAGCCGAACGCAATGGTGTCTATACATTTAAAATGCCCCAGGCCATTCCTTCTTACTTGATTGCCATCGCAGTGGGTGACCTTGAATTTAAGGCGATGGGAAAACGTACGGGTGTCTACGCCGAAGCAGAAATACTAAATGCTGCCGCTGCCGAATTTGCCGATACGGAATCAATGCTGGAAGAAACCGAGAAAAAATTTGGCCCCTACAGCTGGGGACGTTATGACTTGCTGATTTTACCACCTAGTTTTCCCTTTGGTGGCATGGAAAACCCTCGCCTCTCGTTTATCACTCCCACGGTAATCGCTGGCGACAAAAGTTTAGTGGCCTTGATCGCTCATGAGTTAGCCCACTCCTGGTCTGGTAACACTGTCACCAATGCTACTTGGCGTGATTTATGGCTCAATGAAGGATTCACCACTTATCTTACCTACCGTATTATGGAGATTATTTACGGTGAGCGACGCTTTAAAATGGAGAGTGTGCTTGGCTATCAAGATTTGGAAGCAGCGGTTGCTTCTGTTAAAGAGGATGACCAAAGACTTGCCGTTGACGTGCGCGGCCGCGATCCAGACGATGCTTTTTCCAATATTCCTTATGAAAAAGGCTCTTTACTACTGACTGAAATTGAACATAAGATCGGACGTGAAGCCTTCGATGAATTTTTAAAAACCTATTTTGCTAAATATCAATTCCAAAGCCTACATACTGAAGAGTTTTTAGACTATCTCAATACTCATTTGATCAAGCGTTATCCGGATAAATTATCGTTAGACCGAGTTAAGCAATGGGTTTACGAAAGTGGTTTTCCTGCCGATGCCCCCAAGCCACAGTCTGATGCCTTTACTATTATTGAAGACAAGCGTGAGCGTTGGTTAGCAGGTGGACTTATCGCCAGAAAAATTCGCCACGGCGAATGGACTGTTCACGAATGGTTATTCTTTTTAAATAATTTACCCGAACAACTAAGTGCTTCACAAATGGCAGAGTTAGATCGTGTGTTTGAACTGACAGAGTCAAAGAATAATGAGATTGCTCACAGTTGGCTGTTAATCGCTATTCGCAATGATTACCAACCGGCCTATCCTCGTCTTGAAAAATACCTAGTGGAAATTGGAAGAAGAAAACTCATTACCCCCTTGTACGATGCACTTATGAAAACTAAAAAGGGAGCGGTGTTTGCCAAACGTGTTTATAAAAAGGCACGACCCGGCTACCATCCCCTGGCACAAGGAACTATGGATAAAATTGTTTACCCTGAGGGAAAATAACGTCTTACCTATTCACCCTCTTCATCTCTTAATCCATTTATCTATTCATCTATGTTCTATTTCTGTTGGCACCTAACGCCAACAGAAACTCTATCGACTATAGTTACAACGCCTAAATCACAGTGGATAGTTCTCTTTGGCTTGAATCTGCCGTTCTAGTTTATATATTTGCCCAAACAAGCTCCAAGCTCTTGTCGCCCATACATACTATCTTTAAGCGTAGTAAATGAACTATTTGACAGGACATGCCACATTTAATACATAACTGTTCATCATCTCTACTGAGCAAGAATATGTTTACGTTTAATCTTGGCAAACTCCACAAGAGTAGTCAGACCAACCGCACAAGCGAAAAGCATGGCTCCCAGCCTAATACGCTTGTGCGGGCGACCAGTCGACCGCCGGTAATGAGTGCAAGTGCAGCCAGCACGGCTACCCGCAGGGAGAATAATAGTGGCAGTGATAATGAAATACGCCCTCTCAGACGCCAGCATCATGAAGACCATATCGCCGCGAGGATGCGGCATCAATTACATATTAATCAAACAGACAAAACCGAGGCAACATCACATTCTAAGCACATATCACAGAAACAAGTAAGCCCAAGGCCAGATACTAGTACTCCGGTACTAAGCGTCAATCATGAAATCATAGAAAAACACGGCTTATCGGTGAGCGAAACCCTTAAATTAATAAAATGCGCCGACTACAGTCGAGCGGTAACTAAGCCCCCTAGCGAAGCCATGGAAGGCATCCCTATGCCCTTAGATAGCTCAAGTATGGCTGATGTGTTCCCTCAACTAAACGCTAAAGATGTGGAACGCATGATGCGGTTATTAGAAAAATCGGGCTGTCGCATTTATATCAACCAAACAGAGGAAATAGGTAAAGGCAAGATAGTGTTTGCCGCTGCAGGTACAAAATATATGAACCCAAGAGATTTCATGCAGAACGGCCAAATCTTTTGCGGCATGAAAGGCATAAAAATGAATCCTTTAGAAAAACTATGTCAATTAATGAATAAAAATGACATCAAACCCGATATTTATACTGGCCACTCCCTGGGTGGACTGATGGCAATGGCAGCCTACTCAGCCATCGAAAAACACGAAAATAACAATTTTGTGCCAACGGTAAGCTCGATTGAGAAAACACCAGAAGAAGATGATCGTATAGTCTATATATTCGATGGCGCTCCAGCCAATAAAAAAACGAAGCGGGCATTTAATATGAGTGACTACTTAGGAGCGCAAGATAATCAAGATGCTATTATCAGTGCTCATTTGGACTCAGCAGATTCGTTGCGAGAAAAAGTACTGCGGGCAATGCGAGGCAAACGTAAATCACGTCGCGACTCACCTCCGCGCCTTGATCTGCCTAAATCTATCGCTATACCTCCATCCCATGATCCTTCCTCTAGCTCACACAAGTTAACTAATATTGCCAAATCAATTAGAAGCCATTTATTAAAGCGGAGTGAGAATTTAGAAATACTCGCAAGTAGTACTAAAGAAATTGACAGTAATCCGATCCAGAAACAAATCGCACAATGGCAAACTGCGGTAAGTAAATTCGAGCAATTAGCAAGGCAGCTCTCTATAGGGAAACAAGAGCAGCAAGGTGAACACGAGGTCACACTTAAACAAATTGAAGAGGTTATGGCAGCTGAAGAAAATGCCATGCAAGAATTGCTAAACTTAAACAGCACATTAAAGTCAATGAGTAATGAAGACAAAGCTAAGCATCAGGATAAAATTAAAATATTTGAGCAGCTTCTCAAGCGCTTAAATACCACTAAAAGCTCCTTAGCCTCAACAATGGCAAGTCCTGGTACTCCTAGCGAAGAACTCATCGAAAATATATCGACAAACACATCGCAAAATAAAGAGCAGCACACACCTATAGCAGCCCCCTCCTCTGCACCAAGCAACAATCAACCTCCATTAAAAAATAATACTGAGAATACAAAAGCCCACATGCCTCAAGACCAGAGCTCAGGAAAAGGAAGAGTTAAGGCTTTGGTAGATCGTTTCGAAGCAATGAAATAGGTACAAAAACGGGCTTGCTTAAAATAACGTATTGTTATTCTTTGATTCGCTTGGAACAACTTGTAACACATCCCAATGCTCAACTATCTTACCTTGTTCATCAAGTCTAAAAATATCAATACCCGCATAGTCTTTATCCCCAGGCCAGGTTTGATGGCAGTGAAGCACTACCATATTACCCTCGGCGATGACACGTTTAAACACCACTCTCTTGCCTGGATACTCAGCAGCCATACGTTGAAAGTATTCGATAAATGCTTCTTTTCCATCTGCCACATGGGGATTGTGTTGGATGTACTCGCTACCGGCATATTTTTCAATGGCTTCGCGAGGTTTGCACTGATTGAACATTAGATCATAGAAATTTTGCACGCATGCTTTATTTTGCTCTAAATCTTTACTCACCTTCACTAAGCCTTAATTTTAGTAAAAAATAAATTCTACCATTAACCAGACTTTTGTATCAGCTCACTGTGTCGCACCTACATTTCGGTAAACAAACTCGCGAGCAGTTTCACGACAATCGTTGCCGTAATCTTGCTTCACATAATGCTCGAGCGCTTCCTTGTTGGTATTGGCGGTAGTTCCTGTAGCGTCAATCTCAAAAAAACCAGAATTAGGGTCAAACAACAGAACGGATGTACCGGTGCCAGTAACACACATAATTTCATGGTTTTGCCCCGAAGAAGGCATAGGGGATGCGCCAAAATACATTGCCACTCGGAAAAAGCGCCGATTTGGTAAGGGATTGGCATTGGCGTTGTAATTTGCGATAGTCACTTGGGGGTTATCTCTTTTGTTACGCGCCCAGTTAAAGCATGGGGTGTACTGACGAAACTGAGTCGCGGCAGTTCGCAATGCGGCATAATCTTTTGAATTCCAGTTATACCACGCTCCAGTATCACGAGTACTTAGATACTCACACGCCCAGTAACACACACCTCGACTGTCAAACAATGCTTGATTGAGTTGATGAAGTTGGGTAATAGCCATCTCTATTTTCCTTGTTTATATATAAACAGACAGTGAAGCAGTACCGCACTAGGTACTGACCAAATCGAGCGCCCCTCATTAGGGCCACTTGCTTTAATCATAGTAGCAGACGAGATACCAAAACTGGCCCTTCTATCATATCAATCTATTTAACCAACTGGATCTGCCTGAATGGAATATGCTTATAGTTAGCGTAATAGGACAAGGTTTTGACCAACCGGTGTAATCCCTGCTATTATCACAACTGTTACAGCTAGATATGAAAATTTTAGGAGATGACCATGCCCTGGGAAAAGTCTTTCGATGTTGAAGAAGCGGTAGGCTTAGGCCTTAATGTTTTCTGGGCAAAAGGCTACGAAGCAACCTCCCTATCCGATCTACTTGAGGCCATCGGGATTAATAAGGGAAGCTTTTACAATGCTTTTGGCAGTAAGAAAAAATTATTTGTTCGTGGCCTGCTAAAGTACGATACAGAGCAGCGTAAAGCGATGATGGATGAATTGTCGGCGTTACAGAATCCGGTAACCGCCATCACTATGTTTTTCGATGAAATCATCGACCAAAGTTTATGTGATAAGGAGCATAAGGGCTGTCTGTTTGTTAATACAGCGCTGGATATGCCCAATCATGATGAAGATATTCAGAGTATCGTTAAAAAAAGCTTAGCCGAGTCGGAAACTTTTTTCTTAGAACAAATAGCCTTGGGACAAAAAACCGGGACTATTCCTGACACAGTGGATCAACATCAAGTGGCTAAGGCACTTTTAGCCTCCACTGTTGGCTTGAGAGTGCTCGCCAGGGGCACATTTGATGAATATGGTCTACGGGCAGTAAAAGAGCAAGCTATCAGTTTACTTAAGCTATAGCGATAAAAATGAAACTCAACAATAATTATTAATAATGTCCCTGTGTTAAAAATTGTTGAGTTTTACAAAAATGTTTTAGGGCCTGTTGATACTAATTAAATCGCTCCTATCGTCCCTAAAACTCGCAAGTTTACACACGATATTTTTTAATCGCTATAGTGAGACACGGCGGCAACGAGCTTGTGCACTTGGCTCGACAACATCAAAAAAGTGGCCGCTATAATCGCCGTTAATTTCTTGTGTTCCCCTACGCCCAGCATTTTCACCAATGATCCAGGTTTCATTTTTATCAATACCTGCATCTTCATATGCTGTAATATCCGTATCGGCGTTGCCATATGCTCTTACAATATTTAATCCTTTATCTATGATTGAGCGAATGTATTCACGCTTATAACCTAAAGTATCAAGATCCAAAATATTTTCAGAATTTTCATTCGTGCGTAAATGCCATTGAGGTAAATCAATCACATCCGTAAACCACTCTCTGGTGTCGCGAGCAACCCAATAAGGCCGACCTGTCACGAAAATCACACGATAGCCTTTATCGATATAAGTTTGCACTGTTTCTTTTACATAGGGCCAGCGCTGCGCCGTAGACACACCAAAATAATCTCCTATGCCTTCAAAGTCATTTAAAGTCAAGGTACCATCAATATCAAACAGTATGGTATCTTGTCCGCGTGGAACAACAGATACAAAACCATCTGCTGAGCTAAGGTCACCTTCCACAATCATACGCACAATGTACTCACCTTCAGGCTTACCTGGCACATTGACATAAACCTTGCCATCCCGGTCTGTTTTATAACGTCCCAAATAGCTCCAATCATTCATGCCAGTACCATACAAGTAGGCATGTATATATTCTTGCTCTAAGTCTTTATGAAAAATACGGTTGTAATCGAATTTACCAACAATCTCAATCGATTCTTGAGGATTAGCGATTTCATCGTGAACCATATGGTACGGTGAATATTTCCCTGCCCAATAGCGACTGCTCAATCGCCTGAAGGAACGTTGCTGTGGACCTTCTAACGCAGGCAAATTTAAAGCGCCACGATAATCAGGACAACCCGCTATCGTCTCAGCAGGAACACTTGGCATCGGATCTAAATCTGGATTAGGTGGATTCACAGAGTTAGCGTTTGCCGAGCTATAACCGGAAGTTAATGATAATGAAACGATAGCCACATAACTCAAAACTCTCATTGATTTTTTTATTAATAGCATAGGAATTTTCCTGAGATTTGTGTTTAGAGCCGGCATGATGCACACAATATAAGACAGAAATATGACATAGATGATAAGTTGGCACCGTTATTTCATTAATAGTAAAAACCATTTATCGCTTTTTATTATTTTTATATAAACGCTATTTTCAACTAAAAAGTTAATTAAAAAAGTCAATAACGCACAATAAGATTTTCACGAACCTAATAATCTGTGAAAAAAATTAACATATTTATTACTAACACTTTTGTTGCAGCCATTGAATAGCGCGACTAAACCGTTATTTCCTCCGATCTTTTCAGCCATTATGGGCGAATAATATATCTCCAAGTTCAAATATTAGTTTCGGTATTAGTCCTTGTATTAGTCCTTGTATTAGTCCTTGTATTAGCCCCGATATTAGTTTCAACAACAGATACAACTTTCCCATAAATATCTATCTCGTATCAATGAAAAAAAGGTCACTTATGAAAGCCAGAGATTTTATGCCCAATATTTTCAGGACAAGTGTTACAAGTTTTATCAACAGTTTAAATACATTAACTGACTGTAGCTTTTATGATACGGAAGCGTTAACTGCAAAAGAATTTGACTATTTAGCACAAAAACACACACAAGAAGGCGCAATTTTAGTGGTACATCCTAGCAACGCCAAAGCGATGGGTATCGTGAAGTATGATGACCATAAAGAATTTTCAGAAAATCAAGACAATAACGTGCACCACTATACCATTGCCGGTGTAGGAAGTTCAGATGTAGGCGCAGCTGCTTTGGCTAGAAATTTCGCCGATCACTATGGGCAACCAGTAGGCGCTATAGTCGCGGGCTACGGCATTAGTGATTTATTAACAGAGGCCTTAGGCGGCTGGTTCGCCCTAGGTAAAGAAAATAGAGTACTTGCCTCGGATAAACAAAACAAAAAAAAGAAAAACCCAAAAAATAAAGAAAAAACTAAAAAACTCGTTGCGCAAAGTCCTGACACTCAAACACTCTTTAAGCTCCTACTCGACCCTGACCACAGCATCAAATCTCTTGGCGGTCACTCGAAAGGATGTTTAAGTATTGCTCTAGCACTTAAAGCTCTCTTTGAGCAAGGCAATAAAGAATGCTTAGATCGAGCCAAAGATATCAATATTATTACTTTAGGTACTGTCGTTGAATTACCTGAAGGCTTTGATAGGCTTTATCAATTTATCGGCAATATAGATTGGTTTGGCGGCATCAATTCTCGTGCAGACTTGGATAAAAAGCTAATCCACAATGCCTGGCACCATCTGAATACCTCTATGCCCATGCACATGAATGTTAGAAAGGTTCTATCGGAAAACAACTTATAAAGTTTAGATAGTCTGTTTAGGGCGCAACCAATAACACAATACTTCGCCAGTACCAGGTACCCAATGTGGCGATCACTATCAAACCAATAAGACTCATAAGGCCACCGGCTCTAATCATGTCTTTAGAACGAATAATATTCGAGCTAAAGGCAATAGCATTGGGAGGCGTCGTGACGGGTAAGGCCATGGCCATTGAACACATTAGCGTCACCACCAATACAATAGTCAACATATAATGTTGCTCCACCTGTAATGAGGTAATAAGCGGTATCACTAAGCCTGCCGTAGCGGTATTACTCATAAAAGTAGACATCAGGCCAACAAATAGCGCGATCACGAAGTACAGCCAAGCCGGCGCCAAGTCCAGTGGTAATAGAGTGATTAATACTCGATCCAAACCACTTAGTTTCATGGCAACTCCGAGCGCCAACCCACCTGCAATAATATATAAAATATCCCAAGGTAACTTTCTAAAATCAGAGGTATCGAGTAAGCCCATCCAAAAGCTGGCAATAATGGGAAAAAGCGCCACCGTTCCTGTACTTAAGTTGATAAGACTTCCAAAAAACCAACCGCAAACAGTGATCAAAAAAATGGCAATCACCGCCCAGTGCTGAGCGGTGTTTTTCTGTTGTTCAGGCTTGTTAACTTCTAACACTAGATCCTTTGGTGGATATAAAAATAACAGCACTCGCCAAAGTATAAAAATGAACAATATAAGTAACGGGAAGGTTATCGCAATCCACTGTAAAAAGTTTAAAGCCACACCCTTTTCGGCGAGATAAGATAACGCGATGGCATTAGGCGGTGTTCCTATGGGCGTACCAATACCGCCAATATTACAAGCGAAAGGCACACTGAGAACTAAGCCCAGTCTAAAATTGTGGCCTTTAGGAATGTTATTAAGTAAAGGATAGATAATTGCCAACATCATCGCCGTAGTAGCGGTATTACTCATCCACATTGAAAGAAAGGTACAAGCGATAATAATACCTAATAATGTGGTTTTCGCATTACCTTGAGTACGGTGCAAAATAAGGTAGGCGAATTTATGATCCAAACCGAATTTCTGCATAAGTGAAGACAGCACAAAGCCCCCCAGGAACAGCAAAATAATGTTTGAGAAGAAGGGGGAAAAAAATACCTGAGAAGTAAGACTACTATCTAGCAGCAAAACTTCTGGCAATAACCAAACAATTTCAAGAGCAAGAATGACAAAACTTACTACAAATAGTGGAATAACTTCTGTTATCCATAAGCATGCAGCAATGAGTAATATACAAGCGGTAATCTTTTGTGGTTTGGTTAGTACAAGATCGGTAAATGTTAGAGTTTCACACAAAATTATTATAGCTGCGATAAATATAACCGCTGCTAAACTCTTAAATTGAATTGATAACAGGCGCATTAAAATCTCATTAATAGATAGTTGCTAGTACTTATTTAAACATGACCTCAACAAACGGACATTGATAATACTAGCGTTGCCATTACACCAAGGTGACAGCGACTTTGAGCCTGTTAGCAGCCTTAACATGCACTATGCATGTATTTCATCATTGTAATACCTTGTGAGAAAGCTAAACGCCATCCTAAATCAATTCTACTGTTAAATTCAGGATCAAACTCTTTCACTGTTGCAATCATGCACTCAAGCCAGGTGTCATAAACTTTAGGGTTAATATTAAGGTGATTCTTATCATGTATTTCACCAATGCCCTTCATATGTTCAAGACTTTTATCGCTTAGAGTGAAACTCACGCAATACAAAAGTGACTTTTTCAACATACGCTTCTGGCGCTCCATGTCGGTATTTTCAAAAGCTTTTTTTATATCATCATCTGCATTGGCAAAGCGCTTATAGAATTGGTCAAAAAAAATCAAACCAGAATCGTTAATTCTAGTTTGCTTGCCAAATATTCGCTCATAGCTATCGTAAAAATCTTGTATATAGGACACACAAAAACCTCGTTTCAGATTGACAATGAGATATATAACAGTCAAAGGCAGATACGATTTTTGCCTAGACTATTTGGGAGTGTGAGCCTATAGGATAATGCTACTGACAAGTAGATATTGAAACGCCTTTTAGTGCATCTAAATCCAATATTTCAATATACTTTTTATCTGTCTTGATAATGTTGCTTTTATGTAGGCGTGTGAAAACACGGCTGACAGTTTCAATAGTTAAACCTAAGAAATTACCAATATCTGATCGCGACATTGGCAGGTGAAATTCTCGTGCTGAAAGCCCTTGTTTTTCGTTGCGAGCAGCAATACTAAGTAAAAAAGCGGCTATTCGTTCAACAGCATTATTTTTATTTAACACACTAATCAGCTGCTGGTCATTAGTAATTTCTTTACTCATTAACTGAAAAAACCTGCGCTGCAAACTTGGCATTTGTGTACTTAACTCCTCGAAGTGAGAAAAAGGTATTTCACACACAGATGATGTGGATAATGCGACGGCGGAATTAGAATAAGCGTCAGAAGTTAAACCATCCATGCCAAATATTTCACCGGGCAAATAAAACCCCGTAATTTGTTCGAGACCATCTTCAGTAAGGGTAAATGCTTTAATGGCTCCTGACCTTAGCGCGTACACAGACTTAAACTGCTCACCAGCACGATAAACATGTTCGGTCTTTTGGATAGGGCGACTTCGCTGGATTATATTATCGAGTTTCTGCACATCATCAAGTTCTAAACTGATAGGCAAACAAATACTGCCAAGACGACACTCTGTACAGTTAACATGATGCGATGATTGCTGACAAATAATATTTTTATCTGCACTATTTTTCATTTACTGCGGGCCTCGATTTCTACAATACAATAATGCTACGTGCGAAGTAACTGGATATGAATATGTTAAGTATAAAGCTTTTATCTGTCTTGTTGCTATTATAACAGGCACTATAACAAGTATGTATATAACAGTTATCTATGGCGACCATGACAACAATAATAACAAGACCTTGTAATACTAAACACTAACGATACAATCTAAGCCAACCACCATACCAATCACTTTGAATACTGTGTCATATATCATCCACAGTAGAAAATGGTAGTTTGCCGCAGGACAACGCATCAGCATAATGACAAACTGAAGAGAGATTCTCAATTTTTCTATTATTAATTATACTGACTGCCTCAGGGCCTAAGCAAATTATATTATTACTTTTGATATCACTATTATCTAAAATGGACGCATTTTGAGTAATTAATGTGTCCGTTTTAAGTCCCAAAGATGAATT
Organism: Agarilytica rhodophyticola; assembly: GCF_002157225.2. NCBI lineage: Bacteria > Pseudomonadati > Pseudomonadota > Gammaproteobacteria > Cellvibrionales > Cellvibrionaceae > Agarilytica > Agarilytica rhodophyticola. The sequence continues at coordinate 3,825,923 of NZ_CP020038.1, forward strand.
ACCAATAAAAACATAGTTTGGCTCGTGCTTTTTTATAAGTAGCTTAACTTTTGAAACAAGACTCGCAATATCATCACTTAAACGAGTAATCTGAATACCCGTTGTAGTAAATGGGTAACGTTTTGCACAGGCGAAGAATTCAGCGACAACATCTGCATTAAAATCGTCCTCAGTTTCAATTATTAATTGGCATTGATTAAAACCGAGACCTTTAAGTAAAGCAAAGTTTTCACCGTTTACTTCATTTGGGGAACAAACAACACGATGTTTTCTTGTGATGGCTGGAGACACCTTAAAATTAGATGCAATATTATAGACCAAACTAGTGATCTCATAAGGCTCCAGAGAAAGACAGGGTCTTACTAATTCTAAAGACTCTAATGATCGCTGTCCCAATAGTGTTCGCCACAAAGCCAACTCGCAACTTAGACAATCGAAGGTGTTAGCCTGGTGCTGCTTTAGCCTAAAAACCTGCGTTGAATTTAGTCCCAAGCTCACCGACTGTTTATGCTTGAGAACAATACCATTACTAGAATTGATCAACACAGATTCCCGCAAGCTTTTCGCTTTCGGGTATAACACGCTTATATTGGGAGGTTTAGATACGCTCATGGTATCTATGCTAACAATGTCCATATTTTTTTTATTGACTTTAATCAAGTGATAGAGAGATTCCCGCACTCAGCAAGAGAGACTCTGGCAATACAGGCCGCTGGTCTTAACAAGCCCAAGTTGATATACGTCAACAACTAAAAATAATCTTGCAGCAATAATCAGATTACTAAAATGTAAGACACGTTAACGGGTCGCACCACGTTTCATCTAAAAGTTTCACACAGATACATCCTATAAATTAACTTATTTGTACACACCAACTGATTGATAGGTATTTATAATGCGAGTAGGTATTTTGACTGGAGGGGGTGATTGCCCAGGCTTAAACGCCGCTATTAGAGCTGTAGCGAAAAGTTTAATCCTTAAGCAAAAAGCCGAAATTATAGGGGTTAAAGATGGTTTTTTGGGTCTTATAGAAAAACGCACTACCACTATTAGCTATTCAGATTGCAGCGGTATTTTGAATCTTGGCGGTACCATTTTAGGCACTCATAATCGGGCTGACCCTTTCAACCATGAAGGGCGCGATGTTTCCAGTCATGTAAAGGACTATTATGACACCCTTGGTTTAGATGCACTGGTGGTGATAGGCGGTGATGGTTCCTTATCTATCGCCTCAGAGCTTGCACAGATGGATATGAATATTGTCGGCGTCCCTAAGACCATAGACAATGACCTTATGTGCACGGATAGAACTTTTGGTTTTGACACCGCCACCAGTATTGTCACAGAAGCCATTGATCGTTTACGTACCACTGGACAATCTCACAAGCGGATAATGATACTGGAGACAATGGGACGCAATGCTGGATGGATCGCCTTACATTCAGGTTTAGCGGGTGGCGCGGACAGTATTCTTATCCCAGAACACCCCTATAATATCGAAGAAGTTGCCCGCATTTGCCAAGCACGTAGTGGTGATAAAGGTTACGCATTGGTCGTAGTTGCTGAAGGTGCCCGTCCGCAAGGAGGCAGCACTGTCGTCAGGGAAACTATCGCAGACAGTCCCGACCCCATACGTTTTGGTGGAATTGGCGAGGATTTAAAAAGACAACTTGAAAAACATATTGATGCCGAGGTACGTGCGACAAATTTAGGGCATATCCAAAGAGGTGGCACGCCGACTTCTTTTGATCGCATATTTGCTACGGAAGTGGGCTGTTATGCGGCAAAAATGGTGGCCAATGGTGAATTTGGTAAGGTCGCCATCATACGCAATAACACCCTAGGACAAGTGCCTTTAAGCAAAGTCGCCAATAAAACACGCGTGGTAACCGAAGAAGACATTTCCTACATGACTGCCGTCAATATGGGCATTAGCTTTGGTATCAAACAACAATAAATTTGCTCACCAATTTTGCTCACCAATGATGTCTTGGTGGTTTATATCCGGTGGCTGTTTGTGGACATAAGGTTTATGAACAGCCAACGGACATAGGTCAATTTACTAGAGCCAACGTCTTACACGCTTTTTGTATTCACTATAATTTTCCCCAAAAATACGGCCGAGCACCTGCTCTTCGGGTTTTATTTGTAATTGGTTCATAGTTATTACAAAACCGGGCAAAACAAATATAGCCAACATATGGCTTAATAGACATACGAAAGCAGCCAAAACCAATAACATTGCCAAATACATCGGGTTACGGCTAAAACTATAACAACCTGTGGTCACCAACACTTTACTATCTTGCAAATGCAGTGGGCTAAAAGTCGTTTTGTTTTTGCGAAAACGCCAAAGGGAATGGGTCGCCAAAAATACCGCCATCACCAGCAGTGTTGCTGTCAAAAGCGAGGAAAACGGCACCGTAACTCGCCATTGAGGAATCAAATGGGCTATCCACCAGGCAAGTCCGGCGTACAAAATCAGCAGCACTGGCGGTGGTATTTTGGCTTTGGCATCCATAATGTAAAGTCGCCTCTAGATCACAAATAGATCCATAAACTTCTGTACAGGCGTATTTTCTAAAGCTTCTTGGTCCTTACATAGGTTAAAGATCTGATCACAGCGAGCACCGGGGAAACGTGTAGCCAAATTAGCTTTAAACTTCGCTTCTAGCACCGGGATGCCCTCTTCGCGACGACGTTTGTGACCAAGAGGATATTCGATTTCTACTTTCTCAGTAGTACTGCCATCATTGAAAAACACTTGTAAGGCATTGGCAATAGAACGTTTTTCAGGATCATGATATTCCTCACTATAACGAGGCTCTTCTAGAATTTCCATTTTCTCACGTAGAACATCGATTTGAGGATGCGCTTCATGAAATTCATCTTCGTAGTGTTCTGCTACTAAACTGCCGAAAATAAGTGGCACTGCTGTCATATATTGTAAGCAGTGATCGCGGTCGGCGGGGTTCGCAAGCGGGCCGTCTTTAGAAATAATACGGATCGCAGACTCATGTGTATGGATGACTATTTTTTCAATATCGTCAATGCGGTCTTTTACCTGCTCGTGCAAAACAACAGCAGCTTCACACGCCGTTTGCGAGTGGAATTCGGCTGGGAAGGAAATCTTGAAGAGGATGTTTTCCATCACATAGTCGCCGTATTCTCTCTGGAATTTAAACTCACGATCCCCCTCTTCTTTTAACTTAAGGTCTTTGTTGGTTTGGCTAAAAGACACATCATAGAAGCCCCACTGTGGCGCAGTTAAGACGCCGGGAATTCCCATTTCGCCGCGCATGGCAATATCTGCTAAGCGCACACCTCGAGAAGTCGCATCACCGGCAGCCCAGGACTTGCGTGAGCCGGCATTAGGCGCGTGACGATACGTACGCAAAGACGAACCATCAACCCAGGAGTGAGAAACAGCTGCCATAATCTGCTCACGATCACCGCCCAACATTTTGGTAACCACGGCTGTAGTGGCCAAACGAACCAGCAGAACATGGCAAAGACCAACACGGTTAAAGCTATTTTCTAATGCCATAACCCCTTGGATTTCATGGGCTTTGATCATCGCTTGTAAAACATCACGCATTAGTAGAGGTGCTTTACCCTGGCTGACATTTACTTGCGATAAATAGTCAGCAACGGCGAGTATGCCTCCTAAGTTATCCGATGGATGGCCCCATTCAGCGGCTAACCAGGTATCGTTAAAATCGAGCCAGCGCACAATGCAACCAATATCCCAGGCGGCTTTTACAGGATCGAGGCGAAACTGTGTACCTGGCACACGGGCACCGTTAGGCACAACTGTGCCCTCCACCATTGGCCCGAGGTGCTTAGTGCACTCCGGGAAACGCAAAGCTAACAGACCACAGCCCAGTGTATCCATCAAACAGTTGCGTGCAGTAGTGTAGGCTTCATCAGAAGCCACTTTAGTATCTAAAACATAGTCAGCAATATCCTGAATAACTTGATCGTAATCAGGGCGCTGGTTCATATCGACATTGGCAGACATATTTTTTCCAAATTCAAGGTTTTAACGGAATTCAAAGCTTTAACGATTTTCGATAGCGACAACAGTACGGGGTTGTTCACCGATGTATTCAGCAGACGGACGAATAATGCGGTTATTTTCTCTTTGCTCAAACACGTGAGCTGCCCAGCCTGTTAGTCGAGACATAACAAATATTGGGGTGAAGAGTTTGGTTGGAATTCCCATAAAGTGATAAGCAGACGCATGAAAAAAATCAGCATTGCAAAACAGCTTCTTTTCACGCCACATCACTTCTTCACAACGTAAAGACACATCATAGAGGGTACTATCGCCTTGTTGTTCGGCAAGTTTTTTCGACCACTGCTTAATAATTTCATTGCGCGGATCACTGGTACGATAAACTGCATGACCAAAACCCATAATTTTTTCTTTGCGTTCAAGCATGCCCATAATTTCTTTTTCTGCTTGATCAGCATCGGTCCAATTCTCAATCATCTCCATCGCCGCTTCATTGGCACCGCCATGCAGTGGGCCACGCAGAGAACCAATAGCGCCAGCGATACAGCTGTGCATATCCGATAAAGTAGAGGCGCAGACTCTGGCGGTAAACGTCGAGGCATTAAATTCGTGCTCAGCATAGAGAATCAGTGACGCATGCATCACCTGTTCATGCAACTCACTGACATTACCGTCACCGAGCATAGCCAGAAAATGTCCGCCGATAGAATCCGCATCTGTTTGGGTATTAATCTTGATGCCATCGTGGCTAAAACGGTACCAATAGCAGCAAATGGCCGGTAAGACAGCGAGTAAGCGATTGGCTTTATCTTTTTGTTCGGCAAATGACATTTCGGTTTCAAGGTTACCCAACACTGATACACCTGTGCGCATCACATCCATCGGGTGACTGCTGGCGGGCAAACGCTCTAACACTTCTTTCAGTGCTGTGGGCAATTCCCGCTGGGACCGCAGCATACTTTTGTATTCATCTAACTCTTGCTGCGTCGGCAGCTGACCGTTAAATAATAAATATGCAATTTCTTCAAACTCACATTTTTCGGCGAGGTCTTTAATATCATAGCCTCGGTAAGTTAAGCCTGAACCGCTGACGCCAACCGTGCACAGCGCTGTTTTCCCTGCCACTTGACCGCGTAAGCCCGCAGTATTGTTCGACGTTGCAACCATAACACTCTCCTACAGGTTTTATTATTAAATATTTATAATGAAGTTATTCTTAGAAAACAGCGCATAGCAATGTCATAACACGTTCAAGATACGCTGCTGTTAAGGTTTATCCAGTGCTAACTTTTTCCCTGTTCAAACAGTGCATCCAATTTTTGTTCATAGTCGTGATAATTCAGATATTGGTATAGCTCTTCGCGAGTTTGCATCATATCCACAACATTATTTTGGTCACCTTCGGTCAATAATGTTTTATACACTAATTCGGCGGCTTTATTCATAGCTCTTACGGCTGTTAAGGGATACAAAATCATATCTACGCCGGCACTAGCTAATTCTTGTTTACTGAATAAAGGTGATTTACCAAACTCCGTCATATTAGCGAGCAGTGGAGCAGGAATTTTTTCTTTAAATACCTGATATTGATCTAAAGAACTCATGGCTTCAGCGAAGACACCGTCGGCTCCAGCCTCGATACAGGCATTGATTCTATCGACCGCAGCGTTGAGGCCGTCAACCGCGTAGGCGTCGGTGCGGGCCATAATAAAAAAGCTTTCGTCATCTCTGGCATCAACTGCCGCTTTAATTCTATCCACCATCTCTTCTTGGCTTACGATGGCTTTATTGGGGCGATGACCACAGCGCTTTTGAGCGACTTGATCTTCTATGTGCACCGCAGCTACATCAGCACGGATCATCTCTTTTATGGTGCGCGCAATATTAAATGCTCCCCCCCAACCCGTATCAATATCTACCATCAAAGGCAGTTCGGTAGCCGCGGTGATACGTCTGGCATCTTCGACAACATCATTTAACATGGTCATGCCCAGATCCGGCAGACCGTATGACATATTGGCACACGCTGCACCAGAGATATAAATGGCTTGGTGCCCTATTTGCTCGGCCATCATAGCTGTGTAGGCATTGATAGTACCGACGATTTGCAAAGGGCCCTCTTGTAAAGGACTATTGTTTTTCAAGGCTTCACGAAATTTTGCACCAGGGCTAGTTTTCATGGTTTTAGCTCTCTTAGTTTTTGGATAATGTCTTCACGTGCACGCTCGATATGACGGCGCATCATGATTTCAGCCAGTTGTTGGTCACGCTGTTCTAATGCATAAAGAAGTTGTTGATGCTCAATCACTGCCACACTGGCACGATGACTAAACTGGCTCGATTGGTAACGGAACATACGTATTAAGTGATAGAGATCTTCACATAGCTGGCGTATTAAAAAATTATTCTTGCTGCCTTGTATAATTTTATAGTGAAAATCAAAGTCCCCCTCAGCCTGCATATACACACCTGTATTGGACTGGTGATCAGAATGCATGTTCATAAGGGTTTTTAACTCGCTAATTTCTTGATCAGACATATTCTGCGAAGCCAATGCTGCGGCTTTACCCTCCAGCGCCTCACGTACATGGTAGATCTCAATAACTCGTTCAAGACTCAAAGTGATAACTTTGACGCCTTCATGGGGCACATGCTGCACCAGCCCCATCGACTCTAACCGCCGAATTGCTTCACGAATAGGACCACGACTTGTATCAAACCGCACCGCAAGCTTAGGTTCACTTAACTTAGCTCCAGGGACGATATCCCCGCAGATAATGTTTTCCCGCAGAGTTGAGGTAATTTTTGTTGTTAGTGTCGTGTCTTGTTTGGCGTCGTTTTTAGCGTCTTTTTTAATATCATCTTTATCTTTAGCAAGCATTCTTAACAAGTACTATCTTTATAATTGTTGACAATATAGTTACATCGCGTGAAATTATATCGATAATGCACCAAAAAACCAAATTATTGTCAACAATAGCCTACTAAAGCACAAAAAAGGTGAGTATAGAGTTTCGCGAATGACGAGTTAAACGAGAATATTTAAGTGGTAGAAGGCAGTAATAGAAGGTGATAGCAGGGAGACTGCTATGGAGGGAAACACAGCGGTATTCCCCTCACATGACGATTAACTTAGTTGTTTAGATAGCGTAGCGACATCCCATTTGTCCATATTGATCTAACTTCCCATTTATCGTCTAACAAACTCAACATTATCTGTTTCGCGATCGACGCTATAAAACTTGATGTAGATATGACCACCAGACCTTGTCCATGATGTTCGATTTGCATTTCTTACAGCGGCAAGATTATTAACAAAGGGGCGATTTTTCACATTAAAAGTGCCCGCCATGTTTGCAAATCGTACCACTGTGGAACCATTATTATTTGGGCGATTAACGGAGAAATAAAGTACATCAAAACCATTAGATGCCGCATTGTTACCATTGGGGAGATCTACAGCATACTCACCGGCATCCATCTTCATCAGAGTGTTAGTTCCTGCAAATTGTCCATTGCCAGTGTTGCCTTGAGCAGCATCACCGTCAGGTGATCGAATGCGAAAGGTTGGGTTCTGCGGCGAACTCAAACGAAATACGGCATAAAGATCATTTGATACTCTAGCATTACGCCAACCTTGGGGTTTGAAATCGCCCGAGTCATAAAAGAAGGGATGATCTGGAATAACTGTTGATCCCATTCGCCCGCCCACATGGGAGGTAAGTGTTCCATCTGCATCGTATAATACAGAAGGCATAAACTTACCTACTGCGCCATAAGATCGGAATCTTCCTGAGTCATCAGCAAAACTTAAATTGTTCGCTGAACCATCATCCTCAAATGAGGTATTCCTCATGACAAAATGCGTATGGCGAACAGCAACGCCTGGGGTACGGAACATCTGCGAATTATTGGCATTAAAACCAGCGAAGTGTGAACCGTCCAAGGTGTTGGCACCATCATAGAAGCTATGCCCTGTCACAACTTTACTGCGATCACTATTACCACGGCTATGACCAACATATAGAGTATTTGTAATGCGCTGTGTAAAGGTGATAAAGGTGCTGGTAAAGTTATCGGCAAATCGGCTGTTAATGAAATTACCGGTGCGCGCGCGGTGATAGATACCGGTGGTATGCTTATACGCCGTATAGTTCTTCACTTGTGGCTCAACACTTGGTCGATATGCATCACCGTCGAAACGCGCCTTCAGCTTAGCACCTACAGGTTTTTCAAGATCGCTGCCGCGATCAAAATTTAAGCCGATTGGCGATGAGTGCGAGCTGTTTTGATTAAAATCGCCGAAGTTGACACGATCAGGCCTAACGTTCCTATACTGAGAGTCTTTGGCCGAAGCACCGATGGCTTTTCGGGGGAATAAGAACCAGAAGCCCGTACCCTCAGAACCGGCGGAGACATTACCAATCCATGTATTATCGGGGTTAGTCATCCAGTAGCCAGCTGAATTTAAGAAACGTCGGGGATTTTGCCCCACATGATCATGTGTGTCCACAATAAAGGGGTCTCGTAATTCTTGTGCTGAAACGCCTCCCACTTTGTGAATGCCATAAGCAATATTAGAAAGATAAGTATTACCCGTCTCCACTGCATCTTCCATAAAGAAGCCGTGGCCATGTATGTCATGTAAGACAACATCCTGAATTAACAGGTTATGAGTTCCATGAACCGTCACACCACGATTATTAGAGTTAGTAATAGAAACGCCGCGAAGGATATCCCCCTTTCGATCGCCCGCTAGGTGCCAGTGCATAGGATAACGTCCTAAACGCCCTGCCTGCCCCATGGTATCAAGTTGCACACTATCTAAGGTGATTTGCCCTGCTGATTTCATAACCATGATATTGCCGCCAATACCCTGGGTTGTGCCTGCATTATAATTGGCGCGATCACCAAAATTATTATCGACATCTTGCGACGCAAGCCCCTGAATTTTCACATTGCGATTCAACACCGCCACTTCTGCACGCATATCGATAACACGCCGATTAGCACCGGAGCCATAAGCTTCGATCTGACCATAGTGACGATAATCCAGTGGCCTACTAAACCGCAATCGAGTATTGCCGTTACCTTGATCCGAAATTTCTGTGATCGTACGGACTTCTTGTTGGCGATAATCATAAGTAGAACTCGCTATCACAATCTGATCACCCACTTTCCAGTTCAACCGGCCATCAGAAGCAGCGTTAGTTTTACCATCATAATTACGCTCGATTACATTGCGCACGGTAATTGTGCTAGTTCCCACTGGAGCGGTGGCTGCTAATCGAGTAAAGGTTAGTTTTTTACCCCCATAAAATTGCAGACGACCACCGCCAGCAGCCATAATAAAGCTGTTATTATCGTTTACCTGCATGTTCCCCATGGCAGTCTCTATGGACCAGTCCGCAAGAGGATCAGTACCTGTGAGAGTCAGAGTGAAGCGGCCTTGATCATAGGGATTGTTCTGTGTACCAATGCTGAAAATACCATTGGAGTTTACATGTACCCAATCTGTGGTGAGAGAAAAATTAGCGCCCTTCTGCTCACCCACCCGTAATACTCCTTGCACAACAACGCCTTTAGCAGTTGGCTGGCCTCCCCATAGGGTAACCGTGCGACCAGGCGGAATAATCACGCGTTTGTTAGCGTCTGGGACACCATTACTCCAAGTGGCAACAGAACCCCAACCACCATTGCGCACAGCGGTAGTGATAGATGGATCAGTCGAAGGAGGTACGGGTGTAGTCGTAGGTATAGGCGTCGGAGCGATTGTAGGCTCAGGAACAGGCGTAGGTTCGGGTATGGGGGTTGGAGGAAACGGCGTATTATTAGAGCATGCCTGTGTTCCACACATACAAATACTGCGCTCAGAGCGACTGTCTTTACAATCGGTTGCTCGACTGCCAAAAATATTCCTACACTGAGCTGTATAATCACATTGATCTACTGGGGGTGTTGGCGTTGGTGTAGGGGTTGGCGTTGGTGTGGGCGTGGGTGTGGGTGTGGGTGTAGGCGTAGAGCTAGTTGAGCATGCTCGTGTTCCACACATACAAATACTGCGTTCAGAGCGGCTGTCTTTACAATCGGTTGCTCGACTGCCAAAAATATTCCTGCATTGAGCAGTGTTATCACATTGATCTGCACTAGAAGCATTGGCAAATACTGAACTCAAAACAATGAGAACTAGAAGATATATTTTATTCATGAGTATTCCATTGAGTGCGTGTTATTGGTGTATTTTAGTGTTTTAGTATTTTGTAATTACGTAAACCAATTTATTTTTTATGCTTAAAATAACTAGACTGTATTCTCTGCAACCACAACCCCATTCACATCGAGTGCATTGCGAGAACTAAATATTTAAAAAACAAATTAAGAAATTCACACAAAAAATTTTAAGATAGATATATTTGTTTTTTAAAAACCCTTAAGAAAAACAGACTAATTTATTTAAGGGCAATATAGCTTAGAAACGAGTAAATTTTTAAAGCATTATTTTTTGATTTTATTTTCTGTTAACCAAAACAAAAAACGAAACGATATAAGTGATCGGTATGATCAAAGAATACGTTTACAGTCTTACCAATTTTTCACTTTTCACACTACTTACAAAAGCACACTCAATTAAAAAAAACCTATACAGATATTTAACTTGTTAAACGCTCATCCTTAAAAAAATAAACTTAAATCCATAGATAGCAAAAAATTAAAGCATATAGCGCAAATAAAAAATAAAGCTTCAGAGTATTGAGGTTTGGATTTTAGAAAATAAAGATTTGGTAAAAATTCTATTCACCAAAGAGAAGATGAATATTTGAAATGAATGCCATTTTCAATAGGCGTTATATTAAAAATGGCGAAACTAATAAATTATGTAAGGTTATAGTATTGATAACGGCCTGCTAAATTAAAGTAGCTTTGCGAAGCTAAAAAAAATTTACAGGCCACGAAATTAAATGAGGTTTAAGTTATTAACTATGGCCTAAATCTCACCTTGTCCCAAGGGTTATTTAATGTGAAAAATTTAACATATAAATCATTACCTACTCGTGCAAAAGCAGTAGTGTTTGAATTGCGCAGGGCATTGAGATTGCCGGCATTGCTCTGATTGGTCACCGTTAAACGGCTAGCGACTCCGGCAAATTTGACCAAGGTCGAACCTCCTGTTGGACCTGTGCGGATGAAAAAGGAAACATCAAAACCGCCGGAGATGCTATTGAGCCCACTGGGGAAATCCACTGTGTATTCACCCGCATTAATTTTCACCAAAGCATTAGCACCTGAAAATTGACCACTACCGGGAGCATCTGAAGCAAAGTTACCATCTGGCGTACGCACGCGAAAAGTAGCATTAGAACCATTGACATTACTCATACGCATTAATGAGTAGCGATCATCTGATATGCGTGCATTCCAACCTGAAGGTTTTATATCATTATTATCATAGTAGTAGGCATGATCAGGGATAATTGTCGAACCTGCACCGCCACCTGCATGCTGAGTTAAACTTCCATCGGCATCATAAATCACCGACGGTGCAATTTTACTCAAAGGCTCATAAGATGATCCGCCTTGGGGATTAACGAAGCTCATATGATTGGCTGAACCGTCATTCTCATAAGTGGAGTTGCGCATTACGAAATGGGTATTACGACCAGCAATCGCTGCCGAACGAAACATATGCGCGTTGGGCGCGGCAAAGCCTGCGAAATGAGTACCATCTAAGGTGTTCGCACCATCATAGAAAGTATGGCCGGTGACAATCTTATTAGAGTCGCTGTTACCACGGCTATGGCCAACATATAACGCGTTGGTAATACGTTGAGTAAAGGTGATGAAGGTGCTGTTAAAGTTATCAGCAAACATATTGTCAACAAAGTTGCCAGTGCGGCCGCGATGATAAATCGCAACATTATGTTTGTAGCCAGTAAAGTTTGTAAATTGGGGTTCTATCGGTGGGTTGTATTCATCACCATTCCAGTTTGGCAATAACTGAGCACCCACCTGCCCTTCAATATCGCTCCCACGGTCAACATTCAGACCAATAGGCGACGAATGACTGGAATTATAAGCAAACTCACCAAGGTTTATTTTATCAGGTACCACACTGGCATATTGAGGATCTTTAGCCGCAGCGCCAATGGCAGAATCGGGAAATAGAAACCAAAAACCCGTACCTTCAGAGCCTGCTGAGATATTCCCTCGCCAAATATTATCGGGGTTCGTCATCCAGTAAGCCGCTGAGCTAAGAAAACGCATGCGGTTTTGCCCCACGTGGTCATGAGTATCAACAATAAAAGGATCATTTAAATCCGGTACGTTATCCCCTAGTGCATCACTGCGACCCACTTTATGGATGCCAAAGGCAATATTAGACAAAAATGTATTACCGGTTTCTACAGCATCTTCCATAAAGAAACCGTGGCCGTGAATATCATGTAAAACAACATCCTGTATAAGCAGGTTGTGGGTACCGTGCACTGTTAAACCACGATTGTTGGAATTGGTAATAGACACACCCCGCAGCATATCTCCCAAACGATCACCCGCCAAATGCCAATGGATGGGATAGCGTCCTAAACGACCTGTCTGTCCCATATTGTCCAGCTGCACACTATCGAGAGCAATCTGCCCTGCACTCTTCATAATCATGATATTGCCGCCAACACCTTGGCTGCGCCCCGCTTTAAAGTGCGCACGGTCACCGAAGTTCGCATCGGTATCCTGTGAAGCTAAACCTTGAATTTTGACGTTGCGATTTAGCACCGCAACTTCAGCGCGCATCTCGATAGTCCGGGTATTGGCACCTGAACCATAAGTCTCTCGTTCACCATAATGCCGATAGTTGAGTGGCGCATTTAATGTCAACTCCGTATTACTATTACCCAAGTCAACCAGTGCGGTAATGGTGCGCACTTCTTCATGAGAATAATCATCAGATGAACTGGCAATCACGATTTGATCACCCACTTTCCAGTTTAACTCACCGTCAGATGCAACAGAGTAATCACCATCATAATTACGTTCAATTAGGTTACGAACAAAGATTCTACTGCTACCTGCGGCTGCAGTAGCGGCCAGGCGTGTATATGTCAGCTTGTTTTCACCAAAGAACTGTAATTGACCTCCTCCTGCGGCCATAAGAAATGCGTTGTTGTCCTCTACCTGCATTGTTCCCATCGCAGTCTCAATCGTCCAATCGGCCAGTGCGTTTATCCCTGTTAGGGTTAAGGTAAATTGCCCCTGATCATAAGGGTTAGACTCGCTGCCAATTTTAAAGATGCCATTTGAATTTACGTGCACCCAATCAGTGGTGAGAGAAAAATTAGCACCGTTCTGCTCACCCACTTGTAGGACGCCCTGGACAACAACCCCTTTAGCACGTGGCATCCCCCCCCATAGAGTAACCGTTCTTCCTGGTGGAATAATTGCGCGTTTGTTTATATCTGGAACACCATTGCTCCAAGTGGCAACAGAACCCCAACCACCATTACTAACTGCTGTCGTCGTATCATTGGCACCAGGTGCAGGGCTACTTGTCGGCGCAGGAGTGCTTGTTACTGTCGGCACAGGGGTCGGCATTGGTGTGGGTGAAGTTGTAACCGTTGGCACCGGTGTTGCTGTCGCTGAGGGTGTCAAAGTAGGTGTAGGTACAGGAGTACCCGTCACGGACGGAGTGGCTACTGGTGTAGGCACTGGAATCGGTGTTGCGACAACCGTTGGCACTGGTGTTTCTGAAGGCGTTCCCGTCAATAGGCCGCCACTACTCGATTCACCTCCACCACAAGCATTTAAGACCAACACCGAGGCGCACAGCACAAGTATCTTATTGTTAGTAGGTCTATCCATATTTTTATCACAGTCTTTTTAATTTGTATTTTGTGGGTTGTTTTTTATATACAAATCCGATTTTTTCGATTCACACGCTAAGGCGATATATTCAAATCCCTTTTCGGTGCCAGTATGTCATAAAAATAAGGAAGTTAAGTTGGAGGCTGATCATCTTGTGCACGCGCTCTCGTTTAGCAGCTAACAATATTGGGTTGTTAACGCTAAACAGCGCTAACATCGATAAATGCGTTATCAGATAAAATAGCTGAGCTGTGATGAGGAAAGGTATATTACTATTTGCAGGTGCGGCAAAAATTCAAAAAGACAACTGTCATTTAATTAATGTTAACAAACCCTAACATCATTAATTGTGATAGGAAAATTATTTTAAATAAAAACTCTTTATGCAAAAAAGGCTTTTTCCTTAACAAGGAAAAAAGCCTTATCATGAGACAGACACAAATAAGTCTAACGCAACAACTTCATGGCATTATCTGCCATCCCTTCCAGGGCTTTAATATCAAATACGCCTCGACCTAATACACGGATACCCGCACATATCCCCACCATAGTATTTGCAGTGCTAGCGGCATCTACACTTAAGGGTATCTCGTTAAGGGCTTGTCCTTTAGTGATCATTATTTCAAAAAAAGAAGTAAGCTCCTGAATTGCGTTTTTTACGATTAACGTTGTTTCTTCATCATGAGCATAAAGATCAAGTGAAGTATTTATCAAAAAACAACCTTTTTTATCATCGTCTTCTGCAGTCCTGCGCAGTATCCCATCAAGAAATTGTCGAATAGCGGCAAGAGGGCTTTCCATCTCGGATAACTCTTTGAGCACAGAAACACGCTCTTGCTCATCATACTTATGTAATGACTTAACAAAAAGATTGCGTTTGCCGTTAAAGGCGTTATAAAGACTTCCGCGACTTAAACCAGTAACAGACAATAACTCAGCCATGGATGATTCAGCGTATCCTTTCTGCCAAAATAGCACCATCGCATTAGAAATTGCTGTCTCTACATCAAATGATTTTTCCCAAGGCATAGTACGAAACTCCAAATTATTAAATAACTAAATCCATTCTGATTGTAACGTCCCAATTAAACAAGTCCAGCCAAATAAGACGCATCGTTAGAACAAATTCACTTTTGCAACTTACTTTCGTAACCTGCATTTTGTAACTTCCTTTTTTATAACAACATGACAAAGTATTTACAGCAAACGAGGGCTTGGTATCTTAAAGACTCTTATGCGACATACAACTATCGTCATATCGTAAATATCTTTTAAGCTGTTAAATAACTTTTAAAAGATGCAAGTAAAATGATTCTTAAGTCAGTATGCTTTACAGCCATTTCAATAAGCCACATCAATCTATTAAAGCGATGATTTATTTGACTGCCATCTGTAACTAACCACGCATAAAGCTGAATAAAAGCGAATATTAGTAAATAGGCATACTTAAATGCAAAAAAATCGTCACGTTCACAAGTAAAGAATCGTAAACTTTTGTAATCAAAGTGATTTTACTAAATGGATTCTACTTATTTTGACCATTGATAAGATTGTATTAGTTTTTGATTGGATACTTTGTAACAAACTCTATCATTTGCCATCCACAACGCAAATAAATATAAAGTAGTTATAAAGTTTAGAATGTAAAGCAGCTGAGAAAGGCAGTTAAAAAACCGTGTTAATCAAGGCTTGTTGCTAAGCTATCAGCGGATAGGTTTTTAGGAGCCAAGCCGTTATAGACAAAAATATATTCCATAAGTTCTCTATTCATACCCTCTCTATAAGCATAGGTTTTATCCATGTGAAAAGATGGCAATAAACGCAGTAATGCTGCACCGGTGATTGCATCATTGCTTTGCGCAGCCAAACTATTTGCAGATGCCACACGTGGTATATTTAAATTCATTCTTAATTGGTTGCCATCGATAACTTCAAACTGCCCCGGCTCAGACGGTTTGTGGCGACCAGTGTACATAAAAGACAAAAGAAATGTGTTGTCATGACTGAGCGAAGCCAGAGCATTATTAAGTTGCATGATCTGCAACGGACTACAACAGTTAAAAGTATCCCAAGCAATAATAACGTCAAATTTACGAGAAATTTCGTGATTGAGAACAGATAAATTTAGATTCTCTACCCCCTTTTTACGGCTAAGCTCTACCAAAGAAGCGATATCAGCCCGATAGTACGACTTCGCTTTTTGAACAATAAGGTCTTCTGAACGATTTTGTGAAGCACCTAAGTCGAGCACTGTTACATTATTATCACTTTGCAACAAGCTCATCACCTCAGCGATAGCAGGCGAGCTATAAACACTTTTGGTAGAGGTATTTAAGGTTTTTTCTCGAATCACATTGGGCTTTGACTCAGATTTGGTAATTCGATGTTTGGTCTCATCACTTGGCGCAAAACGGAGAACATGTTCAGTAATACCGGGTATCATTCCCATTTGCCCAACCAAAGTTTCCTGAACAAAATAACCATCCATAGAAGATAGTAATTTGACTGTACTATAGTTTGGTAAAGTTTTTTCAATGAGGTCAGTGTCAGACATTTCTAGCAAGTATTTATCTTTCACTAGAAATTTACGGGGCGTGGAAGGTATTTTGCTCTCTACATAACGCAGCATATATACCAAAGTATTAGGCTTACAATGAGATTTAAGCTTATCAAATAAAACTTTTATCGCGTCCAAACTTAAAAAATTAATAATATCCCAAGCCAAAATTACATCAAATTTATCGTCAGGAGCATAGTCAGCCATATATTTGCTGATATTTATATCAGCGAGATCGGTCTTCATATATATATGATCCCGAATGGCCCCACTGAGGTCTTCCACCTGAATTTTACAGCTTAGTTTTGACAAAAGTTGAAAGCAGCCGCCACTCATCGGACCAAGGTCTAATACCCTGTTCCGATCAGAAGTTTTAATTTCATTATAAATGGCGGTAAACGCGGGAGAACGATGTATTAGCATAGAGATACAATAAATCAATCTGCAACTTGATGAAGGCTAAATATACAAAGCGCCCTCGATTTAGCTATCGTCGTTTTCCTTGCTGCTAGTATCTTTTGAAATAGTTTCTATTATTGGCGTTGATGTAGCACCCGAGCTATCCATATCCATATCAATGGAACCACGGAATTTAGCGCCATCTTCTAGGATAACACGCTCAGCCTTGATATTTCCCTGTACTTGGCTAGAAGCTCTGATAGCGATACGCTCCTCACCAAATAGGTCACCTTCGACCTTACCCTCTACAGCCACTGTTTTAGCATTTACATTAGCGTGCACAACGCCCTGCTCACCCACGATTAAATTATGTCCTTTTAAGTCGATAGTCCCTTCAACATACCCTTCAATCAACAAGTCTTCCTCACCAACAAGCTCACCTTTAAAACGGATTTGCGATCCTATGACTGCGGCTGGTCGTTTGGTCTCTACTTTGGGTTTAATTGAGGTATTAGTATTAACAGCAGTAGGATAAACGGTGGCTTCTTCTTGTTTTTTTTCAGAGCGATTACTAAGCATTGATGAATCTCCTAAATTGTTCGTTTGGGCTGTTGACTGAAGCGGTTTTTGTTCTTCGGGAACCTTAGGCTTTGGGGCTGGGGGCGGCTGGCTCTTATTTAATGGTTGGTTTTTATTCTTCTCTTCTGATGAAGAAAATATTTTTGAAAATGTAATATCCATTCAATTCAACCTGAAAAAGAAATATTGACAAAATAACGCACAAAATACATCGTTGATGAAAGATAATATTTACTGCAAGGCATCCGGGAATATTGTATTCGAACAAAAATCACACAACATTCAACATTGTTAGCGCCAAAAGAAAAAGCGCATTTCACAATAGCTACTGATATAAGCTAACAGTTTATCGATATACAGAAAGCGCATGTAATTAACATATTATTGCTCTACATCATAAGGTGAGTATATGAATAGAAATGCTGCAAATAACTTACATGTTGCACCGAAATATTACCTAAATATTTATCAATACAGCTAAAATTCAGTTGTTTGAAACTACACCACTATGAGATTTTATTTCCTTAATCTTGCTGTAAGAATATACAAACATTCGCTTATTAAATCTATACTATAGTAACAATGAATTTATATTAAATTTTAAGTTAAAAACCGTATGCACTATCTTTTAGATATTTAGCTAACAAAAAAGCAAGTTTTACGCCAAACTCCTCTCATAACACCATAAATATTATATTTACTTAAAGGTAAAAATCACTGCTCACTATTGGTGAGTTAAAACGCTTTTGACGTTAAAAAAACACCACAAACGCCAGAAAACATACGTTTTTTACATTACTAAATTACTTAATCGAAGCAACTAAATATTAGCCAGCGAAATTAGAAATAACAAAAACATATAGCGTCAAAAAATAACAAAATATGGCACACAAAAGCTTGATAGCAAATACTTATCGAAGCTATCAAAGCCACCATAGCAGCTAACATTAATCACATTTATTTTAATTACTAACGTGTTAAATAGTAATGTTGCTTGGCTAATTAACATTAAAAATCTAAAGCAAGAAAATTTGGGCAAAAAAAACCCGGCTAAAGCCGGGTCTTTTCAATATACAATTGATTTTATTCTTCCTCGATACACTCAAGGTCAATACTTGTTTGGAACTTAAAGTTAGAAATTGTTGTGTGACGCTCTGCAAAGAACAAATCAAAGTTATAGCTGTTTCCAGGCTCTATACCTAATTCATCTGCAATATCATCAAGAGCAATTTCTTTAACAATAATTGAGTGCACTCCGCCTATATCAATGGCTAGTTTGCCGTTGATGAAGACAAAGAGATCGTCGTCACCGGCAAACAAGAAACGCTCGCCACCTTGATAATCAAATGTCATATGAGCTTCAAGCGTGAAGTGGAAGTTGTTATCACGACCTTCATTACCCCAGCCCATGTCATTAATTGGGAAGAAGTCGAAGTTACGATACTCCCAGGTTGTTGCATCAACACGCGTCATTTCAAACTGCATTGGGATGCGGATATTGACATCTTCAACATCACGGTACCATTGATCAAAGTACTCTCGGCCATTGGTTGTGTGGGTAACACCACCGTCATTGGCGTATACAGGTAAACCGTCGCTACCTAAGTCTTTAGCAACAATACCCTCTTCCGCACCAATACGGTATTGGAAGTCAGGATGAGAGTCGCTGAAGTCGCGAATAATAGTTGGGAAGATACGGCGACTATTATTGCTGTTATCACATGCAACTGGTGGCTCAGATACCTGCACTACTACAGTGTCAACAGGGCTATCGAGATTACCGTCGTTGACAACCAATTCAACAATATAAGTACCGGCTTGATTCGGTGTAAACTCGGGCGTAATCGCAGTGTCGTCACTAAAGCTTACATTAGCACCATTAGGAACACTTCCGAATGTCCAACGGTAAGTCAGATCATCGCCATCTGGATCACGGCTACCAGAACCATCAAGTGTTACCACTTCTGAAGTGTTAGAGGTAGTGTCATCTCCAGCATCAGCAATCGGTGCTGTGTTAATAGTGTCGATAATCATGGTATCGGGATCACTATCCACATCGCCATCATTAACAATCAGTTGAATGGTGTACTTACCTTTAGCAACAATCTCAACACGTGGTCGAACCGTATCAGCTCTTCTTAATACAACGCCGTCGGCTGTCGACGCATCTACTACAGTCCACTGATAAGATAGAGTATCACCATCAGCATCCGTACTTGCTGACCCGTTAAGTCTCAGAGTTCCGCCAACAAAGCTTTCCTCATCGTCTCCAGCGTTTGCTATAGGCTTGCTATTTAACACATTGATAGTGACAGTATCAGGAGCACTATCGATGCTGCCATCGTTAACGGTAAGGCTTAGCGTGTAAGTACCTTTCTTAGTAACCGTTATTACAGGTGACACCGTATCTTCTAGTGTCAAACTAATACCACCAGCAGGATTTGCTGAAGCAACAGACCAGCTATAACTAAGTACGTCACCATCCGGGTCAGAGCTGCGGCTTCCGTCAAGCACAACAATGTTGCCAGCAGTAGTTTCCGCGTCATCACCAGCATTAGCCACAGGTCTTCTATTCACTGGTGTAGGCGTTGGTGTAGGCGTCAATGTTGGCGTAGCCGTCGGTGTCGCAGTTGGCGTGGCCGTTGGTGTTGGCGTACTGGTTGGTGTCGCTGTTGGCACTGGTGTGCTCGTAGGCGCTGGCGTCACGGTCGGTACAGGAGTAGTAGTTGGTACCGGCGTTGCTGTTGGCGCAGGTGTAACTGTAGGCACAGGGGTAGAAGTTGGCGCAGGCGTTACAGTTGGAACCGGCGTAATCGTCGGAACAGGCGTCACAGTTGGAACAGGCGTAATCGTCGGCACAGGTGTTACAGTTGGAACAGGCGTCGATGTAGGCACAGGAATAATCGTTGGCACTGGCGTTACCGTAGGCATAGGTGTCAACGTTGGCACTGGCGTAACGGTAGGCACAGGGGTAACAGTCGGCGTTGGAACTACCGAAGGATCGTCACATACTATGCGCGCACTGTCTAAATTATCTACGAAATCAGAGTTGTAAGGTTCATAAGGGAAATTAGCATTAACATGAGGTTGTGCAATTGAAATGCTACTAAATACTGTATCACTAGATGCACGAGTCACAGGCAACATTTCATTGTTGTCTAGCACCCAAAGACCATACTGACTATTGATATTGTCGGTATTACTATTCTCAGCGCAAAATGCACTGATGTTATTGTTATCCAAAGTTGAGCACTGAGACCAACTCATAAGATATCGGCCAGAGCCATCACGGTAACCTTCAAGCTCACTGTACCAGCCGCCGATAGAAACCTGATTAGGATAAAGATTCAATGAGCGATCAACAATTGCTTCAGGGGCAATATTACCAAAGATAATGCTGTCGTCGGCGTCTTGGGGAGATTGCAACTCAACAGGAGTACCACCTAAGAATTGATTGTATTCGTGCTGCAAGATGGCAACTAGCTTACCATTTTCGGCCTGCTTAATTTTACTGATACCAACAAAAGCCTCGTCTGAACCACCTACAGTAACGGTTTTGTATAGTTGCTCTAATTTTGTGCCGTCAGCGGTAATACGAAGAATTGTATAGTGGTTATTAGCAACGACTGGCCCCACTGGAGTATCGATAGCCAACTGACATACAGTGTTAGTAGACCACTCGTCAGGCTTATTAAGACCTGCTGGCTGAGAACTACCAAATATTTCTTTGAAGTTGCTTTGAGCCGAGAAAGATTTTTGGATATCGCTTGATGCACACTGCTTAACCAAGTCGTAGCTGCGCGACCAACGTATAAAAGCGATACGCCCATCGTTCATCGTAATAGGTTTAACATCGTGATTACTGCCATATGTCAATTGCAGAATATCTTCACCACGTAACGTCATAGAGTGCAGTAGTGAAGGTCTCTCATTGGCTGTGACTTTATGGCAATTCTCGCCGTCAGCTTCATCGACAATATTATCGACCGGACTATTAGGATTACCCGCGGCACGATCAGAAGAAAATACAACAGTCCCCTCAAGAGTGAAGGTAGGGTTAGTGTCTTGGCCGGCATTAGCAATGGCATCATCTTCAATAATACGGCGAATCGCATTGGTTTCAAAATCCAATACGTAAATATTCCAAGTGGAATCTGTGGGATGATTGTCCGGGCCGTGAGCAGCAAAAATTAACTCTGAACCATCCACTGAGGTGTTAAGGTCTTTGACATCAAAATCAGCGCTACCGAAATACTCTCTCAACAAAGTATCCACTCGAACAGCATCGATATCTAAGCTATTTTGTATGACCAATTGTGGCTGGGATTGAGGTCTGAACTCGTAAGGAGAGATAACATCCAGAGGCGCTCGACTCTCACTCAACAAAGTTTTTGTATACTTCTCGACATTTGCTTGAGTCTCTGTACTCGCGCTTCGCTGAACGAAAGCAAAAGTCGTCTTATTGGACAAGTTCAGCTCTTCTCTAACACCACTACCACCGGATTCACCACCGCCACAGGCAACAAGGGTCATTGGCACAACAACAGGTGCAACGATGGATTTAATATAATTTGACAATTTGAGCATAATTCACACCGCTAATGGGATTAGCTAATACTTTTAATTAATGACCGTTATTATCTCCTAATACCAAAGTACTAGTGGGGAATTTGTTCGCAAAGATTCTAAAATCGGGGAGTTTTTATCGAAAAATGTGAAGTAGCGCAAAGTTTTTAAAAAAAAATAATCTTAAAACGCGCACGAGGATTATCCGCCAAGCTGGCACATAAAAGTATCGAATGGTTCACAATTCCATCAAATCGCTGATGAAGCTAACATTGCTTTCAAATAGTTGTTCTAACCTACTGAAAAATAACAACTTTATTTGAGGGTAAAAACGCAAATCGACCACAAAAAGTCGCTATCACACTTTAATATGTCACAAAAAATAACAGTTAGTCATAAATATGTAGAAAAACCCCAATCTCAAATATAGAATTAATCGTTTTCTAATACTTCTAATACCTTTTTATGGCACAAAAAGTAATTTTTATAGCTAATTGGCACTAATTACTGCGTATGACTACTTTCATGTGGGCAGCTATTATCGCTTTATAGAGAGAATAAAAGTGTCGAATGCGTCATAAGATAGTAGATACACTTAACTTTATCTCAAAAAAAAATTAAATTATGGCCATAACCTTTTGTTTATAAAAAGAAAAATTAAAAATTAGATAATAAAAAAACTTCATGGGTGGTTATTGGTAACAAGTGACACAAAATATATTATGCAGATGACATCTCCTTGCCCGAGCAAATAGCAGCGCTAATGAGGTCTTTGCAAAGTCCTTCTTCTATATATAGAGGTAATCAAGATAAAACTCACACATATGTGCTGTTGGCAAGAGGCTGACTAAACACCCTCACCGTATAGTGGGGTAATTTCATGTTTTTAGCGACAACACAAAGCAATAAAAAGCATTAAAATACTCTCTTAACTATTTGATTTTTATAATTTTTATTAAAAAACTGACGCTCTAAGCAAACTTTGTTGTCCATAAGCCCCTGTGACACTCAAATAGTTATTCGTTTCATGAGATGATAAAAACACTAGAGTGATGGAATCCGACTGCCGGATACGAGGTAAGATTGAGCAAGCCAGCATCAGACATCTTTCAAGCAAAAGCAACGCGGCATAAAGCCTGTGAAGATTGCGGTTATATCCATCACTTGCCTAAACTGTCTGCAGGGGAGCAACTGAATTGCTTTCGCTGTGGTTCATGTTTACTTAAAGAAAGGAAGGATTGGTCAAGACGATCGCTAGCATTATCTCTTACCGGATTGATCCTATTTGGCATTGCCAATGTTTTTCCTTTTATAGGCCTTGAGGCAGCGGGGCTCCATACTGATAGTAATTTAATCTCAAGTGTCTATGCCCTACTTCAGCGGGAACGTTGGGTGTTAGCTTCGATGATCTTTCTATTTATCTTCCTCATCCCTTTTGTTGAGTTATGCTGCTTGGTATATTTGGCCATCTCCTATGCATTAGGCTCGCGAGTTAAGCATTATCGGGCACGTGGAATCCCTCAAATTATGCGCACAGTGATCATGATTCACCCGTGGTCAATGTTGGAAATTTTCCTTTTAGGGGTGTTAGTCACCAGTATCAAATTAGGCGATATTGCTGCTTTGGTTCCAGGTATTGGCAGTGTTGCCTTCGTGCTATTGGTGTTGGTTTTAGTAGCGCTTCATATGCAACTGAACCCTGAGCATATTTGGCACAGGTGGAACCCAAATAACCTGTACCTACATCGTGACCAAAAGGCCGAAAAAGTAGCTGAGCATATAAAGACCAACGAGTTTATATCATGTCACTGCTGTGAGGCCCTTATTTCCGAACCTCTTGCGCGGCATATAGATAAATGTCCACGCTGCCACTGTAAAATTCACTTTCGCATTCCAGGTAGCATAGAGAAATCTTTTGCCCTACTTTTGGCCGCTATTATTCTCTATTTGCCGGCCAACCTCCTTCCTATTATGGAAACAACCCAACTGGGCAGAACCCAAGCCGACACCATCATGTCTGGTGTGATTCATCTTATCCACCTGGGAAGCTGGCCCATTGCCCTGATTATTTTTATCGCAAGTGTTTTTGTGCCAATAGCGAAAATCGTCACTATGGGATACCTGTTGTATTCGGCAAAGTATGGTGGCAGCTATAAAATTAAAAATAGTACTAAGATGTACCGTATTACTGAATTTATTGGTCGCTGGTCTATGATCGATGTGTTCGTCGTCTGCCTTTTAGTTGCCCTAGTTCAATTTGGTTTACTGGCCAATATTGAACCCAGTGGCGCAACTCTGGCATTCGCATCTGTTGTGGTTTTGACCATGCTAGCGGCCGAAATTTTTGATCAACGATTGCTATGGGATAAGCATAATGAGTCAGCACAATGATGACACTCAAGTCTCGGAAGAGTCCCCAACTAAAACCGCACATGTATCATCCATTCCGAGCGTCGCGCCGATTTGGTTTGTACCTATCGCAGCATTGCTAATTGCCGCCTGGCTGGCACTAAAAGCATGGCAAGAAACGGGGCCTACCTTAAATATTGTATTTGAAGATGCTGCGGGTATGGCAGTGGGGAAAACAGAGGTGCGCTATCGAGAGGTGGTGGTAGGAAAAGTGGTAGATATCAAGCTGGCGGATGACTACGAAAAAGTACAAGTAAAGGTCGATATGGATCCTCACATCGCCAGTCAGATTTCAAAGAACTCACGCTTTTGGGTGGTATCACCGCGAGTATCACTGGCTGGAGTATCAGGTCTCAACACCCTGCTTTCTGGGGTCTATATCGAAATGGACCCAGGCGATAGCGGCCAATTTGTCGATACTTTCGAAGGCCTCAGCCAGGCACCTGCCTTTCGCTCTTATGATAAAGGCACACAATATCGCTTAAATGCTAAAAAACTAGGGTCTCTTGATGTAGGCTCACCGATCTATCATCGGGATGTAAAGGTCGGCTGGGTCACAAGTTATCAATTAATACCGGAAAAACAAAATGTACAACTGCGTATTTTCATTGAGCACCCTTATGACGCATTGGTGAAAGATGCGAGCAATTTTTGGAATGTCAGTGGCTTTGGGCTCAACTTTGGCGCCGACGGTATCGAAGCTAAGTTAGCCTCGGTTGCCTCTTTAGTTGCCGGCGGTCTAGAGTTTAGTAGTCCACCGGGTTTTAGCCAATCGCTTGAGCAATCTCAAGAAAATAAAGAATTCTATTTATTCGAAGACAAAAAGGCGGTGCAAAATGGCTCCTATTCGGTGGCCTACCCCTACCTGCTGCGTTTTAATGGCTCTATCCGGGGATTAAAAGTTGGCGCACCAGTAGAATTCAAAGGTATGCAAGTGGGTGAAGTGACCTCATTTTCCATCGATACTGACGAGGAAGAAAAAGCTCAAGGGGCAGATATTGCGGTGAAAATCTCCATCCAACCTGAAAGAATTAATCGCCAACAGCTTATATCCTGGGAGGAGCTTGATGAACTATTGGGCAATTTAGTGAGCAATGGTATGCGTGCTCAATTGAAAACTAGCAGTATTATTACCGGTGCCCTATTTGTCGACCTGGTACCTGGTTTAGAGGACAAACAAGATAAACTCGGACTTATCAGCTCTGAAATTTACTCTGAAATACCAACGGCAGAAAGCCAGTATCAGCAGCTTTCCAATGAGGTAGCGTCGATCATTAAACAAATTAGTGCGTTCCCATTTGAAAGTGTGGGTAAAAATGTCGACCAAGGGCTGGCGAGAGTCAATACATTAATCGCGCAATTGCAACCAGAAAAAATAGGGAAAGATACGGCAGAAATTATCAGCAATCTGAAAACTGCTTCCCAGGGCCTAGATCAAGTCGTAGAAGATTTTGATGCGACCCTCAAAACAGTAGATCGAACAATATCTTCAGATTCACGGGTATACAATGAAATGGTAAGAATGATGGAAGAAATTGCCGAGGCGGCAGACTCTTTTGAAAAATTGACGGATGAACTTAATCGACACCCCAACTCCCTGGTTGTGGGACGGGGAGCAAAAGAATGATACAAGCCCTAAACCGTATAATGACTCTCTTGTTTCCCCCACTGGTAGCAAGTTTGCTTATCTCTTGTGCCAGCGAAGCCCCTACCTTTTATTATACCCTGCGCCCTATTGCGCCAAATATAAGCAAAAGTTACACAAGCGAAACACTAAGCACTGAAAAAACAGATATTACTTCTAATATTAGCACTTCCGTTGGGATCGGCCCCATCACCTTTCCTGAATGGCTAGATCAAACGGCAGTAGTTAGTTATCAAAAGAATAACGTGTTAAAGGTTCCCTATTATCAAGTATGGGCAGGAGACCTTGAGCCAATGATACTCAATGTCTTGGCGGCTAATATTTCCAGTATGACAGGCCAACAAAAAGTTCTGCCCTTTCCTTGGGATAACCGCCATCGTCCGCACTATCAAATTCGCATCCATATCGAGGAGTTTGCAGGCACCTTAGGAGAACAAGCGCGCTTACAAGTAAAGTGGACACTGCTCGCCGATCAAGGCAAGACAGAGAAACTCTCGCGCGCAGAGGTTCTCAATATTAACTTGGACGACCCTCAGTATGATACCTATGTACGAGCGTTAAACACGCTGATCAACGATTTTAGCCAGCAGCTGGCAGAAGAATTAAATGTATGGATTAAGCCTGTAAATAAACCTAAAACTAAATTGTAAAGCAGAGGCTTGGATTTTATGTCTGCTACGCTTATTTATTGTTACGATCCTATGTGCAGCTGGTGCTGGGCTTTTGCTCCCACATGGAAGTCATTAACAAGTGAAATACAGACGCTGGTTGAAAAAGGCGATCTAAAAATTATTTACCTGCTAGGTGGCTTAGCAGTAGATTCAGATCTACCTATGCCCGAACCCATGCAAGAAAAATTGCAAGCTATTTGGAAACATATTGAAACCGAAGTAGGCACAGAATTTAATCATGACTTTTGGCAAAGTTGCCAACCGAGGCGTTCGACTTACCCCGCATGTCGTGCCTGCCTAGTCGCTCGAAGTGTAGAATTAGAAACTAAAATGGCGGAGCGGATTCAACATGCCTATTATTTACACGCAAAAAATCCTTCGGACATATCCACTTTAGTCGCTTGTGCGAAAGAAATAGGTATGGAGGAAGAGCACTTCTTAGCAGGTATGGATCAGGTAAAACAATCCCAGAAGCTTGAAAAAGAAATCCACCAAGCACGCCAACTGGGATTAAATTCGTTTCCATCTATTGCACTATTAAAACAAAATCAACTTAGCCATATCCCCATTCACTATAATGATTACATCCCTATGTATGAGCATATTATTAAATCTTTAAAGTGATTTAACAGCAATAAGATTTTGATCAATTTCAGGCACGGGATAAAGATCTGATAGCATAGACGAACGGCCACTATTTTCTATTACTCGAACATGATGACGACTTAAAGCACGTGGTTGCTTAACACCACAGGAGTGCGCGATTAGGCCGACACCATAGACAATTTTCTTAGCGTAGTTGGCAACGCGGACAGCTTTTTCTTCGGCAACTAAGCCTCGTTGTAAATCTTTTTTATGGGTAGTAATACCTGTGGGGCAGGTATTTTTATTGCATTGCAACGCCTGAATACATCCTAGGGAGAACATAAATCCTCGAGCAGAAACACAGAAGTCCGCCCCAACACTCAATGCCCACGCAACCTTACCAGGTGTAATTAATTTACCAGAGGCAATAAATTTGATTCTATCTCGTAAACCATAGCGGGTGATGATATCAATCACTAAAGGTAAGCTTTCTTTAATATTCATCCCCACATAATCCATTAGTGGTTGAGGGGCCGCACCAGTGCCGCCATCAGCGCTATCAATAGTAATAAAGTCCGGCGCGGATTTAGCTCCACGACGGAGGATTGCTGCACACAAATCATCAAAAAAACGCAAACTGCCAACCACCATTTTAAAGCCAACAGGCTTGCCAGTTACATCTCGGACACGATTTATCATATTCAATAAATCGTCAACATTATGAATATCGCGATGACCATTGGGGCTAATGGAATCCTGCCCTACATGAATGCCGCGAATATCTGCAATTTCCTTAGTGACTTTACCGCCAGGAAGAATACCGCCTTTACCAGGCTTTGCACCTTGGCTCATTTTAATCTCAAACATCTTAACTTGTTCATGACTGGCAACAGCTTTGAGTTTGTCATCGCTGAGATTGCCGTCTTTATCGCGAACACCATATTTCGCCGTGCCAATTTGATAAACGAGATCGCAACCCCCTTGTAGATGATATGGCGAAAGTCCTCCCTCCCCTGTATTCATCCATATCCCCGCCTCTTTTGCACCTTTAGATAAGGCTGTTACAGCTGGGCGAGAAATGGCACCATAACTCATACCGGAAATATTGAGTATGGAACTTGTAGTGAAGGGTTGTTGTGCAGAATCACCACCGATGGTAATCGGCTGTGGATCAACGGCTTCTTCATCTAAAGTAGGAAAAGGACAGTTAAGAAAAATGACATCACCTTCATTATCCAAGGGACGTGTGGAACCAAAGGCAATGGTGGTATCCACCTTCTTTGCCGCTCGATACGCCCATGAACGCTCGGCACGATTAAAGGGCAATTCCTCTCTATCCATAGCAAAAAAGTATTGCCGAAAAAATTCACCCAAGTGCTCAAAGACATATCTAAAACGCCCCACTACAGGATAATTGCGGCGGATAGTTTGTTTAGTTTGCGTGACATCAATAATATAAATGATCACAAGGTACAAGATCCCTAAACCTATAACAAAC
Organism: Agarilytica rhodophyticola; assembly: GCF_002157225.2. Classification (NCBI taxonomy): domain Bacteria; kingdom Pseudomonadati; phylum Pseudomonadota; class Gammaproteobacteria; order Cellvibrionales; family Cellvibrionaceae; genus Agarilytica; species Agarilytica rhodophyticola. Next base: position 3,854,705 of record NZ_CP020038.1, read on the forward strand.
AACAAAGTTAAAGCACTCCATTCAATAACATTTGCCGCAATAGTATGTAATAAATCCACTGTTCTTCTTTCCCCCTAAGTATTATTTGTCTTGTCTGCTATATCGAACAAGATAACTCACCTAAACGGGCGGTTAACTTTTTATTTTCATCGTAATCAATAGGAATAACGATAAGGCTTGGGCCTTTATGATCAATAGCGTTTTGCATAGCTTGCTGCAAATCTTTACTATTGGGCACTGCCTGATACTGCCACGCAAACGCCTTGGCCAATGCTTCCCAGTCGGGGTTGTTAAAGGATAAATCCGTGTGTTTACCAAACTGCGCCCATTGTTTCCAAGCAATTAAACCGTAAGCATTATCTTCCCACACCATCATAGTGATATTGGAATTCAGTCGAGTTGCCGTTTCCATTTCTTGCACATTCATCATAAATCCAGCATCACCGGCGATACCCATAATTTTCCTGTCAGGGTCAACTAAACTTGCAGCAATCGCGCCCGGTAAAGCAAAGCCCATAGAACAAAAGCCATTGGGAATCAGACAACCATTAGGGGTTTTGCAATGATAATGGCGAGCAATCCACATCTTGTGCGCACCCACATCAGATAACAGCAAACCGTCATCGCCATATATTTTTTGCACTTCGAGTAATACTTTTTGCGGTTTAATCGTGCCTTCAGTTTCTTCATTTTCGAAATTATCAATTTCGCTTTTCATATCAGCGCGAGTTGCTTGCTGTTGCCCCAGGTCAAAATCTGTTTCAATATCTTCAAACTCATGAACTAAAGCACTGAGCGAATGTGCAATGTCACCCACAAGTTCTATCTCTGGGTGATAATGTTTATCTACTTCGGCGGGAGTAAAATCTATATGGATGATGGACTTATTGCCCTCAGCATTCCACAGTTTAGGGTGGTACTCCACCATGTCAAAGCCAATTGATATCACCAGATCGGCCGCATCAATTGCACAAGTTCCAATATCTTTTGCGCCAAGACCAATCGTGTAGAGACAGTAAGGCTTATCATAATCAACAGCACCTTTTGCCATAAAGGTATTCAGCACACCAATACCTGTGTCGTCACAGAACTTACGTAAGTATTCAGAAGCACGTTTTCTCACGCAACCGTTACCTGCCAAAATAACCGGCCTCTTCGCTTGTCTAATTTTCTCGACTGCCGCTGCAATCATTTCTTGACCTGCAACAGGTCTGCGAAAACGAATAGGCTTCATTGGTAATGCTGGCGTATCATGCTCGGCCACATCTTCGGGTAACTCGATAAGTACCGCACCAGGTTTTTCACTTCTGGCAATGCGCACAGATTTGCGCACAATCTCAGGAATGGTATCCGGATGAACAATGGTTGATGCCCATTTAGTGACTGGCTCAAACATTTTCACCACATCCATAATTTGGTGAGACTCCTTATGTAAACGAGATGTGCTACCCTGCCCGGTAATCACCAGCATCGGTGCCCTATCCATATTGGCATCGGCAACACCGGTAATAAGATTAGTTGCGCCTGGGCCTAGAGTACCCAAACATGCAGCGGGGCTTCCGGTTAGACGCCCATATATCTCTGCCATAAATGCTGCACCTTGCTCGTGTCTTGTCAATACAAATCGAATATCGTCAGAAGACTCTAAGCTCATCATAAAATCGGCGTTTTCCTCACCGGGCACTCCGAAGATATATTCAATGCCCTCTTCCTCAAGACACTTGACCATTAAATCTGAAGCTTTCATGTTGTTTCTCCGAATCTGTTTTTATTTGAGAATATTTACTTGAGTACTAACATTTTTTCGTATTGCATATCATGGATAGTATAGGGAATTCCGCCAACTCCTAGTCCCGAGTGTTTGAGTCCAGCAAATGGCATGACATCATCACGAAAAGCCGTATGGTCATTCACCATCACTGCCGACGCTTCGATGCCATTATAAGCTTGCGTAACTTCACCGAGATTTTCTGAAAAGATTGACGCCTGGAAAGCAAACTTTTCATGATTACATGCAGCAATAGCCTCATCTAAGGTATCGTAGCTGTATAGACAAACTACTGGGCCAAAGATTTCTTGGTTACTCACTTTCGCATCCGTCGCAGGATTAACTAGTATTGTCGGCTGGTAGTAATGCTCGTCAATCACTTCACCGCCGAGAACGCACTCAGCACCTTCATTAATAGCTTCTTGTACCCATGAGTGAATGCGAGTGACTTCACTGCTTCGTATTAAAGGCCCGACATCTGTCTCAGGTTCCAATGCATCGCCTACCTTTAAAGTTGCGGCCTTTTCTTTAAGTTTAGTTATAAATGTGTCGAGCACTGAGGCATGTACATAAATCCGTTGAGTTGACACACACACTTGCCCGGCGTGGTAAAAACCTCCTTTAGCAATGGCTGTAACGGCGCTATCAAGATCAGCATTTTGGCTGACAATTGCTGGCGCAATTCCGCCATGCTCAAGTGCACAGCGTACACCAGGTTTTAACTGTGATCGCAACATCCAACCGACTCGTGCCGAGCCAATAAAGCTGAAAAATGCGATTTTTTCACTGGTAACAAGCTCACCTGCAATATCTAAATTGGCAGGCACAACGGCTTGAATATAATCCAGAGGAATGCCGACCTCATGCATACTTTCAACCAGTAGCTTACAGGACATAGGTGTATCAGAAGCCGGCTTAACAAGACAGGGGCAGCCAGTAGCAAACGCGGGTATTATTTGATGAATAATAAGATTCAGCGGATGGTTGAAAGCACTGAATGCCAGCACTACCCCAATGGGAAATACTTGCGTATTGGCCATACGATTTGCAGAACTCAGCTGATAGCCAAGAGGAATGGAAGAGCCTGTGTGCTTGGCTACTGTGCTAATTGCCAGCTGGATACCATGGACAGCACGATCAAACTCAACTTGTGAATCACGCCAGGGTTTACCACCTTCTTTTACCATCGTAGAAATAAAATCTTCTCTACGTGAGACTAGATGTGCCGCGAGTTTCTCCAGCAGGCTTATACGTGTATGCAATGGTAAATGACGAGTACTGTCTTTATGTAATTGCCATGCACGATCAAGTTTCAAGAGCGCTGATTCTTTAGAGTCGGTGTTAATAGATGCTATTGTCTCTCCAGTAGATGGATTAATAACATCTAATGTGCTTGAGTCAGTCATATATGTGTTCTCTGTAAGGGTCTGTAGACAAGCTCGCGTATTATCACTGGGCAGGGCCTGGGAAAATTTTCTTTTGTAATGTCCTTAAATATTTAAAATCTTAGTGAAGAAAACTACAAAAAGAAAGTATGGCGCAATATTTGCGGATAAAAACCAATAGCCTTTGCCAAGGCCAAATATTTTCGATGCTTGTGTCATAGCAATATATCGGTCGGGTAGACAAGTTTTTATTATTGGCTATTCGTTACTGCTAACCATCACATACCCAAGTTTATCACCTCTTCTATTCTATGGATGTATGAACCCGCATAGCAGCTATTTGCTATGTGCCATAGTGAAACATTGGGACATCGATTTATTATCAAAGTTCGCGTTAAGCTGTTATCTCGTGGATTTAATAATATTGCTTTCGACTCTGATCTTAATGACAACCCCTGTTATATACTAAGTACCTGCAGCTAAGCTTCGCTCTAGACGCCATCTACTCAGCTTGATAGACGTTAAAACTCTAGCCTTATAATGGGATGTAAGATGTTCTCTTTGAATGAAAGTATGGCACAAATTACAACCAATTCTGCTTTTTATTTGATAGATGTTAAGTTTGAAAATAGTATTCTTTTTAAAGTTGAGTCACGCTAAAGAATTGTGTTTTTTTTATCCATTCTTTGAATTTATCAATAGCACGTATAAAGTGACTAAATCAAAAAGCTGTCAATGAAAAGTTAAGAGCCTACTCGCCTGATATCCCTTTAGTCTCCATTTCAGTCGTGTTCATGATTTTCAAATAAACTAACCGAACACATTAACAATGTATACTTTTATTCTCTTACTTAAAAAAGCCAAAACCCACCTGCAACACAGGAGGGTTTTATTGACAAGCTATTATTTTCGGGTTGCTGTAATATCAACAACAAATGTTTTTCCACTGTTACCTGCGTAATTATTTAATGAAATTACATTAGGCGAAAAATTGTAGTCAGGGTGGGAAACAATGATAGATCTTTTTTCTCCTGCGGCAGCTGGAGCAGAATAAAACCGATGCCAACGGGCCTCCCTACCTTCATGAGATACTTTCTTTCGATCTCGCCAACGACCATTCTCCCAAATACCTGTTTCTATACGAATATCATCTAGGCCGCGGCCATTAATTTTTATTGAGCCTCGAACTTCGTTCCAAGTATTCACCTCTTCTATCTGGCGCATCGGTAAGCGATCATTAGAAAGGTTATGGAAGTCAACCGCAACACTTGGCCGATGACCAAACATCCACCAAGCGGTTCTCGCTTTTGCAAGCACAGTTGCGTTAGCATCGCGAGATTTATTTCGATCACCATTATAAGTCGGTGCATCGCCAGCGAAATGGTTTATGGTCATAATAGTTTTATGTTTAATACCTCTATGTACAGTGAATTTATCACTATTGAAAAGTTGATTTGCCTGCGAAGCACGGTAGGGATTTTGCACAGTGTGACCAAATTCATAACGGTATAAGTCGCTGCCATAATTAGTCTCAGTAAAGATAACAAGCTGCTTTTTTTGGTCGAGCATTTCACGAATTGTGGGATATACATCAGAACCTGATCCCACTGGTCGACCATCGCTAATAAAATTATTGTGTTGATAAATATATGAACCAAGGTTTTTGTAGCCGGAACGACGACCTTTAAATATATCCTCCAACCCCGACAAACCTAAATTTGGCCCACTTTGGATGTGTAAAGTAACAATATCGTTAGGATGTCGGCTAATCCAATTATATAAAATATGATTAAAGTCTTCGCCGTCCATCATACATGTATTAGTTGGGCCATGCTTCAGGCGATATTTATCATGCACGCGGTAAATATCTACCATAAAAGATCGCACCCCATCTTCTAATTGACGCTGCATACCTCGATCTTGATCGCTTCCACCAAAGCAAAAAATACCGGGGCCATCCACCCTATTATTATTGGCATTGTGGTTAATCAACCAACTGACTTCATCAAACCTCTTACCTTCATCAAAAGTCGAAGACCATTGTGCAACTACAGGTACTGCATATAAAGCACTTAAGATTGTCGCCATAATTACTTTCTTCATCATTACAAGTCTCTTACGTTTAAGGGTTTATATAAGTTCTTGCATACAACAAAGGCAGTATAAAATAGCAATAAGTCAATAATTTAATGTTTACATTAAATTATTGACTTGCTACAAGGAGTGTCGAAGAAGTAACGACGCTTAACTACACCACAAGAAAATTCTTATCTATGTACATAGTGATAAAGACAAGGGTATTAAAGTTAAAACGAAGAGTGGCTGCAGGAATGTACTGTATTGAAGCAGAGCACGACCACGGAGGTGCAGTTTTTATTGCAAAAAAAAAGCAGCTCACCGGCTGCTTTTTTAATACTGAGAAATAAAGACAAATACTAGCTAGGCAAGAAATTAAATTTATACTTTAAGCGGCGAGGAGAAACATCTTCTGCGCCAAAATTTAGTTTCTTAACACTATCAAGAATTTTACTTTCAAGACTCGGAGCATTTAGTTCACTGGATACCATCTTAATATCTGAGATACGACCATTCGGTTCGATAACCACCTCAAACAAGAATGTGCCAGCTAATCCAGGGTCATCTCTAAGTGCTCTCAAGTAGTACATATAAGCTTTACTTTTACCCGCTTCAAAAACGCGGCGAATAGACTCGTCACTACGACGCCCTTTCAAATCAGAGTAAAAATTAGAACTATCTGCGCTGGGAGCGCCCTCATCGATAAACCCGTCTAGTTTGGTGGATTCGTGAACAGTTAGCGCAATATTTTCGTTCTTCATAAGGTTATCGTCTATGACAATCCCCTCACTCTTTTGGCTAAGGTTATCTTGCCCAAGAACCGTGCTATCTGCTCTAGCGATTTTTCCGCCCGTACTGGTAGATACGTTCTTCTTCTTTAACTTAGTTAGATCCAAAGACTGTCGCAAAGAATTAAGTTGACTAGAAATTGCTGTTAACCCTTGTTCTTTTGCTATATCACGCTTTTTAGGCTCTTTTGTTACTGGCTTAGCTTCTTTTGGCTCTGTTTTCTTCTGTACAGGTTTGGGCTCAGCTGGAGGCGCAGGCCTAGGTGTAGGCGCGACAGGTACTGGTGTAGGTTCGGGCTCAACGATCACAGGTTCCAGTACTATTTTTGTTTTAACAATATCCGATTCACTTTCCTCATAGGCAAGATCCGGAACTGGCAACCACGGGATAATCAAAAATATAACAAGTAAAACAATTAAGACGCGTTTGAGACTGCGCTTAAACTTTTCCTCTTGTTCTCGATCAATAGTCCAAGGAAGAACGAGGTCGAGGGCTTGAGGAGACATATATGCAGCTGTCATTTAGCCCTCCCCTTGCACTGGTGCTGACGTCGCTTCACCATCAAGTGGCCCAGCAGAACTGGGGATGATGCGAGTATCAACAACGCGGTTAACAGCAAGTGAAATATTGAGAAAATTATTGGCTCGACATGTTGTCATTACACTTTTAAGTAAGGCATAGGGTACTTCACGATCCCCCATAATAATGACAGCAAGCCCATTTGCTTCTTGGAATGGCGTTAAATTTTCCAGTTTTTCTGTATGCCCTAGTAATTCGGCAGAAAGCTCTTCAATTACTTCTTCTGGATTATATTCAAGCCCTTCTAAATCCAAGATTTTCTCTTTGCCTACCCAAATTTCTTCAGGATTTACCAAGATCATAAGCTCTTCATGAGGCACATCACCTTTGGTGGAATCTGGTAATTTAATAAACTTAGCATTCTCGATTTTTTGAGCTTCTCCTGAATTAAGCAACAGGAAGAAAACTAAAATAGTAAAAATATCCATTAATGCCACTAAGCTCAGCTTCGGTGACACCGTCTTTTTCTGTTTTTCGCTAAATATCGTTGAACTAATCATAAAGATCGAGCTTTAACCACTTTTCTCGCATCGTCCAGAGAGATTTCAGGAAACAATTCAATTTCCACAACACTGGCTGCAACAACTGTTTTATATGACTTAAGAGTATCCATTGCTCCAACAATGTGCTGATAATCGATATCCAGCTCTGATCGAAGCAATATATCTTGCTTTTCTGGCACTTTAGCTTTGACCGCTTGCAGTACAAGAGACAACTGTCGATAGTCGTAATCCATTCCTTCTTCTGTTTGAATTTTAGGAATATCTTGCACCAGTGTATTTTCGGGGTAATAGACTTTCACGCTATCGGCAGTTAATTCCACTTCCAATTTCGACTGCGGGTCATCAGAAGCTACTCCTCCACCAGTAAGCTCTGGTAGCTTTATCTCTAGCACAGTAGTTTGTGTAAAAGTCATACTCAACAACAATACTGGCACCAAAACAATCATGAGATTCATGAAGGACGTGACGTCGATATCCGCGACCTCATCATCTTTTGCCTTGTATTTAAAATTCATGACATTAACTCGCTACAAATTTTAAGAAGCGGCAGGTGCAGTGCCATCAGAACCTATGCCACCCACTTGTGCATCACCTTCAACTTTTGTTGAAGTTTCTTCTGGCACAGGAGACTCTGTTTGAGCAACTTCAACAGGCGCCGCCTCTACCGGTGCAACCTCTACAGCAGGCGCTGGCGCTACTGCAGCTTCCATTTGAGCCGGAGCTACCGCTGGTTGTGCCATTTGCGGCGCTTGCGCTACCGGCGCCATTTGTGGGGCCGCTTGAGCGACAGGCGCTGCCTGCGCAATAGGTTCTGGAGCTACCGCTTGTGCCGCTTGACTAAAAGGCGAAGACGCTGTTGATTGTCGTGGTAAACCGGCCTCAATCAGACGGTGAATTGTCATAATATTGAGGAATTTCACTGCTGCCATTTCAATACTAGTAACAATCTTGGCCGTTTTATTTTGTAACATGGTGTGCAAAATCAACAAGGGTATTGCAGAAATTAGACCAAACGCTGTGGTATTCATCGCCACTGAGATTGAAAGAGAAAGCAATTCTGATTTTTCCGCAGGATCCGCATTAGCTACCGCGGTAAATGCACCAATCAGACCAATAATAGTACCGAGAAGACCCAGTAGTGTTGCCACATTAGCCAATACAGCAAGGTAGTTTGTACGCTCTTCGATACGTGGCATAGTCTCCAACATACCTTCACTCATGGAGTTTTCAATATCTGCACGTTGTTTTGATACCTTCATCATGTCGATACCACAACCAATAATACGCGTTACAGGCACACTTACTTCACGTGTATACAGCTGCATTTTCTCCAAGTCAGTTGTGCGTAACAAAGGCAAAAAATCTTCAAACGCTTTAATATTGCGACGCCGCTCTCGGGTCAGATATACCCAGCGCTCAAATGCAATGACTAAACCAATGGCCAAAATAAAGCCGATTGGATAGATGAAAAAACCACCGTCCTGAAAGAATCGAGTGACTGTACTGTAAATATCTACCATGATTGAATCTCTTAAAAATCTAATCTCTTACAAACCGTTAAAATTCAGCAAGAATATAGATAAAGCTCAATTTTAATGGACCACATTTAAGTTATTTAAAAATTTTTGTTATTTTTCTTCCGTTGATAATAATGTCGTCCGCTTTACCATTTCTGTGCTGGCGTTCAATATTACCAATGCAAAAACACATAACTAATTAATAAATAGTTATAAAGTAGCAGTAAAACTGCTGATTTGGATCTATTTATCCTGTTGTGTGTTTTCCATATCCAATTCGTTGTAGATAGAAATCGATCGAATCATTACTTCTCTATCAATTAAATCTAACGTCTTGTCATTCTTTTGCTCAATATTCCAATGCAATTTATCTGGCGTGCCAGTCCCTTTCCATGGAATAAAATAACTGACAGTCGGCTGCTCTTTATCACCGACAATAGTGGACTCTAAAAATAGCTCAGAGTCGCCGTCAGGCTTACTTTCCGCCTTCTTTTGATCTTCAGCAAAACTGAAGGAGGATACTACACAAACCAGTAATAAAAGTCGCTTAATATTCATTTTAGCTCGCATGTAAAGAGACCTTGGTCTCATATTGTGTTGGCACAATTGTTTAAATTGTGCGCTAGTACTATTGTTTAGTTAGGCTTGTTTTTAAGCCTGTTCGCTTTTGAATTTCACTTATCCAAGCGGCTACTTCTTTATCTTTTTCACCCGTCAAAAACTGATACGCCTGCATATGCTTCTGTGCTCTAAGAGGATGATTTAAGTAAATATCGTATAATATACCGAGGTTTAAATGTGCCTCGGGAAAATCGCGCCAAACAGTCAAGGCATCGGTGTAGGTATTTTGGGCTTCTAAGAACTTACCCAGCAAGCGTTGCGTTTTCGCCAACTTGATATAAGCATTGACATTTTTCGGGTTGACTTCGATAGCCTTTTTAAAATGCTCGATGGCAGGTTCTAACTTATCTTTTTTCAGTTCTATATCACCACGCATCACCCAAGGGCCCGACAATTTGTTGTCTAGCGCTACCACCTGAGAAAGCATAACATCAGCTTGTTGATAACTGCCGGATCTAAACAAACGGCGCGCCTGAATAAATTTAGTGACAGCATCTTTATCTATGCGGCCTTTAAGTTCTAAATAAGGATTAGGCATCGCCTCATATGGCAGGTATGTCGACGTTTTCTCGTCAAATTCTTGTGTCGGTATAAATGGCGTGGTGTCCAACAAGCTAAGTTTTTCTACATCCTGGGCTTGCTGTTTAATGCCGCCGCTACCACAACCTAATAGGGCTAGCACCATTAAAGTGGCAGGTACTTTATATAAATTAGAGATTCTCATTAACGTATCTCCTCACCGTATGCTGTCGCGACTTCTTGTTTATTATAACGTTGTGGTTGTAGTTTTCTTAGCGCGCCAAAGCTTTTATCGATCCAATCGTCAAAATGCCCTTCCCAAGCGCGATCCACATTTGCTTGGTGCACATCAACCGCCAACTGATCAAAGGGACTGGCTTGTTCCTCTATAATACCGCTGTACACTTTCATATCGTCCGCGCTTAGGCCTTTCGGCGCTGGCGCTTTACGTAAATCTACAGCAAAAGCTTCGTACAAATTTCCTATTTTGTAACTGGACATTGTGACAAACTCAAGAATGCCGTAGTCAGCTGCCTTTTGATAATGATCCGAAGCCTTCTGGAAAAACTCCTGTTTTTCAGGCAGGCTTTTTTGCAAAGGTTGTCCTAAATAATAACCGCGGAACCTATCGGCATGATAATCACCGTATTGTGCATTTGCCCATGCGCCTAACCATCGGCTGCGCTCGGTTCTTTGAGTGCCACCTTTGGCGTCGCCAGCAATAATCCTGCGTAACCAATAAAGGTGCTTATCTGTTTCTTTCAAACTTAAATAATTCACCGCTAGATGATAACGCGCTTCCATACGAGTATCGAACGGTTCCTCGTAGTTGCGAGCGTAGCGTTTAAAATATTTAATTGCCTGTTCTAGCTCGCCATTTTTCTCATACATATTGGCAGATAAAAATAGCGCTTCACGTTTAATATCTTCATCCGTATCATTGTTATACAGATCTAGGTAAGCCCCTGCAGCATTCGCCCACTGCTCATCTTTTTGATAGGCGAGCGCCAATTTTCGTGGGAATTCAATGGCAAGTTTATGCTCTGGATAAAGTTCAATGAGCTCTTTCAATTCAACAATCGCTTCTGGCCACGCTTCCACTGCGATAAATAAAGAAGCGGCGTCATATTGCGCAGTAATACGAATCGGTGAAGTCGGCGACAAACGCTTAATTTTCAACAGTTCCTGCGCTGCCTCGCGCTTACCTTGAGACTCTTCCAGTACTTCGGCATTTTTAAAGACAGTGGTGGCAATTCTTTCTGATATTTGCGTAAATTCTTCGCTGTCTTTAGCTACCAATTTTCTCTGCGCCACATAACTGGCTTCAGCATCAGGATATTTTTCCAACTTGAAGAAAGAGTGCGCCATAATACCGTAGGCGGTTTTCTTTAAGGTTTTATCCAATGTTTTTGCTGTTAACAGATCTTGTACAACATCGATGGCCCGCTGATATTGATTGAGACCAAAGAGATACTCCGCGGCGTTAGTTAGCACCGTGGGCGAGCGTTCATCGGAGTCGAATTTCTTGGAAAAACGCAACATACTATCGACAGCAGTGGCACGCAAATCAGTAACCTCTGTCTGCCCTTCTTCACTTTTAGTCACTACACTGGAATCGCCACCAAGGGAATCAATATGTTTTTGATACGAAATAATAGCGGCATAACCGGAGTCCGCCGCATTGTCAGCGGCGCTCGTGCCCACAGGCTCATAAGCTACTGCCTCGTAATCTTGAGCAGCTAGAAGGAAATCGCCCGCTAGAAAATGCGCTTCTGCTTCGAGAAATCGCATTTCATCTACCCTTTTATCCTGGGGAAAAGTATCGATGTATTCACCATAAAAGGTGGCAGATTTTTTAAACGAAAAAACAGCATCGCCATTTGCTAGACGTATCTTTTCCTCATCGGGATTATCTGGATTACGTTTATTCTCTTCTTCAATAAAAGCGAGACTAGTTTGGCCCTCCGTATAATTAAAGCGAGCCAGCTCCTCGAGGTAGACAATCAGTGAGGTGGCAATATCTTTACCAATCCCGTTCTCATTGCCAGGATAGCTCGAATTAATACCATAGGCTTTAACATACTTTTCTTTTTCTTCCAGCGCCTGTCGTGGGAAAGAACCCTTGGTATAAGCACTGATCAACTTATTATGTAACAGTGGTGCTTTATCCGAGTCGGGAAACTTGCGTACATAATAACGGAAAGTATCCGCCGATTGCTCATACAACTCCTTGCCCAGATAGTAGTCACCAAGATGGTCATACAACATCCAAATATAGGTTTGCTGAGCAATCGATGGAATTTCCTCAATCACTTCAGCGCCGCCGATTTTATCTAAAGCCAAGCTCATGGAGTGAATAGAATCATCAACCAAGGGCTTTTCTGCTTTATCAAGCGAATCAAGAGTACGGCCTTCAAGCAAAATACTGTTAAGCACGAAGGCAAATGAGTCAACACTGGATTCAAAATCGAGTTGTTTATAATGCACCCACCCAAGCATATAGTGTGCATTTAAACGCAGGCGCCCTTGAGCAAGCTGTGTTACTGCATTGTAAGATGCTTTGGCTTGGGGATATTGTTGCCAGTTAAAATGAATATCGGCTTTACGAAAATGGGCTTCGGCAATATTTGCATAATTTGGATGACGGCTTACCAACTCCGTCAGCATCTTCATCGCCTCTTCTTGCTGCCCTTCTAAATCATAAGCTTTGGCAAGCTGGTAAAACACCTCAGCATTATCAGGAGAGTTTGGATAGCGCTCCAAAATATTACGATAAGCTTTAATAGCTTCGACATACTGACTCGACTCGGTTTGATTGTCCAGGTCAGTATCTGCTTCAAGTTGATAGACATCGGCTATACGCCGCTCAATTTGCTCTTTTAACTGCTCGTCTTCAAACAAGTCTATAAGTTCTTTATATTCTTGCCGCACCTGCTCATGAGAGAGTTGTTCGAACTTTAATTCCTTTTCTTTTTCCTCTTCATACTTTAATTGTCCCAGTGTCTGTGTATCGTTTGAGGAACAAGACAGCAGTACAAAAAGCGGACTGATTAAAGAAATTTTGACAAAGAAATTCATTAGATATTCTCGTTAATTGCCATTTGTTTATTTTTCATCTTTGATATCACGTTGCGCATCTCTAAGTGTGGACAAAGTAGTATCGTATAAACGCGCTTTTGCTAATCGTGACTGTGCCCAATAATAATTCATGCGCTCTTCGTGTTTATCTAACTCAGCCTTCACTAGGCTGCGCATTACAGGCTCTAATTTTACAATATTAAGTTCGGTTTTTTGCAATAACACACGTATGCGTCGGTGTAACTCTTCAAGCTCTGACTTATATGCAGCAGGCTGGGTATAAACATCTTCTAATGTTTTAAATAACTCAACTTTACCATCAAGAAGACTTAGCTCATCACTGGTAGACTTCAGTAGGATATCAATGCGCTCTTGATCGTCTTCATCAAGACTGAGATTCATCAGATTAAGCTCTTGTTTGGTATTAGCAAACTCGTCATTTAAACGCACACTATCGTTGATAAATTGCTTACTGCGCTCGTCAAATGCTTTTTTAGTAGCGTTATTGACAATAATGAGATGCTCATTTGCTTGCGTTAGCCAATAATTCAGATTGACGCGTAATGAGTACAAATCTGCTAATTCCTTCAACGTTTCATTAAAGGGGTTGCTGGCCATTAAGTCGATTAGAAAAGGCGTTAGACTTTTATAATCAACATTAGGTGTAGCACTGTGCCAATCCGAATCATCCATAATCGCCTGCATATTGGTGATAAATTCTTCAGGCACATTTTTCTTGTCGATAATGTTGCGCGCCGTTTCCACCATTTCAACGCCAACTTTAAATTCTTTAATAGAAACTAAATTAGCTTTAAGCGCTTTACGGGGTGAGCCTTCTTGTTCATAAAGATGAGCAAGTAATACTTTTGCCTCTTGTACTTCTGGGCTAGCTATCGAGCGCTGATTCAATAGTTTCAGAGCAGCTGTAGCGTCGGGGAAACGCTTAATTTTAATTGCTGCCCAGGCATAATTAAGTAATGCACGATTCGAGTATAGACCGGTAGTTCGAATTTGTGTCAGGTAAGACCAGGCCTGCTGGAACAAACCTTTCTGCATAGCCAGCTGAGTTAAACCAAGCTTAGCCCTATCTGCCAATACCGTATATTCCTCGATACCGCCATTATAAGAGGCTACCTCTTCAAGGTTTTTGACTGCGCTCACTAAATCCCCTTTTCTCAACTGTCCTATCGCGACATTGAATAATAAATAAGGGTATTGTTCTGCACTGGTTACTGACTTATCAAGCTTGAGATCTGCCAAAGTTGATAAAGAACTGCGGCTTTTGACCAGCGTTTTAAGATAGTGATAGTCGAAGTTGATATCGCCAGGCAACTCACCTTTTATGTGGCTGAGCGCCTTATCTGCATTGGCTATGTCTGATTTGTTGTAGTAGAACTTCGCTAAAAAATACCATGCTCGGTTTCGCACTAACTCTGAAGTATTTGTCTCCAGGAGTTTTTCAAAAAGCTCGCGAGATTGATCGGCCATACCATAAGATAGCATCAAGCCACCTTTTAATATTTGCCCCTGGTTACTTGAGGCAAGGGAGTTATTAATGGCTACCGCGTAGGAGTTTTCGACTAAAGCTGGGAAGAAGCGCTGCTGAAAAAACTCAAACAGTACTAAGCCATATTCAAGTTCCTGAGAGGACTTAACATGGGATTTTAACACTTTGGCATCAGCCATGGGGGCAGCCAAAAGTGTTAGTAACGCAAGTTTTTTCAAATGCTTAGGAGCAGAAAAGCGGAAAAAAGTCATCATCGCACTGCTACCATTGTTTCATTTTAAAAACGGGCTCTTGGGCGACAGTATCGTCGCTTATGGCAATCTCTAAGTATTGACTACCCGGGCCTTTATCAACTTTTAACTCTGCCGCACGTTTATAGGCTCTGCCACCGGGGCCAATACCGGTGAAAAACGCTACTACGTCGTGCTCACCCTCAGATAAGTTGGTGATGTAGAGTTTATGTATCCCGCCGCGTAAAAAAGCCTGACGTTGTTTCTCAGAATAAATATGAGTGGCTACAAAACGACCATTAATTTTTAACTTGATACTTTCAAGATCAAAAAACTTCCCGGAAGTTACTGATACAAACACTGAATACTTGGTACTGGAGGGAAACAGCAGCTTTTCCTCCATCAAGCGCAAATCTTTATTGAGATCTACCACTTCGCTTTTAAGTGATTGAATATCACGCGATATCTTGCGAACTTCACTTAAGGCTTGCTTAGCACTTTGCTCGGTTTGCTCTTTCCCGAAGTCAATGGAAGTATCATCAACTTTTTCTGCCCAATTGGACTTTTCAACCTTTTGGGCTTCGGGTTGAGGAGATTCTTCTTGAGCTGAACTGATATTGGCAACTAAGACAAAGAGAAAACTAAATAAAAAGTAATAAGGAGGTATACGCATGAACTTTAAGTCCGAACTTATTGAAATACTTATAAAAATATACATTAAAAAACTTTTGAGCGTTACCAAGAGTTTTCAAAAATGAGAATTTTTTGTTTGCTTTTTGTACACAATTCACGAAATTTAAGAGTGGTTCACAGTCTTGCCGAATATAGTAAAGCTATTATGTAGCCAAAATTCGCTTAATTCGACCAACCGCTTTGAGTTTAGCCTCGTGCCGTTCTAGAACAAAGTGACGGATCATCTAAAGCAAAATGACAAACTACCTAGGATACAGTGATAAATAATTCGACACTTCACTGCGTGCCTGTCGCAAACACTCATTGTAAAACTAAAAACTAACAAAGCTCATACAATCACAGCTTTCATAGATGTTCGCGCGTTGATCATCTGAACCATGAATGTGCTCAACTGATTTTACTAGTTTGCCACACTCCTAAATAAATACGCCCTTAAAATGGCAAATAATCGCTGATATTCTGTGTTAGAGGGATTTTTGAGAACTGTATAACACCTTATGCAGGCCTATTTGTTTAGTGGTTTAGTTTTTTTTCAGTACAATGAACCATTGTAAACTTAGTGATTTTAGGACTATGGATTTAAGCTTTGCTACTCATAGACAATCCATAACTACTTTAAGATACAACGGAAAATTACTAAATTTTAATAATTATTGAGTAGAGCGACTAAAAAATTCCACAGCAGTCATTAATGTTGTGGAAATAATTAAGTAATTTGAGAATTTAAGTTAAGAACTTAAGAAAGTTGCTTACAATATATAGAGCGTAAACCTATAACCTTTGGTGGCTTGATTGTGCTGCAGTATGCGCCTAAGTCAACATTGAGCGTCTTAAGTCAACATTCCAAGTCGACATTTAGACACGTGCTAAATTACGCTAATAAAACTTAACCATCTTCAACAAATGGATAGCCCATGTTGCACATTCGCAAGGCTCTGATCGCCTGCCTTCTTATATCGACACTAACACCAGCAATTAGCTTTGCTCAGGATGAAAAACCAGCGATCAAAGTTATCGATCCAGATAAAAGAGTTCCATCGGCAAATCCCGCTGCACTGGATACGGAGCATTTTGAAGCTGGTGTTTATACTGGTTTTCTCTCAGTCGAAGACTTCAATACTAATCCGTTGTGGGGCTTTTCTGCACGTTATTACTTTAATCAAAAGTTATTGATAGAAGCTAGTATCGCCACGTCTGAAACTGAGCGAGCCAATCCAGAAGGAACTCTTGACTTTAACCCTGAGCGGGATTTCAGTTATGTCAGTATTTCCGCCGGCTACCAGCTTCTTAAAGGACGCTCTTTCTGGGGTAAAAAAAGAAAGTTTAATTCAGGCCTATATGCTCTTGCTGGTGTTGAGCAAGTAGACTTTGCAGATGAAAGTAACACAGGCTTACTACTCGGTATTAGTTATAAAACGGTGTTAACTGATTGGCTGACGATCAATTTAGATTTCAAAAACCACATTGTAGAAAGAAATTTTGTTGGTGATGATAAAGTAACCCAAAACACAGAGTTCGCCATCGGAATCAATACAATATTCTAAAAAGCTTATCGGTAGCAACTTTACTGGCTACCATATTATCTCGCTGGGAGCTTGGCACAAATTAGCTCTCAGGGAGGCTCATCTGAACTATCAATTTATACGTATACATGGCTCAAAGCTGGCTAATTACCTGACCAATTCTAGCCTTAATATCGACACTGCCCTGTAGCAAATCGACAAACCAAGCAATTACGTCTAATTTAATCGCCTCCCCTTCTAACGGCTTTAAAGATGCAAACCGGTTGATTTGGACATATAAGATTTGTGCGAAAAATAGAATGAATACACTTGATCATTTGTTTAAAGATTTTAACTTTACAGATATTGGCCTGTTAACACTAAGGCTTACTATCTCTATTTTAGTATTGGCTCATGGGCTGCAAGACATTACCCATATAGATGCTGCGGCATTTGGAAAAACACTTGGTGGCAATTTAATTATTTCTAACTTAGCTACATACTGTGTTTTTATAGGCGATTTGCTTGTGCCCACATTATTGGCACTGGGTATTTTTTGCCGCCTTAGCGCCGCAGCTATTATAGGTAATATGTTGTTTATAATAGTGCTCGCGTTTCAACCAGAACTTTTTTCAGAAAGTAATTTTGGTGGCTACGCATTTGAAATGAAACTTTTATTGTTGGTTAGTGCACTGCCAATTGCACTACTAGGTAGTGGCCGCTACGCCGTTATTCAGGATTAATATAAAAAAAAGCACTCATAGAGTGCTTTTTTTAGTAGATTGAGAGAATTAAAATAAGTAGCCTAAGCCTACCGATATCTGCGTATTATGTACGGTATCTTCATCGTCACCCACTACTAGAGAAGTTTGATAAATATAATCGCGATAGTCAAAGCGCAGCAAGTAACGTCTAAAGAATTCAATTTGATAGCCAACGCCAATGGTATAGGTGAAATCATCTTCGCCGCCAAAGTCGGTATCACCAACGCCACCAACCACATAAAGTGAAGATAAGTGAGCTCTGTCTTCAGATGCAAAGAATTCACCTTGGAAAATATTATAACCAACTAATAAGTCAAAGTGAGTAAAGTCACGGTCATCGCCTAAATCCAGAGTGGTAAACGCTGGATTATTTTCAAAGGCAGAATTTGAAACACTGGCTTGCACATAATTGTATTGCAAGAAAAAATTCTCTGATGCTTTAAAGGTAATATTGGCGCCGACAATAAACTCCGACGGAAAATCTTCAATATTGATAATGCCTGTCGTTACACCTATATCAAATAGCTCAGAGTTAATACGCAATTTACCTGAATTCTTACCTTCTTTTGCCAGAGCGGAGCTAGCAGTACCGAAAAATGTCAAGCAAAGTAATACTATTTTTAAACAAATAGAAAATTTTAAAAGAATGTATTGAAACCGAGTTTCCACGTTTCTAAGTTCTCCGTTTCGCCTTCAGTTGAGACAGAATACCAACGGTATTCACCTTTTACTACAAAGTTGCGTCCGAGATAAAAGCTTGCCCCGACGGCATAGCTGTTAAACTCTGAACTCTCTCTTGTAAAGTTAATAAATCTTGGTTGTGATCCGATTTTGATTTCACCAACACCTACCAATGCATATGGTGATAACTTCCAGTGCGACATAGGTTCTATATATATGTTTGCACCATATATATCGCCACTGGCATCAGAGCCGAAAATACGACCGTATTCAAGATCGGCAGCCAACCAGTTGAGGAAGCGATACCCACCATTAACAGTGAATATCTCGAAACCTTGTAACTCACCACTGGTGAATTGGCCAGAAGACAAACCCGTCACCCAGCTATTTTTAATATAGTCACCGTAACCGACCGAAGGTAAGTCCGCAGGCTCACCCGTCGCTTGAATTGTACGCGAAATCTGTGCTGCAGTAGTCCAGCCGGTTTTGCCGCTCTCTGAACGAATTTCGTACCACCCGGGCCGCCGAGCCAGCAGCTCGATCATCTCGCCCTGTTCAATCACATAAAATACTGGGTAACCGCGGCCGGGGCCGGAATGAACTTCAGCAAAGCCATCAATGACTTCTAGAAAAACCCCCTTCTTATCCTGTTTTGCGTCATCTTGAGCAATCGCCAATTGACACCAACAGAATACAACTAACAGTATCCATTGGATTTTTTTTCCTAACATTTGAAAAACACCATTAAATGATCAATTGTACAGTTAGATATGCAGCGCCCAATCTACTGCAATTTGGAGGCATTATAGATGAGCTGGAGCATAATGTTAGCCTTAAATCCCTATTGTTGTGACACAATGCCACACTCTTTACATAATATTCTGCGGATGGAATCCCTTTATTGGCGACTTCAATCATCACGTCAACACAAAGAGGACTCGAGACGTTGCATTTTTTTGCGCGCACCTATTATGCAGTTGTCACAATCGACTTCACAAAAATGATCTGCGCGCAAAGCTGTGATCTGCTAATATCCAGCATCGGTGTTTAAGCCTCGGTCGAACTATCTTAATAATGTGGTTATATAATGCATAAGTTGCTTGCTCTGCTTCCTCTTTTATATTCTTTACCCTCCAATGCAGGTTTCATCCAATACTTTAAAGATGAGAATGGCGAAACGAAATGGCAGTATGTTGCCAATTTCTCAAGCTCTGTTCTTATTCTTCTCTTGTCTGTTGCGCTAGTCACACTGTTTT
Source organism: Agarilytica rhodophyticola (assembly GCF_002157225.2). NCBI lineage: Bacteria > Pseudomonadati > Pseudomonadota > Gammaproteobacteria > Cellvibrionales > Cellvibrionaceae > Agarilytica > Agarilytica rhodophyticola. The sequence continues at coordinate 3,874,173 of NZ_CP020038.1, forward strand.
TTAGCCACAGCAAAAAAGTCCGTGCCAATAGAGCGCTCAAGGAGATCCGCGATGCTCTTGAAGAGCGTGTGAAAGATCGCACTGCGACCTTGGATCAGTCTAATCAGCTATTAAAAGAAGCGAACACAGCACTTAATGGTGAAATGGAGCAGCACAGGGAAACAACTCGCCTGCTCAAGTATTCAGAGGCTTACATCAAGAATATTTTACAATCGATGCCCTCCATGTTGATTGGTCTTGATGGGGATCTTAATATCACTCAGTGGAATGACTGTGCCGAACAAATTACCGGCATTAGCCATGAAAAAGCTCTAGGGAAAAATCTCTGGCAAGCCTACCCTACCATCACCATTTCTCCTGAACAAATTAAGGATGTGTTAGTCAGTGGTATTTCATCTACGATTAAACATAGTCAGCGAGGGCAATACTATTTTGACATCCGTATCTTCCCGCTGAAAGGACAGTTAGGCCATGGTGTCGTTATTATTATTGACAACGTTACCCAGCGCTCGCTGGCGGAGAACATGCTTATCCAGCGAGATAAAATGTCGTCGATGGGTGAATTGGCTGCCACCATGGCACATGATATTGAGCTACCACTGCGTGCTATATCAAATGACCTGGATACAATCTTAAAGACTTTACCAACTTCATCTGGCGGCGAAGATGAAAAAATCTCAGCCCTTTTGCATGATGCTCGCGAACGAGGCACACAAGTCTCCAGTGTGATTCGTAATTTATTAGAGTTCTCTCGCAGTCAAGGGGATAAGAAACGTCCAGCCAGTATGACGACAATCGTCGATCATGCCATAGAGCTGGCTCATAATACTCTTTCGGATCCTACAGGCCTGCGCTTTTCTGATATCACTATTGAGCGACACTACGAAGACAATCTGCCGGAAATTCCCTGCTTTGTATCTGAAATGCAGCAGGTATTCCTCAGCCTATTCCGCCACTGTGTGCATGCCTTGGCAAAGGCGAATAAAGAAGACATAACACCTACAATCATGGTAGAAGTCACCGAACGCTACGACGCCTTATGGATGAAGGTCCAACATAATGGCCTTGGCCTTACTGGAGAGGAACAGCAAGATATCTTTGAACCTTTTGTAAATACATGGCCCTTAAAGAAGGAAAGCTCAGAAGCTGAAAACCGCTTGTCGTTCACACATTTTATTTTGGTTGATCACCATCAGGGGCAAGTTGCTATTACATCGGATGTTGAAGTAGGTACAACTTTCCATATTCAGCTACAACTTTAAAATAAATTATTGTCATAATCTAAAAAATGTCTATATTTAATTTGTAACTGTTCCTGGTGCAAATAAAATACATTTAACATTACCGATGTGAATTGCCAGCCTATTGACAGATAAAACTAAGGGCTGGCAGCAAGCCTAGTTTAATTAGTATAAACAGCCTGCGGTCCAAAAAAATACCCCTATTACTTATTTTTATATCTTCAGTATTTTCTTTTTTTATAAAAGTTCGCTTTATTAACCGGTAAAAAACTATTTTCAGACTGAGGTTTAGTTTCATCATCTAATTACTTAATTTACTTAATCATTTAAATAGTTAACACATTAAATTTAACATTTAGAGTCAACTTTGAGAGAGATAACAGAAACAAAATAAGCGACTAACTTTTCATTTTTTAATTTTATTAATAAATATGCCGTATAATTTATTTCTATGACGAAGTCTCAGACGCGTAGGACAAAAATAGGCTATAATCGAAGTTTAGCTATTTAACCCCGGTATATATCCTATTTCTTAAAAAAGGATTAAAAATGTCAGCAGTAACGATAACCATAGCAAGTTGGTCAGGCGAGCCTTTAGACCTTAAAAAAATTGAAAAAACGATCGAGCAAATCAATGATGATTATGTCGTTTGCAAAGTAGTGCACGAAGAAAAGGATATGTTTGAAATTGTTATGGAACAAATTAAAGATAGTGTTGTCATGACATCGCCCGTTGAATTAACGGATTCTAAAGTGAATACTGCAACTGAACCAGCGGAGCGACCTTGCAGGAACACAACGCTTACCCTCATTAAGTAATCTGGGCAACAAATCAAAACTATACCTCCAATAGACTTAATATATTACGCCCAGTGTTAATCGAAAAGACTACTTATATCGGATGATATTCAATATACCAACGAAGCAGAGAATTTAAGCAGCCTTTAGCCTACTAAGAAAGCATATACATTATGCTTTCTTAGACCTACCGTTTTTATAACTACTTCTTTACAACCGCTTAAAACCCTTATCTGCTTTCATATCCTTATAGACGCTATAAAGTAGCGCTAATAAAAGAAGTTGAACTTTTTTTAATATATAAAAGCTTAAGTAAACTAACCGAGATAAATCAACTCCCCCCAACTCAGTGCCCAGGACTATTTTCAATAAATATTACTTCGCTGGTAGCGTTGGAATGTCACTAGCAAATACAGCTTTATTATCACGTTAAGTAATAAAAAAAGAGGCACAATAGCGGCTAAGGGTGTGGATAAGAGTTTAGAAAAATAAGCTGAATTATCTCGTTAGTTGTTAACCAGCAATTATTTTAAGGGTAATATGGCTTAGCACAGCGTGCAGGTCTAAAGTGAGTAAAAAGTTTAGGCGAATGCTTCTTTAGCGCATTTATAGCGCCAAAAAAGCATGTGTTATAATATAACAAATCACGCCACAACCATTTATATAGAGGGCCTCAGGGTTATCACCCCAACACTACCAATAAAGCAGTGAGATCATTTAAATGTTTCCATCTCATACTCCCTAACATCTTGCCTAATTTCAGAAGACAATAAATACAGAGCTAAAATATTGGGAATTGCCATAGCAAATAAGAAGGAGTCTACAATGTTAATCGCTACAGAAATATGAATGGAAGACGCTGTTGCAATCACTACGAGTAAAAAAGCCTTATAACTATTAATTACTTTCTTACTGTCACCAAAAAGATAAATTGCGGCTCTCTCACCGTAGTATGCCCAGGCGATACAGGTAGAATAAGCAAATAAAATAGCAGCCACCACGAGTAAGGTTGGATACCAACTAATAACACTACCAAATGCTGCCGAAGTAATTTCAATACCCTGTAAGTCCTGTGTATAGACACCTGTTACCACTACCACAAGTCCCGTCATAGTGGCCACGACTACCGTATCGATAAACGGTTCTAGTAAGGCTACATAGCCTTGGCTAATAGGCTTTTTAGTCCGCGCCGCAGAGTGGGCAAAGGCCGCAGAACCAAAACCCGCCTCACTAGAATATGCTGCGCGGCGAACACCGTTGATCAAAGCACCAATAAATCCACCCGCCGCCGCATCCATACCAAAGGCCCCTTTTATGATAGATGCCAACGCTGAAGGGAGCACAGAGGCATTGATCACCAAAATCACCACACCCGCCAGTAGGTATAAACCACACATCCAAGGCACTACAATTTCCGTCACACGACCAATGGTTTTGATACCACCTATAATAGCGACCCCCACGATGGCGGAGAATACAACCCCAAAAATCAAAGGTGCATCAATACCAGTGGTAAACGAAAATTGCACATACGCTTGGCTCACCGGAAATATAGTCATCGAGCCGCCAACAGAGCTAACAGCAAAAAATATCGCCCAAAATTTACCCATTTTAGGTAAATTAATTTTGTTAAAGGCATGCTCAATATAATACATGGGGCCACCGGATACTTCTCCATTGGGACTCTCTCGCCGGTATTTTACTGACATATAACATTCAACGAACTTCGTAGTCATGCTGAAAAAACCCATGACTATCATCCAAAACAAGGCACCAGGGCCTCCAATAGCAATAGCAACTGGCACACTTGCCAAATTACCTATACCCACCGTGCCTGATAGTGCCGAGGTCAGCGCTTGGAAATGCGAAACGTCTCCCTCTCCCACATCTTCGTCAGGATCTCGTAAAATTTTTATACTGTGGGTAAAACCACGAAGATTAATAAAACGTAGGGAGAGCGTAAAAAACACAGCCGCGGAAAAGAGGCCAATCAATACTAAAGGCACATCGTTACCAAAAATATTAATGGAGTAAAAAATCACCGCAGACATGCCATCGGCAAAAGGCATTATTGCTTGGTTGATACTTTCAGATATGCTTTGTTCTGGCATGAAATTTTCCTGATCAGATATTTACGGACAAATATATTGGTGCACCGGCAGCGGTTATCGGCAAAACGCACAAGTATAGGTGTAAATGGGAATGAGACGAACTGATGAGTTTACTTATTTGCTCAAAATGCACATTTATTCTTATGTTGATAATGCCCTATCCGAAGTATCTCATGAGGGTTTACTTCAGCTAGGGCTTAATTATGACAATCATCTAGTGATTATTGAAACATTCACCTCGTCCTTGAGGATTAGATATTAAATCAGCAAATAGAACAACTAGCTAAGTCGCTTAAAAGCTGTAGCGATAGCGCGCATACCAGAAAGAACCGTTGAAGTCGAATGGCGTATACTGACTGAAGGTATTACCAGCACCAGCCGCTGCACCAGGGTTAACTTGTGGCTCTTGATCAAAGAGGTTATTAACACCTAAAGAAATATCAGAATTGCCTGCCACTGTTACGCTAACTTCAGCGTCAAAGATGAATTCGCCACTGTATTTAATGTTGTCCTGACTGTCGAACCAACCGCCATAACGGCTAAGTCGTCCAAGGAAACGCCAGTTTTCTAGTGTGTGAGTGGCAGTGAAATTGGCACGGAATGTAGGCACCCCTTCTTCAACCTCACGTACACGAGTCGCACTAACGGTTGCTGTATTAAAATCAGTGATTTCAGTTTCAGTATTGTTTAGTACTAGATTCCAGTCAGTTACACCACCGAGCCAATCGGTGGAGGTAGAAACAACTAAGTCAACACCTGTGGTTTTAGTATCAAAGTCGTTGGTGAAGAAACGGAAATTATTAACACTACCCGCACCTGGGATGCTTGAATCAAGGCTCGCTTGTTCGGCAGCCGTCAATTCAAACTCCGATGACAAGTTTAAGCGGTCTTCCACCTTGATATTGAAGTAGTCCAAAGTAATGTCGATTTGCCCAACAGCAAAGAAAATACCTGCGGTAAAACTTTGCGACTCTTCTGGTTCAAGTTCACGACCACCGCGAAGCAGTGCAATTGCGTTAGTAGATGGAATCGTACCGTTATTAACAAGCTGACCATTTTGGAATTCAGTAGATACGTTAAAGGCATTAATTTGTCCTGGCGTCGGTGCTTTAAAGCCCGTACTGAAGGTAGAACGAATACCTACGTCATCATTGAACTGAAAATTGGCGCCCACTTTATAGTTGGTGGTGGTGCCAAAGCCATCAAAATCTTCCCAACGTACAGCTGCGGTAGTTAACAACCGATCGGTAAGTTCCACTTCGGTATCGGCGTACAAAGCAATGTTTTCACGCGAAAAAGCGCCAGCCGAGAAGTCAGGGAAACCAGCGAAACCATTTGATCCTGTACTAAAGCCTTGATCAGCCAAAGGCCCAATGGCAAATGACTCTGGTTGACCTGCTGTAATTTCAAATTCCTCTTCACGCCACTCTGCACCCCAAGCAAAGAATACGGTATCGGAGAATTCGTAGCCAAAATCAGCATTAAAGTTAATTTCTGTTTGAGCGTATTTACCCGGATCAAAGGAAGTTGGAGTATTGGGCCCCAAACTGGCGTTAACGGTATCGAAGATAAAGAAATCCACTTCATGATGCCCAAGATAGCTACTAACGTCCCAGCTAAAACCACCGGAAGTTTCGCCTTTCAAACCTAATAAGAAAGAATAATCGACCGCATCACCACCAAAGAATGGCGTAAAGCCACCGGGAAATACTTCACTAAAATGGAAACAATTAGGGTCGGCTTGAATATCCTGTAACGCCGCTAAACCTGCAGCATCCAAAGAATTGTTAGTCACAGGAATATCGTTGCGACAGTTACCACTGCCATCGGAAGTAAGATCACCGACAAGTAGCGCCAAGAAATCATCGTCAGGATTATCCGGGGTGCCATTATCGTTAGTAAAACCATTAACACCACCACGAGTCAGTGGATGACGGAAGAAAAAGCCGCCGGTAACGGTTTTCGAAGCATAGTTAGTGTGGCCGTATAATTGCGTATCACCGCCCAACTCAATACCGAAGTTAGCTAGCGTTTTAATATCATCTTCGATTTCGGGTAACCCCCATACTTGCGCAGGGTCTCGCACAGGAAAACCGAGTGCAAGCGCAGCATTGGCATCATCTCGCTGAGTGCTGCGGTTGGTTGGATCCGCGTAGCTATATTCCGCACTTAAATTAAGAAAGCCATTAGCGCCCAAAGGCAAACCGAGGTTAGCAGCAAGCGTTCCTCTTTGACCATCGCCTTCGGAATATTCTCCAAATTTTGCTTCAATGGCCCCACCTTCAGCATCATCCTTTATATTAAAGTTGATAACACCGGCGATCGCATCAGAACCATACTGCGCCGCAGCACCATCACGTAGGACTTCAACATTTTTAAGAGCAATAGACGGGAAAACAGAAATATCCGGGCCTTGTGAACCATTGGAAATACCATTACCTAACCAAGTAATAATAGAAGCGCGATGTCGACGTTTACCATTTAACAATACTAATGTGTGATCAGGCGATAAACCTCTCAAGTTAGCGGGGCGCACAATCGTCGCACCATCACTTATCGGCTGCTGGTTTACGTTATAAGAAGGAACAACATTACGAAATAGATCCTGCAAATCACTGCCACCTTGTGAACTGAATTCTGCAGCACCAATTACATCAACCGCAGCTGGCGAATCTGTAGCTGAACGAGCACTAGAGCGCGTACCGATGGATATCACTTCTTCATCGAAACGCTCCGTTTGTGTTTCTTGCGCAAATGATGTATTCGCTGCGACCCCCAAAGCGCAGGAAATAAGCGTCGATAAAGATAAACCTTTCTTTTTTTCAAATAATTGCATAGTGAATTGCATCCCCGAGATGGCTAATTATATAGATATAAAACATCAGCATTACAAAATCTGTGCCACAAAACACTGTAATATTTCGTTTTATATTTACTTGGTGAAATCTCTTTTATATTTATTATTTTTCATACACTCCGTTACTAGTTTTAGCTAGCATCATAGCTGTAACGAAAGTATATGAGCCCTTATTTTAGCTTCATTTTGTTAAGTGAAAATAACAATAAAACCTCATTCAGTGTTGATAAAAACTCTTCACTCAAAAATGTTTTACTAAGCTCAAAACCATCGCCTTATTCTATGTATTATTTATATTACTTATTAAAAACTCAGGTATAGTTTCATTACTCATTGTTTTTTCAAGCTTTAGTTTTATACGCGAATACAGTCTTTTCATGGCTTGATATATAGTATTTTTATCCGCTTATATGCACTATTAATTAACAGACAACGTACGTTCTTAGACATATATAGATTTATTTTTATTATTATATGGCGTCAGTATGAGCAACAACAGTCGTTTGCTGTCCCCTCTAGCGGTATTGATGACGCCTAAAAGTTGGTGGCAATTGTAGCACCAAAAACATGCATGTGCACATTTTACTCCCCAAATTAGAGCACAAAAAAATAATGCACTAATATAACTTCCTACAGCAAGCACTAAGCGATAGAAATATATTTTCCATAGAGATGTATGAGGAACAGACATACTTGATAAATTAGAAAACAGAGCCTTTTTTACGAGATACAACAACAAAGCAAAATGTTAAAACTCCGCTAGAAACTATAGGTGCTAACAATTAGTTATTCTCACCTATCTAGGATTAATAAAATAATTACTCAATACTCATTAATTCAAACGCAAAAAGTTAACTCGTAAAATATAAAAGTAGAAATAAATCATACTTAAAACAACATGCATTTATGACAAAAATTTCTTATAATTAGAAAAAATAATATACAAGATACTTATTGAAATAAACGCTCATCATTTTACTCAAAACATCATTGACATACTTTCCAGCAATAAAAATATAAAAACGAAACTCAACAAACATCACAATTATAGAAATCTAACAGACATAAAAATGCATTTGGCGACAAAACAATCCGCCTAAGTTGACTTAGTATTAAGTTTGTTAGGACACTTGAACCAATTAGAATATTAATAAAAGGTATTAGCGCATTGAAAAAACGGATATATGTATGGCTACATAATGAATTCAATGACCGCAAATTAGCGCTCTTCGCTGAGATTGTTATATTAGCAACGGCACCTTATCTACTCCTCAAAAAATTCTTTGATTTTTCGATTACCGATATTTTAAAACTGCATTTTTCCAATGACGTTGCTGGTGGCTTTTTGCTCATCACTACAACAATTCTAATTATCGCGTTTATTATTCGAGTCATAGCTTTGATCTTCGACAACAACCCGCCACTAAGTGTGGATAAAATTAAACTTGATGATGTAACCGCTTTCCTGGCATCGGATAATAATGATATAAGTGTGATTATTAAAAAATGTAAATCGCAGAAACATTTAAGCATAACCGAAATGTATAACGAAGACATTTTTTATGACAAAGTCGCACTTATTATCGTCTCCTTAGTGAATCATATTCTCAAAGGAGCCACTCAAATAGAACTGGAAAAAAACGATATTTTCATTTCGCTATACTCTTATAACAGAGCATCGAACTGTCTGGAATATGTTGCACACAATTCACTCAGATATACGGTGACATCAAGAACAATTAGTTTGAGTCATGAGAAATTTAGCAACTACGAATGTGTGAAATGCTGTAATTCCGTAGATATTGCTCAGTATGTGTTAAAAAATGAAAGTTATCATAAGGGAATTAGCAAAAGATATGATACTATTAAACAGTATATGGGCTATAAACTGACGGATGAAAGGAACGACATCCTATTTGGCTTCCTCAATATCGAATTTCACAGGCTGGAGCCTTTTAATAATGAGGACGAAATGAAGCGTTTTATGGAAGAGTATATTGCTCCTTTTAAGCTACTATTAGAGCAACAATATCTGAAGTTTGACCTATCAAAGCAGTTTGAGGATCACAACAAGAAACTAAAGGTGGTACAAGAGTGAAAACTAATTCAGAAGTCAGAATACTGCTAGAAAGAGCAAAAAAGACCAGGGAAGATATGAAAAAAAATATACATGACTCAGCTTATAATACCGGCAAAAGAAGTAAGCCCATTGGCCTGAATATGTCCTTAGTAGATAATAAAAGCAAGATAAATCTAGATAAGGCAGATAAAAGCAATCTAATTGAAGCCAATTTCTCACTTAACAAAAAGTCCTGCCACTGATAGATCTTTGTAAACTCTGTTAGTGACTTGCTTGTTCACCACCCAACCAGCTTGATCTCAACTCAAGATTCCTCGTTCGCTGCTGCAGGCTGCAGCAGCCGCCATTGCAAGGCATCGTTTATACTGCGCTCACCAATACCCAAGCTTTCAATATAGCATTCTCTTATCTCATCAATTAAGGCAAGTTTCTTGCTCATATAAAACTACACTCAAGGCACTCACACACCATCGGGCAAATCAAAACAACGTAAATAATTATTAAGTTAAATGACCAGGTTAAACACACAAAGCCGCAAGCAAGGCCAGCATTATAAATAAACTTGTGAATTTAAATTAGAGATCTTGATGTATAGACTAACAAGGAAATAATAATGGGGTGAACGACGGGGATCGAATCCATTTTTAGGGTGTTCAGGGGCGTTTCAGGCAGTAAAGGCCATTGATTTATAAGGATTTTTCCCCCAGCAACAACCGTCAGACACATGAAAGTGTGGCAAAAGTGTGGCAAAAAAATCTCTGCCACACTTTTCTATTTATATGTAATTAATGAATAGAAAGGAGTGGTGGTATGATAAAAATGGAGCGGGAAACGAGACTCGAACTAATACGGGTGGAAATCATAGGAAGTCATACCACGTAAAGCCCCGTAATTACTGAGCGCGCCATTCTATGAAATTGTCAGTTTTCACGAATTGGCCCCAAATTGGCCCCACAAATCCTTAAGATTTTTTATATTGGCACCAAAATCTATTGAGGGTGCGATACGGGTGCGATATAATATATTCGTACTTGAGAAAAAGTGCACGCAAGAGGCTCGGCATATCGTCAGGGCGAAGCGAAAAGGAGAATACACCATGTCATCAGCACCACAACTTCCTACTAACAATACATCTATAAACATTGATGACATTAATGTCATCGACGAATTTGCCACTATAGTCGACGTCTATGGTCAGGGCTGCAATTACCCCACAAAGCAAGGCGCTGAGAATTTCAGGGTAGACTTTAGAGTAACTGCAATAAAAGAAGGCAACGAGAAGTCATTCAATGTTGTTTACTCAACTATGGAACGCACAGACAACATAATGGCATATAACGGTTTAGATATGGCCTTGGATTTTGATTGCGACTCCAACGAATCAAGCGAACTAGAGGAATTCATGGGCAACAGTGATATCTTTGACGATATGGCCGAAATAGCAAAAAAAGAATGTTCTGAATGGTTCGAATCGAACCGTGAATAAATTTTAAATGCAGTGGAGGCGAAGAGCCTCCCTATTCCGAGATATATAGTTATGCCAGCAAAAAAATCGGTTAGGCTTGTTGATGAAACGATCAAGAAATTAGCAGCCCTATCCAAATCTATAGATCCCGAATCCAACAACAATGACAATATCAATTGGTCAGGAGCAATTAATCACCTGAGCGAGAGATACAGCCTGTTTTGTGAGAATTGCTTACCGGAGCTTACGGATTGTGAAAAAAAAGCCCTAGCACAGGCATACAATGGGCATCTGTTTGGCCGGGGCATTGCCGAGGAAATCAAAACAATGCATTGGCAGGTTGGAGAATCAATTGAGTTTGACTCAAATGTTGTTGCAATACTCGCTCAAGAAGACATCAACCCAGCTGCTTTTTTAGAAAAAGTAAAAGGCTGGAAGCCCGAGGAGCGCCTGGCAGTCATTCACTTAGTTAATGAATTCTGGAGCAAGCCCATAACGGATGATTAAAAAGCCGAGGGCCTCATTTGACAGAAAGCTCATTCTTCAAGACATATTGCGCGAAAATGACATATCAATAGATGACGTGGCTTACATTTGCGATGAACCTGACAGAGTCGTTGCGCGTTGGTTTTCTGGCGATGGCGAGCCGAGCAGGTTTTGCTTAATGCAATTAAGGCATGCTCTATATTTAGCTCACCGCACGATACCAAGCTCGCTTGTCAAGTTTGTTGAATCACAGGAAAGCAGGGTTAAATACTGGGGCAAAAGATTCAAAACGGATGCTGCAAGCGCAGATGTTCGTAGAGATCATAAACCGATCGAGACATACAAATTTCATGGTCAAAAAATGAAGCTATCTGACATTGCGAAAAGCAGAAAATGTGTTGTATCGGTCAAGACTCTTCGGGGCCGCATCAAAGCAGCCGGAATCCTCGTGGGTGAAGACGTTAGCGAAATTGCATCAATTTATACACAACAAGGAAAGAAAATTAAAACGCAGGCCTAATCACCCCTGGCAACTTTGCAAACCCGTTTATTCTCAAGCACATTGCTTATAAGCTGCCCCGCGAACTCATCTCGCTGCTTTTCGTCCATTTCACAATAATGCATGATGATTTCAGCCCGACCTGTCACAATATTTATCATCCACACATCACCCAGGGGGTCAATACTCCAGGTTGTGCTGGGTATTTGTTGAGCAGCTAGGGCCGCCAGGGTTTCTTTCTGCTTGTTTGAGTCCATAGAAATAAGGATAGCCCGTATTACAGAAATGTGCAGGCCCTAGAATTAGATATAAAGAGCCGCTAAAATGAGCCTATAGCTAACAGATGAAATATTTAAGCACGCAAAAGCGCGTACCACTAAACAAGCCAGAGAGCAAGTCATGCAAAACATTATTTACACAATGAAACAAGAGCAGCAAGACATAATCGACGGCTTGGTACAGTCTGGCGAGTACGAAAATGCTCAACAAGTCCTAGATGCGGCGGTTAAGTCGCTAGACTCTGGCGCTGACAAGCTTCAGCGTTTGCGCGCCCTAATTAAAGAGGGCGATGAATCAGGTGCCGCAGTTCATGTCGACGTAGAAAAGCGACTAACTGAGCTAAGGCAAAGAGCGCGTGCATAAGCTCACACCTAAAGCGCTAGACGACACCGACAATATCTATTTTTACAGCATTAAACAGTTTGGCCTAGAAAGAGGCGAAAAGTACTATAAAGAAATATTCAACGCTATTCAAAAACTAGACGACAATCCACAATTAGGAAGGAATCACAGTGCAGGCGTCAGTTTAAGAGCCTTTAATGTTGGGTCTCATGTGATTTTCTATCGCACATCTCCATCTGGCGTTGTTGTTTCAAGGGTTCTGCACAAGTCAAGAGACTACAAAAGGCACGTCTAACAACTTAACAAAGCATTATGTAAAGGTGCGAGTCATGAAAGAAGAACAAGACCTTTCCAACACTACAAACGTCTATGATCTATGTGAAAGGCTAGCCAAGAATAAAATGCTCGAAGAGCTACAGGCACTAATCAGCAAATTGAGCGCCGAAAAACAGAAAGAGCTTTTAATATTCGTTCAACGATTGACACAAAGCTAACTAACAATGTTTACCCCCAAATGAAGCCAATGCCCGATCATGACGACCCTCAAAGCGCTGAAGCTGGAGAAAGTACTGATAATGCGCTTAACATACATCAAATTCGCACAGCAATTGACGAAGGCGAGCGAAGTGGAGAGTATAAGGATTGGAACTTTAACGATTTCATGGAGCGAGCAAAGAAAGGTGATGCTTGAAAATTATACCGACCAACCCAATAATGATGTAACTATGTCCAATATCAGCAGATATTAGCTAGTCGACGCGATTTCGGTAAAAACGACATAGCGCGCCTCATCCACCCAACCATAAAAACAGATTGACCAGAATCTCTATAAACGATATTCGCGTAAAAAATTTGTCGCTCCGCTACAAGCTCGACCAACATCCAATTCCCAAGCGAATTAAAGCAGGCGGCTGACCGCTCAACAGTTTTGGCACCAATAATCCCATCGTTTATTAATGCACCAAAACCAGCACTATTACACGCGTTTTGAAGAAATTTAATTGCTTGCCTTGGCCCGTGATTAACAGCAGAATCAAATACAAAAGGTTGAATACATTCTGGTAGTCGATCTATACCCGGCGACAGATAATAATTATATTCGTAAATATCTCGCGCCGTTTTAATATCGAGGTTTTTAACATCATCAACCGTCACTTTTTCACTTAAATATTTAGCCAATGTTTGTCGAGTAATACCAAAATTTGTAGCTCCACCTTTGTCAGAAGGATGATCAACAAAGCCACCCTCTTTACTTAACACATCATCAATGAGTCTATTAACATCGACTGCCATAATAATTGCACTCACCTTTTTTAATATAAACATTACAACTCAACAAAACGCAACCAGCTGCCACGACGAATTGTAACTTCAGACACATCGGCCCCGCGACGAAAAAGCACATTACAATCCTCAACATTGGCATTTGTCTGAAAAAGCCCACCCACTCTCGCGGAGCAAACCGTTGCACCAACCGCATTTAAATACGTAGTTGGAATCGAAGTATCAAAATAACCACCCTGAGAAGTGAGTGAATAGGAATAAGCACCCGTCCCAAACTCCACGTTACCTGCTTGCAGGTTCATTCTAAAAATAGCGCCATTGGAAATAAACGACGATGCAACACCTACAATATTTCCCTCAACAGAATACAGTGTATTCGCTTTTAATGAGGTGGTGAGTTCGGCATCAAATACAGTTGATGTAGTCACATCACTATCAACGGTTTTAGTAAGATTAATCGCTTCCTGAAGTCCAGGCAATCCCGATACACCTATCGGCACAACAACCCATGCACTCCCCGTCCAGCGCTCAAAACGATTTAGATCACCCGACCGGTTAAAGCGCATAGTATTAGTTAACACGTTAACATCACCATCGTAATCCATACGCGCACAACTAGCAGTCCGACTATCGACATCTTGCGCAAAAAACCGTTTTAGCAACGTCGCCAATGAATAACTCGACCAGTTTGCCATGGTTTAACTCCTATTAATTCACTGACAAATAGCCCCGCACGGAATATGAAAATACACCGCTGACTCTATTGCCATTATTATCAAAAAGACGAACAAAAAATTCGGTTGGATTAACAACATCATCAAAGCTATAGGATGCATATCGCGGTACTGTCGCATTAGGTGTAACCGAGATCGACGTTACATCAATAAAGTTTTTTCGAAGAGCAACACGCGTTCCATTGGCATCAGATGCAGAGGCCACATCTCGCCCAGATTCGCCCTGCTCTTTTAAATCCAGGGATGTAAAAATATCATCGATTACTAAAATATCATTCGCACCACCATCGCTAGCGACATCCACAACGATACGTACATAGCGAAATCCAATACCAAACACTTGCACATTATTATCTGCAATGAAGTTAACACCATCATTAGAATACGCTATTTCTAGTGTATAACTCGCGTTACCAGAAATAGTTTGTACGGATACATTACTAGTAATGAGTGAAGTGGCAAGCGTCGCACCTAAATCATAAATCTTTTCATAGCGCGCACTGGTTTGACCTGGCGTTGCAAATAATTCAAACCCTGCATTTATTTCTTCTTGAAACGTGTCAAAGCCATTATCAATATACTCCTGCATCGTTTCATCAGGATCAACCAACGCAACTAACGCCCCATTGTCGACAAAACAATTTGTGGAAACACCATCAAAACCCAATTCACGCTCACTAAAAGAATCAAAAAAGACATAGTCGGGTAACTGAGACACAATCGCCGTAGCTGAACTAGGATTAGCACGATTGCCCGCAGTGTCCACAGCGATAAAATGATAAGTATACGATCCGGCACGGCGCTCTTGAATAATCGTAAATGTGCTATCACCTGCTTTATCCTGAAACTTTTCAGCCTCATTAAACCGATCACCAATAAAGATTTCATATTTTTTTATAGGAAGATCGCCAGCTTGCGCGCTATACGTAAGCTGAACACTGTTATCAATAACACTCGCCGTAACATTTGCCGAACCGGGCTGCCGAGGCGATACAAGCTCCGAAACACGAATACTCCCATTACCCACAATATCAACAGCTACAACGTCAAACGATCGCGAACCGATCCAATCAACACGAATACGCTGATTAGTTGCGCGTGTTCGTGCAAGCAAAATATCACCATGCCATACTTGATATTCCGCGATAACAAATGATGACGCCGCCGGCCCCCACTCCAACACAACATCTGCCCCCGCATAGCTGTGACTAACATCATACATAGTGGGAACATAAATAGTAATTTCAGTGCTAACCGGATCACTCGATCGATCACCCGTATCATAGTCCACAGCCCAATAAGTACGTCGACCGAATTGAACACTGTCTAAGAGCAACGTATTACCCGCGACCCGCCCTAACTCAACAGCTGACTCAAATGTAACACCTTCAAAAAATCGCGTTTCTTTATAGTCGACATCCGGTGACGGATCTTTTGATAAAAATATTCCCGTGTCCGGACGAATAACTGCAGTAAAATTTGTCGGCGTTGTCGGTGGCGCAAGCTTACCAACTACTTGGTATTGAGAACTTGTTACCCATGCACTTTGGAGCCCCAAGCGACCAACAGAACGCGCACGCACTTGAACGACATTACCGTCGCGAACATCTCGCACCTCAAAAAAAGGCTGACTTTCAATGCTTGCAGGCAACCACGCATCACTTGGTGTTGGCTTATATTGAAATTGCACGAACGATGCTCTCGAATCGTTAGGCGCAGTAACAGAAGCGGTTAACACGGTATTGATTACATTACCCTGGCGAACTAAATATTCACCGAGCACTAAATTTGTAGGCGCTGGCAATGGCCCCGTTGGCAAGTCGGTGTAGTCACCATCATCAAATACCAAATCTTGTTCAACACGTGCGAATTTATTAGGGTCGTATATTTCGGCCTCAACAGAATAAATATTATCAGATTGCGCAGATACGCTTGTGACACGAAAAAGCCGTTGCGATAATTGATTCGCACTTAATACCCAAATAGAGTTGGGCTGAACATCGGCCACAGGCCCATACAAATGTACCTGATTATTTGCTACATCAAAGAAAAATACTTCTGCACGCGAGACACGACCTTCAGGCGTTATGTAAGAAATTCTATAGGTATAGGTCGAACTAATAAGAGAGTCGGGCAACGCATCGACCGTTAGCACAGAGCCTCGCACACTCACCATACGCCCCGATAAACGCTCGCCCGCAATTGCTGGATCTTGAATCGCAATAACACTGTAGGGACGTATTGAGAGATGATCCAAGGCAGCGCGATAAGTAACGGTCGTTGTTGCATTTTGATCGTGCTCTATTTCCCACTTACCCACCCGCCGCGCCAGTCCACGAGAATTACAACCAAAGGCGGTAATATCTTTTTGTTTCCAGCCATGGACAGCGACCGCGTCTGAATCTTCATACACTTCGACCGCTGCTTTTTCACCATCATTAGGATCGTTATAGGTAACTAAAGCCGCTGTACTTCTATTTTTCAGGCTTTTGGAACTGTAAGTAAATTTGCCATCGATCACGTTAGCAGGGCACGCAAGAAACTCATAATCTGCTGGTGCATCTTGCACTGGTATAACAGTACCACTCCCCCAATAAGTGACTCCGCGAAACACTGACGCTAACTTTCGAATAAGGGTTTGCGCCTCTTCACGCGTGCGTATTTGCACATTCAATGTAAAGCGTGGCTCTTGACCACCAAATCCATCATCAACAAGCTCATCACAGTACTGTGATATCTGGTATAACCGCCCCTTATCAACTCTAAACGGCTCGATAAACTCACCTAGGCCATAGCGATCATGGGTTACCATATCGTAATAACACCAAGCAGGATTATTAGTCCACGCATTGACAAACGTGCCGTTCCAGATACCAGTATATTGGCGTGTTTGCGGATTATAATTTGAAGGGACCGGAACTTTACGCCCCCTTATGTGATATTCACGACGCGGCACTTTATCGCCGAACTGTTCAGCATTGATGGCAACGGCAATAATGGCACAATCAGGATAGGACAGCTTCGTATCAATTAACTCGGTGTATGTACCCCAAAATGTCTTATTTTCCTTGGTCGCATCATCGTCAGAGTCTCGCGATATACGCACCACACGAATATTCCATGAACTACTAGCCCGCGTGCGCACAATATTAAACGATCGCTCATACTCACTAGTGGTTTTACCTGCGATCGTAGATGAAACATAACTATTCCAAGCACCACCATCGTATTGCACATCAATTCTCACCACGACATTGTAGCCGTGGAGGTCGCCATTCTCAGGATCTTGCGATGTAAGTGCGGGCACCACTATTTTAACGCGCACCGCGTCAACTTCGTCATTTGTAATAGCACGCACAACGGGCGTATTAAAAAGCACCTCTTGATCGACAACAAATTCAGACTCTACTTGGCCAAAACCCTCGATATAATCTTGAACAGGCAAGCCAACACGTGTATCAATAGCTACACCTTCAAAATTAAAAGAGCCATCATCATTTTGTACAGGCACGCCGTCGAGATAGACACTTTGCAAGCCGTTTACAAGGCCCTCTATCTCGCCCTCAGACACTAAATCTAAAACACGCGCAGTAGCAACACTTTTAAGCGTGTTCGGGTCTTCTTGAGCAGCACGCGCAGCACCTCCGCCCGCTTTACCACCTTTATTACCAATAATATCCATGTGAACTATTCCGATTATGGTTCATGACGATATGGCCATCTAGGATCGCGATGATTTGGCCAATCAATGATATCAGGCTCATCAATTGGTACGGTATAGGGGATCTCCTCAACACTAATACCCGCTGATATTACAGCAGAGCCCGCACGACCTACTTCGCCGTAAACAACCGGCACACAAATTCCTTGCTCCGTAGTGTTAACACCACCGTTAAATAGTGCAGAAACATTTTCATCATCTCGCGACTCATATGCCGACGACTCTGGCGCTATTCCCGCTGCTGCACCACCCACTTTTGCACCCGAAACATCGGGCAAAATATGTAAATTAGAGCGATTACCAAAGCGTACACCGTAATGATCAATGCAAAGCCGCTCACTTTTATTTAATGACAAAAAATACGGTGCCCGCAGTATTTCTTTTTTAAATCCAGGCAAAACAGACGATAAAAAACGCAGCGCATCAAGAGGTGAGACCACATCAATGTTGAGTTCGCCATTCTCAATCAGACTAGATAATGCACCATGCAAATAAATAGTTTTCATGTTAAGCAATATGCCT
The DNA here is from genome assembly GCF_002157225.2 of Agarilytica rhodophyticola. NCBI lineage: Bacteria > Pseudomonadati > Pseudomonadota > Gammaproteobacteria > Cellvibrionales > Cellvibrionaceae > Agarilytica > Agarilytica rhodophyticola. The sequence goes on from NZ_CP020038.1 coordinate 3,892,592, forward strand.
TACCCAGTGACGAATATAACGCTCCCACATGTAAACAGGCTGCTCACATGAAGGATGGTTTACGCTAAAACCTTCACGGTTACCGATTTGATGCAAGACAAGACCGTTACCCACATAGACACCCGCGTGATTAATGGTATTTGAACGAATTTGTGCAAGAAAACAATCCCCTTCTTGCACTTCACCTGCATCAATGCACTCAAAGCCCTGCGACTCAAAGTTTTTTTGGTATAGATTATAAGAATCATCGAGCCACCACTCCCAATCGCGGGGAAACTCATCGAGCACGATATCTTTTTTCGCTCTAAAGTAATCACGGATAAGGGAATAACAATCAAAAATTCCATGTTGAAAAGGCCGTCCTTTTAACGGTGCAACCTCTAATGTATCCCCCCAAAAAAACGGCTCATATGCGTGGCCTTTTTCTACATAAACAATGCCCCATGGAACACTCATAGCAATTTGTGATCGCATATCACCAGCACTTGGGTAATAAGGGCCATCAGGATGCGAATGAATCACCGCTTCAATTTTATTCTTATACTTTGCAATAATATCGCGTGAAATATGGAAATTATTACTTTTATCTTTCGCCACATTACGTAAAGACATGTATTTATTATCAACCACAATGCCGCATGACTCTTCAGGATAGACACTACGCGCATGAGCCATTGCATCAGCAGCGACATCACTATTAAACGGTGATCGATTAAACTGCTTGACCATATCTTTAATACTCATTACACCCTATCCCTAATTCGTGCAGCTCCCGGAAATCCCCGAAAAGGCAGCACAGCATTTGAACCAAAACGAAGCCGACACGCGCCAAGATTTAATGCACATTTGTCATTCGCGCTATTGGTCGCATTATTCTGTAAATCAAAAGACGATGAACCAACATAAGGGCACGTTGCTTTTGTATAATCAAAACTACCATTAACAAAACGTCGATATCGATGCGTACACGCATCCCGTAATATTTGTCGACGTGGAAGCTTTACTCCCCGTACATCAAAGAGCGCTGCCAATCGCCACACAATGCGCTCATTATCCATTGACACCAACTGATCAATAGAAAATATTTCTTCCGGAAAAGTCGCCGTAGGGTCGGGGTTACTCCCATCATCTAAAAACTGTTCAAATGTTTTAATAATCGTGAGTCGCGAACCGACTAAATTGTCACTCCCCAAAATGGCCGCCACAAAGTCGCTACCCACATTACTAACAGTTAAAGAAGGCGTAGGTATCGCACCTCGCCCAGACCATGACAGTCCATTAATTTCAGCGGGAAACGGCACATACGCTCGATTGTTAAACTGAACAAATTCACCGTTTAACGGCCCAGGTGTAAAGTACGTAATACTCCCACCGATACTGGAAGCATCCAGCACAAATAAAGTCACGACAGCGCCGTAATACGACTGCTGAGCCGTACTTGCTATAATATCCGGCATTGTTTTACCTAAGTTTAAAGATCGTAGACGCGCTGAAAAGTCGCTGATAAGGAATAATACAATTGTCCTATTTGTCGAGGGCCAGTGTATCGAGAGCATGTATACAGCGCTTGAGGCTGATGTGGCGGCGTCCAAAAAAAGGAATCAACACCATTTAAAGAATCTATAAAATTAACAATAACCAAGATATCTGCTAGCGGCCTTTCAAAAAGGGGCTGCCACGTTTCATTCACATTGTTAATGCCATCTTTGCCACGCTGCGAATAACCATCACCAAAAGACGCCTCATGCGTGCGAAACAACCTTTGAGGCTGCAAACCAAATTTAGGCAAATAATTAGGAAATATCTGAGGCATGATTACACCATATAAGTTTTATCAAGCAGCCCACCTGGCGCACTTTGAATAAGCATTTCATCTCGCGTGATTTCTCGTATTTTTTGGTCAATCGTCACCACAGTTTTACCATTTTGTTGAGAGTAGGAAATATCGTTTTGGACACCAGGCGCCTCATTGACAATCACCGTCACATCGCCCTGCTGACGCCCCGCATTATTATCATCAAGAAATGACGTTAAATCTTGGTTTTGCCGAGGGCTTAATACGCGCTCGCCCTTATCAAGCAGGTACGTTGATTCTTTGGGCACATTGTCTAAACCACCATGAGCGATACCCGCAACATCTGCCGCATAGGCACCACCCAAGGCAATAACCGAACCTGCCGCCGCCGCTCCCAAGAAAGGGCCAACATAAGGAATACTGGCAAGCGCACTGTAAGCGCCCATGGCAGCATCACGAGTATTGATAGCAATCCGTTTCAGAGAATCTCTTTTTTCTTTATCGAGCAATACTGTGCCCAGCTGGATCGCTGCACGCACTCGCTGTGCTTCTTTTGTTGTGACGCCATCATAGTAGCGATCAGCAATTGAAAGCAGCACACCAAAACCTTTAGTAGCGATTTGGCGGCGTTCGGCGTCGGCTTCGCGCTCAAGCTTTAACGAGATTTCCTTGTAACGCTCTTCGCTTAAAATTCGCTGCTCTAACGCATTGTCTAGCATTTCCTGACGCCGTTCATGAGCAGCTAAAATACGCTCCTCTTCCGTCATTAATTGCTCTTCAAGAAGTGCGACATTTTGGGCTAAGCTATCGCGCCCGCGCTGATCTTCATCAATGCGCCTAATTTCTTCCGCCGCATTTTCACGTAACTCGATTTCTTTAGCTGTCATCTCATCAAGTCGTTGCTGCTGAGATACCAACTTATCAATTTGGTTTTTATCCAACCCCTCAATTAAACCATTTTCCAAATCGTACCGAAGCTGCGCGGCTTTCGATGTCTCCCCAAATAGATCAATTTGACGCTTAAGCGACGCTTCTATTTTTTCAAACTCCGGCGGCACAACATCAGGGACAGATATTTCATCAGGAGCGTTATTTATAGGAGCTGCGCTTGCACCGAGCGGAACATCAATTGGCCCGCCTTCGTCATTCTTACGATTCAGCGCCCCCAATTCTTTTGATAATTTAATTCTTTCTTCGAGAGATGCAATTTCCTCTCGCAACCGTTTTTTTGCACGACCAAATATATCAGTCGCTTGGCCGCTTTCAATCTGCTGTAATTTAAATTGCGCAACCTCAAGAGCAGTATTTAAGCGTTCAAGATCTCCCAGTGCAGGGCCATGAATAGCAGCAGCTATAGACTCACCGAGTGAATTAACACTATTAATCGTAACAGCGATCGCTTTAGCAGCTTTCCCCATTCCCTGTATGATTGCAGAGGTTAGGATACCCGCCGCTTTTACCGTCTCAGGATCTCTTAATGCTGCAGTCAATGATTCGATATCATCAACAACACCACCCAAGTTATCCGCAGCCAATAAACTAGCCGCAGCATTCGACAATCCCTCAAGCGCACCACCAAAATCGTTACGAGCCGCACGGGCAGACCCACCAAATTGCACTTCCAACTCTTTTAAAATAACACGCTGAGCAGCAGCCAAGTTACCCGACTCAATGAGCGCAGCAATCATTGCCTTTTGATCTTCGGAAAACTGTATACCCGCGTCCGCCAATGCGCTTAAGTTAGTGATTGGATCATTGAGCGCTTTACCCAACTGGATAACCGCACCTTTTAAATCACCATCAAAGCGCACTGCCAAATCGGCCGCCACTTCAGTGGTACGAATAAACTCATCACCTGTTATTTGAGTGAAAGTAATTAGCTGAGATTGCGCCTTAATAATATCAGCAGATGCAAAAGTACTAACATCCTGCAGATTCTCAGCACTTTGAACAATTTCGTCATAAGATAATTTAACCGCATTATTTGTTGTGATAAGCCCCTGTCGAAGTTGACCAAGAGCTCGCTGTTCAATACGCGTAGCTTCGACGATTTCATCGGCCAAGCTGATTGCCCCGAATGTTGCAATCGCCCCGCCTACTACTGCCGTAACACGACGCCCCCAACTTTCTACATCACGTTCATTCTCTTGAAGGTCGCGCCGCATACCGGCAGTATCAGCCCGCAACTCTGTGACTAATCGATCTCGTTCCATAACTAATTCATCACCGCCTTCATGTTGGCAATAAGTATTTTTTCATATTGATGTTTTTGAGCATCATTTAATGATGCGTATTGCGCATCAGTCAGCGCACACCGGTTTAAATAGTCCGTCTTATCGTCATCATCCAATTCGAAAAACTCATCATCCGACAATGAACCAGTATTAAATGGATCACCAAATTTAAAAGACTCTAGCGTTATATTACTTTTGAGTTTTACCAAGCACTTGCAAACCTGCATGGCGGTTTTGCTGAAAAGATTATCCAAACCGCCATAGTCCCATGGCGACTGATTGTAGATTTCATTCCAGTAAGGTAATTCCCATTGCGGGACACGCTGCCCAACTTCAGAGATTGGACAACCAAACAATATAGCAAGACGCGTTTTAAGAAATAACTGGCGGTCTTTTCTTAGTTTTTTTTTGCTTCCTTGCCCGTGTTACCTCCGTACCCGTTTATTTCAATACCTTTACTATAAATAGCAAGCACCTGAGACGCCCCCAAAGCCGACTTGACTAATTCAAGATCTTCCTGCGTGTGCAAATAACCTTGAGGATTCATAAAATATAAAGCCGCCGTAAGTACATCCTCATTACTCACCCTAAGCCCATTGTCATCATCTTTCATAATCGGAAGAATGACAGTCTCCCAATACTGAAGCGTAAAGCGATAAACTTTGACTTTTTCCGCAACACCGTCAATATCACACTCAACGGGATCAAGTTTAATATTCTGTAGAAACTCCATGATCATTAACTCCTTAATTATGGTGTCGCTGGCGGCGCGGGGATTTCTTCCCACGTCGTGCGGCCCGACTGTTTTGCAAATATCAGCATTTGCAGTTGGGTGCTACCATCGGGGGCCTCCATCATCTGACCTAGTAAAGCGACGTTAAACGTGGCGCGATCCCCGCTGCGGTAATCGACACGCATATTAATATTAGTGCGATCATTCACTAATTCTAGAAAACGTGCGTATTCTGGAACCCCTGGTGTTTGGTTAAAGTTAAGCTGCTTATCGGGCGGAGTATCAAGACCCGCAATATACTCCCGCACCGTTGACAGAATGGGTGTGACTTCCACCGTTTCACCTTGCTCACCGACCTGGCCAATGTTTAATGCATTAGGTAACAATACCCAGACATCTGGCGTTAATGGGTCTTCATAATACAAACGAGACCCTGCCCCCAGCGTGGGCACACTTTGATATGGCATAATTAAACCTCTTTATTTTCCTACGTAAGAAATATTAAACTTTAAATATAAACTTGAATGTTCTGGTGCATCATCACTGCCGTATTCAAACCCTACCTCAGTAATACCCATCACCAAACCATCCAATGTGTTTTCATGTAATAAGTTACTAGCGAAGGATGACCACACGTCTAAATCGTCATCAGTATCAAGATCTTTTCGATGGAAACCAATAATAAATATGGCATTGCTTGAAGCAAAAACACCTTGATAATCAAGATCGCCAGAATCAAAAAAACATGTAATTGCCGCTTCGTCGTTTGACATATCGGGCATACGCTCTAGATAAACTGGCTCATCATAATGATTACTCAGTAATTCACCGATGGCCCGCCGTATTACGATTCGCTGCTTAGACACTTATGTCCTCCCGTTCGCCCGCTCGATTCTAAAATTAAGTTCTTGAGATAACAGCCTTGGATAATCACGTTTCATAATGCGTTTTGACAAAATATCTTGCGCACGACTAAAGCGATCTTTAATTTCAATACCAACAACGTCAATAGGATAACGCTTTTTTCCTTCTCTCTTGAACACTTGGAATTTACCGCTCTTTCGATGCACGTTAATAAATGCACCATCAAACTGGCGGCCAGCTGCACGCACACCTTTGCGGTTAGTGCCACGCCTGACATTTTTTAAGATAGTGGCCGTTTTTAATAAACTGATAACCGCCACTTTTCTTGGATATGAATATAATCGTGCGCGGGTCTTTCTTGGTGTTGCACGACTAATGAATGTTTTTTTTCGGACTACCTTAGCCGGTAGTTTTTTACTTTTAGATACACTGCGAACCACTTGTGTTTGCAACCGCTTAACCGACTTATTTAAAGCAGATGACATCGCACGCGGCACTTGATTTCTGGCTAACTGATTCAAGCGCCGCGTGCGAGCATCAATATCTCGCTGCAGACGATTGTTCATGATTTTTCCAAAACAAGGTACGCTTGAATATCCGTATCATTTTCTAGCACTTTCTTTTTGACACGGTAGCGCCTTTGATCGGGCGCAATAAACACATCGTCTTTTTCACATTGCTCGATATCGCGAACAAGAAACGAGCCTAATATCACACGGCTGTAACCACCGCCTGAGTCATTGATGACTTCCATATCATGATCAATAACCGCTGTTGTAGGGACAGAGGGACGGCCATCACGATAACGGTACTCCCCCTCATCCCCGCCTAGCAACGAGTTAGCAATCCTTGCTCCCGTTGCAATAAGATCATGAAACATTATTAGGGCCCTGCAGGCGCTTCACCTGCTGAGCCTGGCAGCAACTTCACATTGACCGTGGTAGCCGCGTCATCAGCTGCAAGAGTGGCAACACCCATTTTGCTATTAGCCGTAGGCTCATCAACAACAGCCGTGCCGTCCCAGTATACTGAAGCCCACTGGGCAATAGCACTCCCAACACCCGTTCCCTTAGGTAAAATGAAGACACCCTCGATCACGGCTTCACCTTCCTCACCATCTAAAACCGATGTTTGCGAAACACCGAAAACATTATCACCCAGCTGGACAACACCACCAGAAGACACAGCACCATTAGCGGTGAACGTCAGAACGTCACCGTTTTGAACAAAGTTTTTCATAAGAAACCTTTAGATTATTTAATAGATATATGAATAAGAGATACTAAAGAAGAGAATTAGGGAGCAGCTACACCACTAACTTTAACAACACCACGGTAGTCAATAACACCCGCCGCGAAGTCATGACGCACCTTGATTTTGATACCATCAACGTTAAAACCTTCTTGTGTTTCCAGGTATGGCTCCTCCTCTCCTTCTAAATACGAATACTCAAAAGCAGGCGCGTCATTAGGTGATGCAAATATATAAAATGGATCATTGTCGACTCCTGCCAACCTCACCTCTTCTATAAGACTTAATGAGTTAGCAAAAACATTCACATCACCGGTAGTGGTAGCTTGCACTGCCGACAAGACTTTTTGAGCCTCTGTTAAACGATCAGGCGATACTAGCAAGTATGAGGCAACCACATCTATATAATCACCATCTAAGCCTTTTTGTTTAGCGAGCGCTTTACGGCCATTATCAATACCAAGCTCTACAGTATCCGCATCAATTAAATTACCATTACTAGCATGGAACATTGCGCGATTATTTTGTTTCAAGCGCGGATTAGAATTAAGCAATTCATAAAAAACTCTAGATTCGTTACGCGACGCCAAACCACCCAGACCGCTCATAAACTGAGTCAACGCTTTAAGATTATCATTAATTAATAATTGGCGACCAAAAGAGAAAGTACGACCAAAAGTTTTGAGCTTATAACTTTCTTCACTTTCTGAAACAGTGCCATCTTTAAATTCACCATTCTCACCAACTGGTAGCAATCCCTGACCGTTACCCACCATAACACTATGATTTTCTTTAAAGTCTGTTGAGGACGAACGACGAGCGAACTCCGTAAATGTTTTTGGTTTCTCACGATACTTATCCAATAAAACTTTATTAGCAACATCCTCTACAATCGCAGGAAAATCACTGGTAGAACTGAAAGCCGAAGCAACCACGTCATTGACACCTTTACCCCGCAAGGATGTGCCACTATACGCCGCCATTTCGCGAACAATATTAAGCATACTCATCCCACGAAACTCTCTAGAGTTATCATTATGCTTGTAACGTTCGGGGTTCGCTCTTGCCAACATAGCGGTAGCAACCGCTTTACGTATATCTTGGCAACCCCCCGTTCTAATTGTTCCGCTAGCGGGTAAATTTTCAGCACTACGCTTAGCTATAATATCAAATGCTTTTGCCCGCGCAGAATCAACACTAATGCCGTTATCAATCCATTGGTTGAGCGTTGCGTCACTATCACCAAAGTTGGCCTTAGCTGCGATTTCACGTAAACCAGATATTCTCTGCCTTTCAGCAATGACCGCATTTCTACCAGTGCCAGCACTAACGGCAGAAACAACACTAGCACGCGAAGATAATGCAGAAGCTGAAGATACATTTCTTTCGTCAGTCGCTGCGGTAGGCTCTTCAGTATCCTCACCAGACGCACTAACACCCAATTCGGACGCAAGTGCACTGATAACCTCCATTGGCATTTCAGCAGCCCCGGTCAACATATCTGCTGTAACGCCCAGCTCGGAAAGAGCTGCCGCCGCCTCCTCTACACCCGCATATTTTTCAGCAAGGGCATTAGCGATTAATTGCAATAGCGATGCATCAACGCCATCCGCACTACTTTTTAGTTGAAACATAAATAACTCCTGGTTGTTTAGTGCGGCACCTGCCGCTTTTTTTAGAAAAGTTGAAGGAATAGAAACACCCGGCTTGATTCGCTGACTATCGTATATTCGGGCTTGCGGAACGTTTTCCATAGGCTCAATCAGGAAATCAGCTAAGCCATAATCGACCGCTTGCTGACCGCGGAAATAATGGTCTTTACCATCAGAAAGAAGCGCCGCAATTTCTTCGGTCGACTTACCGGTTTTGTCTGCATGTAGCTGAATATAGGAAGGCTCGATAGTATCGAGCTGCATTGCTAAATCACGCAAATCATTTGCGTTAAACTGCCCGATAAGATCCGCAAAGTTCGGCTTGTGCATCATCATCATGGCATTACTTGGTATAAACACCTGATCACACGCCATAGCCAACGCACACGCCATGCTAGCGGCCAAGCCATCAATGTAACAAATAACTTCCTTGTCAATTGATTTCAAATAGTTATACATCACTAGACCGTCGATGACACTACCACCTGGCGAGTTAATTCGAATTTCTATTTTATCGCCACTTAACTCGTCAATTGCTTGAACAACACTAGCCGCATCGAGACCATCAAACCAGTCTCCGATAATGCCATAAATAATTAACTGACCTTGCGTATTAATAAATGCAGTGGGTGATAACTGAATAACGCTTTTACCAAACGCTTTAAAAATTTGATGCATTTAATTCACCGCCTAAGTTGTCATTACCATCTAAATCAGAAGAAGCAGCATCACCAGTATCGTTAACAGTTTTACTTTGAATTTGACCGCTCTTGTTCGTTAGACGTGGATCTGTATCTAAGACTATTCCGAGCCTATCCGCTAACTCTGCATCTTCCTTAATTTCGTTAAAGACTTGCTCAACATCATAGCCCCGCGCTCGGAGCTCACCCTGCAGAGAATTCAAACCAGAACGTACTGTTTGCACAATTGCTGGTAATTCGTTTTTAATATCTAGCACATCTTTACGTGGTTTTGTCCACTCAAACTTAACACCGCGAATATCCAATCCCGACCAATACGCAGCATCAATAAACCATTCAGATATTTTTTTTAATTGCTGAGTGATCAAAATATTACGTTGCCAGCGTTCGACATTAGCAAACATTTTTAAACGAGCCATTTTGCCGTTAGCAAAGTTTGCCGAGCTATAATCGCCCGTAAGCTCTTCATAGGTAATGCCATACGCAGAGGCAATAACTCTTTCTTCACCTTTCACAAAGGTATCTTGCCCACTAACTGAAGGTGGTGTAGTCGTCTCCATTCGCTCACTACCGCTAAGCTTTAAAATCAAGCCTGGCTCCATTGTATCGGGAAGCGGATCGCCTTTTTCGTCTGCACCATCCTCAGTCCAAACAGACGCCATTAAACAGGCTGCAATTCGCTGCTGTTCTATTCGTGCGTCTTTAAAATCATCTAACCCTTTCATCCTAGTAAACGCAGAATATCCCCAAGGTATCCCGCGCACCTGACCAGGTCGAAGAATTGAAAACCCATGCGCAACTAAACTTGAGTGAACCGGCTTTGAATCTCCTGATATCGAACCTGCCTCACCGGGGTGGTTATCATGTAAGAAATATTCATAAGGTCGCCCATTGCGAATACGCACACCTTGAACTAGGTCGGACTCACCAACCAATGTATGTCGATCGCGCATATCATCAATATAATCACCCTCGAGCAACTCCAGCTTTAAAGGCACGCGCATAGAGCCATGCTCAGCGTGCCGTCGAATAAATATCGATTCACCAGACAGCGGGATAGTTCTCATAGAGAGTGATTGCAAACCGAATAAATCAGTCTGACCACGATAATCACAATCTACTGATTGAGACCATTCATCCATTAACTCTTGTGCAAGTTTTTCTTTTGCTTTATCCGTAGGATGCTTCGCCTTGGGCTTGATGCCCGTGCCGACCGCATAAGACTCGATAACATCTAAAGCTACCGTTAAGTAAGGGTTATTACGCTCAAGGTTGCGCGAAGAATTGCGCAATGATTTTAGACTCCTGCGATTCTCCGCATTCTGACTAGAGCCAGCCGCACCAAAACCACGACGCCCATTGTTAGCCGCCTCATAACCAGATCTTGCAATCATATGCTCCGTGCGAAGCTTTGCACGCACTCGACGCTCTGCGGCTGCAGGAGCAAAGTACATAAGGGCACGATCAATAATATTCAGTGTTTTCATGAGTTATATCCACGATCGTAACGCTTAAATTTATAGGGCTCTCTTTTTCCGCCACTTATTTCACGTTGCATATCCGCAAGAGTCTGTTTCATTTCACTTAAGCTTCTATAGTCAACACTTCTATCCCTATATGAAACCTTAGTTGCACCGCTATATATTGCCTTTTTTAACGCGTCGATATCTGCTTGTGTTACGGCCACACTTTTACTCTCTTCGTTTAAAATTAGATTTACGACGTTCGCGTGGTTTCGCTTCGCCCTCTTTTGGAATTAGCGCAGTCGTGTCTGCAAATAAATCCGACTGTTTAAAAACTCGCTCTATATCGTCCCACTCTCGTTCCGTTCTTGAATGAATACCCAAAGCACGGGCGGCATGTTCCGCATAAACTTCACAGTCCCAAAATTCAACAGCGGCACCAGACTTAGGTTTCCAAACTTTAATCCCACCTTTACCTGGGATCTTTGATTCCCCTAAGAGCTGATCAAAATAATCACTGCGCATATCATCTTGTGAATAAAAGTGAAACCGATTTTGCCCGCGTGAGTTCAACGACATTTGGCCCGCAATAAAATCTTTTGCCTGATTGGTTCCAACGAAATACAGCTTGACGCCTTTTTTTTCGGCCTTCGTCAATTTTTCAGGGTTCTTGTGTTTTAGCGCTTTACTTGGTGACGGATGAGAAAAAACTGGTGGGTTCGCAGTCGATGACGAACCCTTGATAGCCATTATCTTTACAGTCGGATATTTTTTCTGCCTCTTTAAAACCCAATCGTAAACAGCATCGGTAGCATGACCACCACTATCGATAGACACCGATTTAATAAAAATACTTTTACCTGATTGATGCTCATAAGGTGAAAATATTAACTTATCCAATTCACTCCAAGCCGGGTCTTTTTCATTTAAAGTACTGACATTTGCAAATATTTCTTGCGCGTAAATTAAAAAGCTTCTTCTATCACGACCATGGGCACGAATAACAATAGCTAAACGATTATCCTGTACATCAATTCCTGCAGTTAATTGGAGCCCACCCTCCGGTACAAACTTTTCTTTATGCTGTGATAGCGGGTCATGCTTAGCTTGCTCTCTTAGCGTTTCGGCATCTTCGCGTCCATCTTGATATTCATAAGCGCGACCAAGCTTTGAATTTATAAATACAATTTTCTTTGTATCATCGCCACGCTCGGCATAGTGTTCAGCCTCCAAGTAGCTTTCCACCATATCGACAACACCAACACCATTTAAACAGCTGTACAATTCACTAAGCTGAGTAAAGCCCGCTATTTTTCGATCTGGAAATGTAGGTACCCAACCGCAGTATGGATCACCTACCGCTATAGCATCAGCAACAGTTTGCCGAATGTTTTCTTTTCTTTGGAAATCGTCCCACACACTGCCGCATTTAGGGCACGCATATACAGCCAACTCTGTTCGATGGTACTGAAATATAGGATGAGGCTCCCCGGTGGGCTCTTCATTCTGCCAGCACACCACATTGTCAAAATCCAGAACGTGTTTTTCACCACAATCATGGCAAGCAACAGGCAAAACACGCTTATCAGACAGCTCTATGTGTTGCTCAACGCGTGAAAAGCCTTTAACACTTGGTGTGCCCCCCAAAATCTTTTTAGGTTTTCTCACGCGCTTAGGGCGCTCAAATAAAAGCTTTATCGAATCGCCCTGGTTTGCCAAGTTCTCGCTTGAATCGTCCGGCTCTTCAACAAATACAAAATGCGCCGTTGTACTTTTAACTCCCCAAATCGCGTTCGATCCTAATAACTGAATCGATCCCCCTTTAAAGGTTTTTCTTAATTGACTTGTTCCCGCTTTGCGAGATCCAGAGAAATCTATTTTTTTTGAAATAGGATCAGTAGCTGCGCCGACTGGCTGCATTTTATCTTGCACAAACTTCTTTGCGGCCCCTTCACTTGCGAACATACCCATGAAGACACCCGGCTCAGTATCAACACGCTTAAAAATATAGGCAAGTAGTGCTGTAGTCCAAAGAACTTGCGCAGCCTTCATGCAATAAATTTCATGAATCGCAGGGTCATCAAAAGCCGCAAAAATACCGTATAAATGAGGCCCGTACTCCAAGCTAAACTCTTGTTGAAATGCCCCTGTTTCTGGTGGCAACCTTAAAAACTCTTGTGACCAATCAGCTGTCGAAGTAGGTGGCCTGGGCTTGAGATTCGACGAGACGCTGCTCAAAACTTCCGCCAAGTTTTTTCGCATCATCCGCAATGCTTTCAATGGCAGATCGCAAAGGTTCAAAGACAAGTTCATCATCAAATTCAATTTTGTGTTGTGACGTTATTTTTTCAACAATCTTTTCACCTGCATTGTCGATTGCCGTGGGTATTGTGTGAGACAAACCGTTAAATGCTTCAATCACGTCCTCGGTAGGGCAAAGCAAGCCCATCTTTTCCATATTATCCAGCATCTTAGCCAGTGTATTTTGTCGTGATTCTTCTGCACGCTGCTCACTCAAGCCGACAGCAGCATCACCACCTCGCCCCGCCGCTTCTTGGCGAAGGTGTTCACAATAAAGAACTAGCCATTCTCCTAATGTGAGAGCTTTATCCAATCCTATTTTTTTAGACTGCTTTTGAATTGCCTGCCGACTCACACCAACGATATTGGCAAACTCAGATTGATTAACATGAGAATTAAGAAAGTCCATAAAACACCTTATTTTAGGGTGCTATGACAACCCCCTATAGGAAATCAACATTAATGATTTTTTGCGGGCCTGCCTTCCGTACCCCACCGATCCGACAGGAGAACCTAACCCATAGGGGGGGGTATCCGATTAAATAATGACAGGTAGAGAAAAAACTAATCGACGCTCAATAAATGAAGTCCTTTTCACCACTTCAATGCATTCACTCCATGAGCTTTGCGCACCACCAGGCGCTACCACTTTAACCACCACATAATAACGCCCACTTAAATCCAATTGAGCATCCACTGTGATATCAATAAAGTAATTATTCGAAGAGCCAGCGACTAACACCATGGGACTATCCACATCAAATCCAACAATAGCCACACCAGAACCATCAAGAATCGACGCCGTCACCACAGCATCAGAAATAACATTACCAGTAAAGCCCGCCCGAACATCCGACAAAACCAACCGCATTGAGTTATCGTGAAAATACTGCAAACAACCATTATCTGCTAACCTGTCATAAGGATAAAGGCGAAGCTTGCCGCTAATAAATCCCTCATGAACAACAACAGGCGCAACCACATTCACAGTGCGCGTAACACTGACCGCATTACCTGCATCATCAGTCACACTATACGTTAATGAATTAGCGCCAACAGCCGAGACATCGACACCACCCACAATGTTAACACGTGAACTAATATCACCATCTACGTTATCGATAGCGGAATAGCCAGGATCAATAAAGGGCGTATTGATAACATGCTCTATTGTCAAGCCATTCACCAGCGTTATTACTGGAGCTACGGTATCAGGTGCAACAGATCGATTCACAATCGACCATGTAGCAGAGACACCGCCAATGGTTAAAACAACGTCCGTGCTACCTGGATACGTTGCTGCTGAGTTAGCCCTCAACTGAATACTGTTACCCGGAAACCAAGCACCATTAGCAGCTGCAAAAGCACGGCCATTGATTGAGTACTCACCACCCGTAACACTAATTGCCAGCTCTTGATTAGCGCCTGCTGGCGTAATCACTTCAGATAACTGTTGAGTATTTATCAAAGCCTCATTAATGGCAGCAAAACTAAATACATCAAGCGAGCCATCTGGCGTACCAATGATAAACGGCGCTTCAATATAACGCGCCGTAGAACCGTCTAAATAACGAATTCTATAACGGCCTGTTACAACCTGTACCGGATCAACAAACACAATAGAATGATTATTAACAGTAAGCGCGGGATCAATCGTGTATTGGATCTGTTGACCTAACTCCGGCACATAACCAGGAAAGCGTGGATTGTCAGTGCCAGGAATCGGTGAGTTCTGAGCCAGCTTAACCAATGAGTCTGAGTTACTATTATCCGGTACCGCAGCCAAACTAAAATACAACCAGCCATTTTGTGCCAGTAGTGTTTGCCCTGTTAATTGCGCGCTATCCGTCCCATCACTCACCGTAATAATTAAATCACTTTGACCCCACGCAAAAGGATCAATAAATTCTGGAAGCGTTGCCAACACATGATCAGTAATTGAGACGTCATCAATGGTTAAATTAAAAGAGCCACTTAATACAGGATGGCTTACAACAACGGAATTAATTTCACCAAGCAGCGCAGTTGTAATATCAATTTGCTCACCTGGAGCAAAACGACCAACGAAACCAGCAATCACTGGACCAGAGATAAAAGCATGACTGCCATAATTCCAGCCTGCATTGTCTGCTCGCCGATGACTACCGTAACTCCAATTAGGCATTATGGCGCATCCAAATCAAGTACAGTGGCAGGAACAACCGTTACCGCAACATTTGAATCACTCTCAGATGCAGCTCTAACAGCTAAATATACTATCGTGTTTTCAACGGGAATGCCTTGTCCCGATACTTCAAGAACACCTGCGTTAGACGTTATCGTTTGCTCGGCAACCAAAATAGACATCGACTGATCCAGAACCCACACACTGTAATCGCCATCAGCAACAACATTATTAGTTTGTGGATCGTAAAATGTTTCCCTTACACCCAAGTTAGCGCTAGACGCTAAATCACCGTCTAGGTTCCAAAAGATTGGCCCTGCAGCCTCACCTGTAACAGTCCCCAATGTCGAAGGTGCCGCATTGTAACTCGCAGCAAAACCACCGGTTTCATTTGCAACAGCACCAACAGCTGCATTAAAGAAATCACTCGACCCACCAACGCCCGTCACGTCACCCAGCAATAAAACATTGTAATTATCACTAGTTGAAACAACATCAAGAGGGGTTGCTAAAGGAGTGCTTTGCGGCGCTGGGCCATTGGGCACCTCAACCGTAGAAAATAAATCATACGAGCCTACGCCACCAGCCTGCCTATAAATAACGACCTGAATGGCATTGTTAGGCCCAAAGTTGGTGATATTGGTATTTAGCGTTGTCGCCCTTCCTTCTGCCAAAGCCGCCAATCCTGTTACATTGGCATTACCCGAACCAAAACCAAAAAAGCCGCTACCCGTGCCGCTATTCTGTATACCCACTAGAAAGGCCATTAGTACACCTTAACCCCGTTATTGTTGTAGTAGTTCAAACGATCCGCTGCATAGGTAACAATGGCCGGTAGATTATTGGCCACTTGGCTAATCACTTGTGTTGCTCCTGCAGGGACAGAAAAATTATTTAAATCAGGCGCTTGCGAATACATACAGATATACGACACCAAGCCACACAATAAATACATAGTTTCTGTTCCATGGGGAGAAGAATCTCCCATTAAATCCGTCCACACCACAGAAGAAAGAAAAGGTAAATTTTCCAGCATGTCGGCAATAACAGGATACACCGGCATAACGCGTAACGTTAAATTAGGCCGAGCCGCTAAAATTTCATTAAACCACGCAATATGCCAATTTAAATAATCGCCACGAGAATATGTGTTATAGGTCACCCACTCTGCATTAGTGAGATTTAGCACATCCGCAAAAGAACCCGCTAAATTAGACTCAGGCCAATGCACATACATAAGCGCCTCAACCAAAGGCTCTTCAGCGCGAATATTATCTATAAGCGTTAACACTCTAGGTAAATAGGATTGCGGTGTCTCTGTTTCCTGCTCAAAATTCGACGCCATGAAAATCAGCTGGTCAAAATCCTGATCAGCAAAACTTCCACTTGGCCACGGATCGTAACTATTCGAGGAGTAAGCCAATTGAGCACCAACAGGGACACCGTTGTCAGCCCAGTTAGTATTGATCGTTGTAATTTGTCCGAACTCAGCCGCCCCCGATGCTTGCATACTACTCTCAGCAGCAAACAAACCTATCCATGTGCCTGCTCTTGTGTAATCGGTGTTTGGTGCAGCATCACCACCGTCATAGGTAAATAGCGAATGACCAGCGACATAATAATGACTGTTATCAATAATAGGGGCTGCCGCATTGGGTAATAACAAATTACCCATGGAAGCCGCCAACCCTGCGTATTTAAACCCCCAGACAGTTTCTGTGCTTAACGCTGCTAACCTAGCGCTAATAGCCAAAACACCATTACAAAAAACTTCGATTGACTCACCAAACGCTCTGATAACACCGCGAGGAGGAACATTAGGATCATAATTAGGAATAGCGTATGTCCCAAGTGTGGCAACGGGTGCATTGTTTTCTACATGCACTAAAGCCAACGTGCCATTTAAATTTACACAGTCAATAAAATTCTCATTATCACGATAACGAATCATAATGCCCGTTTCGTTTCCATCGCCGCCATTGGGGAAATACGTCGCACTGATAATACCGTCAGACATTCCCGTATCTGCACCAATTAACCAACCAATAGCGGGCGCCGGCTGATTGCCCGTTGGAAATAATTGATTGTTGCGCACCTCAAATGTACCCGCCCTTGGCACCAACGGCGCAGGCGCGGGGCTGCCATTGGGCAAACTAAAATCCAATAACCGCAATGAAGGCCCAGGATTTAAAACGGGTATAGGCGGCGGTACATAATCACCATTAGGTGCATCCCCTCTTAATCCATAGCCAGGGGATTCAATAATGGCAATATGATCGTGAGTACTTGTCATTGTTAAAACAACGCCCTAACAGCTAACCCATCCACACCACGATTATTATCATTAATCCCTGCACTCGAATAATGAAAATACTCTAATTCAAAAACAGAGTAATGCAGGATTAACCCCAGCCTGTAATTTCGCCTTCCCACCAACTGAAAATCCGATGTATAAGCAATGCCAATCCTTGGCCTTAGCTCACCACCTAAGACACGCCACTTTGGATGTACAATTCGTGAAAAAGAATAAAACACCTTTTGATCTTGGTATCCATGCTTTCGCGTATCACCTTCACCCATCACACCTACATGGACATCCCACTTTTTGTAGAGCACAACACCGGCGCCGCCCACTCTCACAGTGGAATGCACAACGGTAGTACCCAACTCTAAATATGGAGTAAATGCCTTTTTTGCCTGCGCTTCAGCATCTAAAGCAAAAACAAGGACAATCAAAAAGAAAACAACAGCGGTTGCCGTCGTGGTTATAACACCCTTAATTTTCATGCTTCCCACCCTTTTTGGTATTAACATTAAAAAGCGAACCCAAGAACGAGTCGCTAATCCTTTTTAAAACTGAAATCGTGCTAGCACCTGAGTGCCCCGCCATGCCACTTATAAACACCGTTAATAATTCGGGAACACGAAACTGCATACACAGCAAATAAATCATCACACATGCAAAGCCTGATATAACCATTTCTACCAAAAACCCAATAACGGAAAACTTTGTAATAGTTCCCGCTTTTAAACGCAGTAAATACGAGACCATACAACCCCAGGTTGCAAGAATTAAGGCAAGCATAACGGTTATCAAATTAGCGTTATTGGGGTCTTTGTACGGCATAAGAAGACATCCAAAAAAAGGCCCACTCAACAAGGGCCACTCAAGGGCGAGTAAAAAAACAAGGATTTACAGGCATAAAAAAACCCGCTTCCTTGCGGTTGCGGGTCTATTTAATTAACACTTCGTTTCACTATACCTGAAATATACAGATTTTGCTCTCCCTGCGCAATACCCTATTTTACACTTATTTAATATTTTTATCTGATTGCGTTAAATCATTTTCTAAATACTCACTTAACGCACACCTCCAAGCGCCCTCACTAATAGTGTATTTAGCCTCTTTTCTTTTAGGATATGAGTAAAAATCTAAGCCGCCTTCGTCATCGCATGAGCCAAATAATTTTTCTTGGATAAACTTATTTATCTTAATAATACTATTTCGTATTTTTTTCATACCCATTTTCATAGACTCAGAAATATCCCTATAAGTACACTTATAGCAGTACCTATTAACGAGTAATTTATGCAGAAAGGGATCTTCTTGCTTTAATGCACCTACCGCCGCATCCACTTTCAGCGCGTCGTCATCAGCAATATGAATTAAATTATTAAAAAATGGATTAACCTTGAGATCAGCCAAAATCCACATTGGGCTTGTGACAGAAAAATTAACATACGACCAACTTGCCCAGGCTTTTAAAATTTCATCTATTGGTGTATCAATTGAAATATTCACTGCATTAAATCTCCCATATCATCAGCCCATGAGTTGTCGAACAACTCTTGATTTAAAGGTATTTCTCGTGTTGACCTGCTAGCAAAATACCTATTTACGCCCAAAGCTGTTTCATGTTCCATATTCATTTCCCTCACCTTCGAAGCTTCGATGTAACCAATATTTACGCCCTGCCAACCCTTATTAACCGTATAGTCAATAATTTCAGTTGGCGACATCACAAGTTTTTTAGAGCCATCAACGGCGGTTTTCATCGCTTGATTAAATGCCCTTTGCGTCAACGGTTTTTTTACGCTGATCCTAAAATCAATATAACTTTCCATGGCATCAACTTCGATCAACTTATCAAAATCACCTAAATCTATTTTTTTATACTTCATCGTAGTTACCTTAGTTAATTAAATGTTTACTCATTTTGTTTAGTTATAAACGTATAGTTATTTTTAATCGTTGTTTTAAAATCTTACCAACATGGATTGATCAGATCGGTTGCTTGTCGGGCAAACGCTCGCCTAACCATTTAAGGCAGACTAGCGCTTCCAGTATTAACAACGCGGACGTCACGTCACGGAGAATACGGGGCGAGCCTAGACATGCACTATCTCGCTATGGACGTATCGCTGCAGTGCGACCTCTACGCCTGTCCATCACCACGGATCGATACAACTCAAGTAAATTTTCTTCATGCTTAGAACCAAAGAAAACTCACCGCAGTTGCTCAATGCTGGGCCACTCTTGCGGCTGCGCGTGTGTAGAGAACCCCAGTACGCGCTTTTTAAGATCCCGACCCTGCGTTTAGCTAGCCGTCAATCGGGAAATTTTGGGCAAAAAAATACCCTCGAATAAATATTCGATAAAAAACAAACAGAAATAAGAATTACAGATTAAAAATTAATAAAAATATTTTGAGACGATCATATAAACCACCTAACACTGCTAAAAAACTGCCGCACCACCGATATGATGGCTGTGTGCTTGCGGCAAGCACGGTACACACAATACGTTTCAAGCCCCGCGAATGACTCTCACAACAAGAAAGTTTTATTGGCTCGAATAACCAGACACAAAAGCGTCAGCAACAACATCCCATAACTCGGACTCAGAGAGCTGATAGCGGTCAAAGTTGGTATCAGGCTCTACACCGATCTCACAAAAGGAACGAGCGCCTTTAGGGTATTCATAACGCTTAGTCATTAGCGTGATAACAATGCCATCGGACTCTGTAGAATGCATGTTATATTCAGCTACGTGATACTCTTCACCAGCCCTAATAACTTCCAAGCCCCGTTTCTTTTCCAGTGCATATTGCCCGCTATGAATCCAGGGCCTTCCGCCGCACGGCATTCTTTCACCTTCGTGCAAATAAGCATCATGGGTTTCTTCACCCTTCCACGGCATAGCTTGCCAATACTGATTTTTTTGAACACCAATAAGCACGCGAGATGTAAAAGAAAATCTATGATCATGAATCGCGGAGTGCTCAAAGCATTTTCGTCGCGGCAACTCAGGATGCCATACATGAAGTCTTTGCCTGCCTTGCAACTTGATCTGTATAAAACCAAGACCATGCAATGTAATTGATTCCGATATCTCTTTAAATTTTTCAGTATTCATACAAGCACCTCAGAAAAATTAGGCTCAAAAAAACCAAGCTGGCCGACACACGGCGTAAACGGGAAAACCTCAGCTTTACTAAAAGCAAAACCAAGAGGCCCTGTAAACCATCTTGAACATGAACGAGTAACAACGCCTTCCATAAATACACAGCCAACAATTCCGCCTTTTTCTAAACACTCAAATGATGGAATATTTATATTGGGATTAATGTCTTGAGCGAATGCCACAGCCTCGCTATATTCTTTTTTAGTACAGCCCTTACTCGCATGAATTAAAAGACCACCGGTAAATCCAGGCTTGTATTTCCAACTCCTGTTCTCGACATCTTTGTAGCCGTTCACAATGAGCCAAGCCCAAGGCTGTTTGATTGATAATGCTTTCATGCTGCTAGCCTCGCTTGCTTATTTTTTTATTTACCTTGGTGCCATACTTATCAATATACTTTTGGTAAAACATCCAGCCTTCAGGCGCATAAAAACCCCAGTCGCGCAAGTTCGGGCCAGTGATAAATATTGTCCAAACGGGGCCTTTCACCACTTCTAAACGGTGCGCGAATTTAGCACTGCGAAATACAGGAAAAAATCGGGGAATAAACCTTACTCGGTTAAAGGTATGCTCAGTTATTTCGCCGGACAACAAAAAAGACACGCTGTACCAAGGATGATCATGCAGCGCGCGGTCATCATCAGATGCAATAAATTTGTGCAGATAAATATTAAAATACTTATTGCGCGGAATAATCCACCAGCGGTCGAGATAATCCTCTACCTCAAAGTCAGGCGGTCTTTTTACTGCGAAGAGGCTCTTAATTTTATTAGGCAACAGTTCGCATAACTTCTCACTCCCCATGGACGACCACCTCAGTTTTGCCGGTGTAGCCACAAAGTCTTGCCGTCTCTATTCCCCATTGCTCTACAATGTGAGGCAGCTTAACTCCGTATAAATCTTCAACATAACATTGCGCTACGCGATGAAGCTCCGCTATTGTCATACTATTTGGATCACTATCAATAAAACCGCTTTCTAGCGCGCCAATAATTGAACACACAAATTCATTAATCGCGTCCGCCTTAATTTGGCTGTTACTTTGCTCACTCACGAATCATTCCCTCTACAGTTAATAAAACACTCAAAACAACAGATAACAATTGCTTTGCTTGATTATGCGCTGCTTCCAACTCACCAGGATCAATACCGTCCGCCAAATCCAGCAGCCCATCTAACAATGCACTTGAACGCTCGTTGACATATTTCAAAGCATCACTGACAGATAAGCGCCCTTCTGACGTAAAGGTTTTCGTTGAATGAAAAACGAGGCCCGCGTCTTTAAAAAACTTATTAAGAAATTCAACACGCAAGTTTTCGGGCATCTCGGCAACAATGACAGGCAATAAATCAAAGAATTTTCGGGCGTCAGCTTTTTGTGGGGGATAAGCACCAAGGTTGCGATATAAGCGTTGACCAAACATTTCGACATCATGCTCGGTTATATCGGGATTATCTAAAAGATGTCTCACACCTAAACCGCGCAGCGCAGTTTTAAATTTTCTAGCATGAGACAATAGGCTTGCTGACACACCTTTGCGGCCAACATTCACAAGATACCGCCACTTATTCATATACACCAAAAGCAAATCCGTGGGATTTTGAGTGTAGTCGATCATATTTTTTTACCTGTAAGCATTAGAATAATTGGAATTGAAAAGACCAAACCATTTTTAAGATGAATTTTTTAGCTTACGAAATACCTGAGAACAGACTTAACCTATCTTTTGGACTAACCAACTCTTTGTATTCGAACAACCTGATACCGTCAATATCCTCGACAACGAAGATAGCCCTATCACTTAGGCTCATCTTTCTAACACCAGACTGACTAAACTTGGTCAATCTAGCGAGAACAGAAGGATTGTTTCCAGGGACACTAAGCCATTCACTTAGCGGAGTTTCTTCTTTGTGATTCATTTAAAAAGCCTCATACCTTTGGAGCACCATAAAATACTACCTGTGGTTATATTTAATGTCAATACCTATGGTTATGGCAAGTTAGTACTCCAGGTATTACGATCAAAGCATGAGTAAAAAGAAAATATTATCTGAAGAAGAAATAGCAGAATGCTTGGCGCTTAAAAAAATATACGACGAAAAAAAAGCCAAGCTAAAGCTCACCCAAGAGGCTTTAGGAGATGCGCTCGGCGGCATTTCCCAAGCTGCTGTGAGCCATTATCTGAACGGAACGAATCCATTAAATGTTAGGGTTGCGATAGTATTTTCCCGCCTACTCAGAGTGCCAATATCTGATTTTAGCTCCAGATTGAGTAGGGATGCAGAGCTACCACCGAATATTGACGATGACAGCCGAATGAGCGAGCTGGCTGAGGCCGTCAGAGGATTAGAAGATAGGGATTTTATCGAGCTGATAGAGCTAGCTAAAACTAAGAAGAAGCTAAGCGGTGTTGCTTAAGATCTTGTGCGACACTTACAACCAATTCCATATCACCACATGAAAGCTCTCTGCATTCAATCATTAATTTAGACAATAAATAGCCTTCACTGTCATCATACCGGTCGCCCACATTACCATAGCCATATATCAACCATGCTGGTGAAACATCAAGAAATTTAGCAGCAATCATAAGCTCATAAAAATTCACATACTCCCCTTTAGTTATTTTCTTTGCCGCCGCATGATAGGCACTATCTTCTGGGGTGATACTGTCTATCGATTTACTCATATGCACCTTGGTTTTTCTAGCTCGACGAAATCTGAGACTAAGCCCCCCATCCATTCTCAATAAAGATTCGGGTGAAGAAAAAATCTGCGATACAGTTCCATCTTGCTCAATGTAATCATCCTCATCGTATTTAGCGCCAATCACAGTGAAATCATGACTAACACTCTCAATTAGTGACTTTAGTTCGTACATCTGCTTTTTCGTTAACTTAGCATCAGATCGAATCTTAATCGTTACTATAGGCACTAAGTATCTCCCTGGGAATAAAATCCACTATGTGACAATAAATAATAAAAATAATATCTGGTTATATCTTAAGCGAATTTTACATGAAATCATTATGGCATTCAAAACTCTATTTTCTTTAAATAAGTTATACATTTCCGAAAAAATATATTGATTTTTTAAAGTCAAGACTAAAGCCAAAGGTTTTTGACACATAAATCCTTATTTTGGTTAAATCTGGGTAGTTTTTATAACGTGGATTTGCCAACTCATAATAAGGAAGTATGTATTGACATTTTCTTATAATTTAAAAATCTATTAGTGGCACCTTAAATTATTGATTTAATCGAAAATATCTATTTTTTTGGATTTCACCTTCCCGTAGAAGCAAATACACAGCAAGAAAACCCACCTTAAAACAGCAATTAAAATCAAAAAATTATCCGCTACTTAAAAAATATAACTACAGGTATTGACAATAATATAACCTCAAGTATTATTAATTGTACGACGCACCATCAAATCGAAGTTTATTTTCACCCACAAAGGAAAGCAGCATGAACTTTGACATAGATAGAGTTAGACGATTGGCAGCACAAGCAATTTTTAATCTTTCACGCGCTCGATGTGCTCAGCGCATGATAACCAACACACTAGGGATTTAACTTATGGATATCGAGGCGAATAGAAAACGCGAAGCCACTGGAATAATTAGATTTACTGAAGCCGAGCGCGAAGATGAAAGCATCACCTATGTTTATGGCGTTAAGCCAGAACTAAAGCACAGCATTGAGAAAATACTAGATGCAAGCAGCAGTAAATCATATGTAGCCAAGAGCCTATGCCTTGCAGGCGTTATAGAAGCCATCGACAGCTACCTGTAAATATGCTGAGCAACCCAACAGGAAAATAATATGAACACTGGAATACTCAGCAATATAAAAACTCTTTGCGACCGAGGTGCAATTTTTTATGTATCTCACAGCGGTGGAAAAGACAGTCAAGCCATGTATGCCATGCTAAAAAATCTTGTTCCGCACGATCAGATTGTTGTTGTGCATGCTGACCTTGGTGAAGTTGAGTGGGATGGCATACAAGAGCATATAAAATCAAACATTCACCACCAGCTAAATATTGTTAAAGCTGTCTGGAAAGATGGCCGCGAAAAGAATTTACTTGATTACGTACTGCATCGCTTTAGCGTTCGGCCCGATGCCCCAAGCTGGCCAAGCGCTGCGTCACGCTGGTGTACTTCAGAGTTAAAAACTGGGCCAATTTACAAGTTTATTCGCCGAGACATGAAAGCAAGACAAGCCACTCTTGCGGTGAATTGCTTAGGCATTCGAGCGGAAGAATCCTGCACACGCTCTAAAAAACTAAGCTTTGAAACAAATAAAGAGCTAAGCAAAGCAGGACGGGAAGTGTATAACTTACTACCCATTTTTACGCTTACAACTGAAGATGTATTTAGAACCATTGGGCTTTCGAATCAAAAACCATTTTGGGCATATAACGCAGGCAACGAAAGATTATCATGCGTTTTCTGTGTCCTAGGCAGCGACAACGACTTAAAAAACGGCATGAAGCATCGACCCAGCTTGTTTTCCCGCTACAGAGAATTAGAAAAAACGGTTGGTTACACAATGTTTCACAAAAAATCTATTTCTGAACGCGTTGGATTAATACCAGCAATTAATATTTAGGAAAAAAGACCATGGCCACCATATTTATTCACCCTACCGCTATCAACGAAAAATGCGTTAATCAATTATGCAAAGCCACGGGGATGCTGGCGGAATTTAAGAGCGGCACCAACTACGTAAAAATGATTAGAAAGTTTCGCCCATTACCAACCAAACAAAATATTAATAGCACAACTAAAAAGTAAATTCTATTCACTCCTAACGAGGGAGGCAACGATGTACAGAAAACCAAAACTAGAATCGATTTCTAAAGCCGCCACATCTTTAGGTGTTGAATCAAAAACACTTTTTTCTATGCTTGAAAACAACGGCATTCTCTATCGCGATCGCGACAACAAATGCATTGCAAGCAGTCAGCAAGTAAGGCTAGGTCGATTCATTAACAGCGAACGTGAAATAAATAAAGGCACTCACACATTCACTATTCGTGAAGTAAAAGTCACAGAGAATGGAAAAGCCTTCTTGCGTGGGTTTATAAACGATCACGAAGAAGCAAAGAAACAGGAGCCTTCATCATGAACGCCAAGAATAATAAATCCTGCCTGCGTAGTTACCTATGGCTCTCGATTGCGCTGGCATTAATCGTTGTTTCAATGAGCCTGGAAAATTACTTTTAGAGGACACTCACCATGGCACACCGTGCAGATTTATTTTTACATACCGTATCCGAACTGCGAAGCGGTCGGACACAACAAGAGCTAAGCGAAACACTAAACGACTTAGTTGGCAAATGTCGTGATACTGGCAAGAAAGGCGCTATCACATTAAAGATATCCATCATCCCAGATAAAGGTGATACAGGGCAGTACTTCTTAACCGACACCATCACCACAAAAGAGCCTGAGTTTGAACGAGGCCAGACCATCATGTGGGGCACCCCTGACGGCAACCTGCAGCGCACAGACCCAAGTCAAGGCGAATTAAATCTACGGGCTGTCAGCGAAGAACAGACAACTGCTCGCCAGATTGTTGAAACCCAACAAACACCGAAATCTCTTTAACAGTCTTCACTAACCAATAAAACGATAACGAGGAATATTATGAACGACAGCAATAGTGACATTGTCGAAATCTTTGAAAAGGGCAAGACCCAAACAATACAGACAAATGTCGATAACGTGCCGGTATTTATTACACCAGAAGGCATGGAAATCCATAGCTTAGAAAATTTAGTAGATAGTCGCGCAGAAAAACCTAAGCGACTAGAGCAACATATTACGCTACTTTCAAGTGAAAGCTTTATCGAGTACTACAATAAATTTTCCACTACTGATAGCGCTATTTTTGTTGACCAGCAGCAAGGGGATTTTGTTGCAATACTAGACTATCACGCAGATCATGACACACCCGCATGGTGCAAACATGTAGCGCGCTATCGATGCCCCAAGACAAAAGAATTTTCGACATGGGTGCTAAATAGCAACAACAAAATGGGGCAAGAGGATTTTGCTTTGTTTATCGAAGAGAACTCGCGCAACATCGCAGAACCCAATGCCGCCGAAATGCTAGAAATTGCATCATCACTGAAAGCCAAAAAAGATGTTGATTTTAAATCCAGCATCCGATTAGACAATGGCGAAACTCAGTTTGAATATGTGGAAAGCATAGGCGCAAATGCTGGGGCCAATGGACAGCTAAGCATTCCTGAAAAAATCAAGATCAACACAAGAGCATTTCAAGGTGGCGATACCTACGAGCTTGAGGCCCGCTTTCGCTATCGCATTCTGCAACAGGGTTTGCAGATGTGGTACACAATCATCACGCCACACTTGGTAATAGAGGATGCTGTTACACAGGTAGTAGACGAAGTAAAAGAAAACATTAATGAAGGCTCTGTTTTTATTTCAGAAGCACCACTGTAAACCCTAACACAATATATTTTTTAAGGCACTCACCCATGGCAAAACACAACATTAAAACAAGAGCGCGTCGATTGGTTAAAGGTATGTCTTTGTCATGGGTTGATAAAAACCCAGAGAAAGACGAAGTCACAACACGCCAAGCCCTCAACTTTAAAGTGGGACATAAAAACCCTGTCATGCGAACAATGGCAGACCAAATGTTCAAGCAACATAAAAACACTATTTATTTTGATATTCATTTGCTTTGGGAGCTAACAGCAACGACGGTTTTTAAATACCCCAATGGCTTAGAGCAACGCGAAGAGACAACACTAAAAGCCTACACAATTCTTGCAGAACTCAACAATATAATTCTTGAGGAAATAGAGCGCGATCGTCGATACGGCGAACACTTTGAGCACGTCGAATTTAAAGTTAAATGCTTGGATATCAATCCAGAGAAAAAAAAGGCACAGCAAATGAAGCGGCATAACAACATACACTCATTAATTACAATTGCCATTATTGCCACAGCATTATCGTCAGTCATAGGAATCTTTAACGATGAAGAAAACAGTAAAAAAAGTAGTAAATTTTATGAAAAGGAAAGCCGGAAGGTTATTCCGATTCCTGGGACTACTCTTCACCGGAGTAACATTCATATACGCCGCCAGCGCCCCACTAATGCTAAGTAACGATCCAACCATTAAGAGCGTGGTTAGCGGTAATGAATTGCTCTCGATACTATCTTTGATTATTTGGTCACCCGCTCTCTTGTGGGTTTTATTCGATGAATTTATAGGACTTGTAGCAAATCATGAAAAGTAAAGCAGAAGATATGTTTGAGAAAAGATATATTAAAGAAGATAAAAAATTACAACCTATAGATTATTTAACCATTACAGCAATAGCAATAGTAGCCACTGCTATCACATGGGCCGCACACATAAAAACTGGCGTATTTGGATAAAAAGGCAAATGTCATGAATAAATCTAAAATAGATGGTTACAGATATGGAAAATAAATTTAATGACGGCGATTATCGGATTGAATTAAACCCTAATTACGAAGCCAAAAAGGCAAATGCTTTTTTAATTAAAAAAGCAACATTTGAAAGCGATGAAAAGTGTATTGGTAGCATCGACTTTGAAAACCTAAGAAAAAAATGGAGGGTCTCAGTTGACGACAACTACGACCCTAAAACCGATTCAGATTCTAGGATAGTAGGCTATTTCACTCTGCAAGATGATGCATTAAATAGACTATGGTTAGAACGATTTAACGTTTAAACACTAACAGCTATCAAGCAAGAATTGAGAAGTAGGAAAAAACATGATTATAAATGGCAAAGAAATAAAAGCATTAGCAGAATACGCAGGCTTTAAGGTCGAGAGCGATGGCATTGACAATGAATCTCTTTACGAAGCCGAATACACACTAGCGCATGGCCTTAATATTTATGACGAGGAAGATGGCACATCGAAAAAATACTCAATCAGCGTGCAGTGTGACGGCTGCGAACATAATGAATGGAACCCGCTAAGCGATAGGTAAAAGCAAGATGAGCACCAGCAAAGATAATACCAACGAACCTAGACCAGAGGTTATTTTTATCTCAAAGGGCCTAGAAACACTACCAATAGGACAGTTTGCTAAAATGCTTGGCTGGACTCGTCGGAAAGTAGAATCAAAGATACACCGAGTTTGGATAGAAAAAAAACACTATCACTACGACCCGGACGGGGAAATACACATTAATTTAGCGGAGTATAACAATTGGACAAAAAGTGGCCCGGGATCAAAGCGCGGGAAAAATCAATCCAAATCTGGTTCAGCTGGCAAGGCAAGAGAGTCTGGGAAACACTCGACTGGAATCCAACCCCTTCCAACTGCGAAAAAGCTTCTCGACTTCGGTCAAAAATTACGACTTTAATAAAGGCGGGCGTATTTGACTATGCCGAACATTTTCCATCATCACCGAGAGCCCAGAAGACCATAAAATCAACAAGGTTTTTCGATGTAGCACTAGACTGGCTTAAAAGCCTATCTGTACTCGATGATACAAAACGCGACTACAAACGCATATTAAATAGACACTGGTCTGCACTCTTCCCAATCGACATTAAAGATATCGACTACTCGCATATAAATGAATGCATAACCGTCACGCAGCTGAATGAAAAGTCACCAAAGTACTTTAATAACGAAATTGGGCCATTGAAGAGCATTTTTAAGTTTGCAAAAAAAATGCGGCTTATCTCTGATGATCCATGCGACGATCTAGAGCACCGAAAGTTAAACAAAGATTTGCCTGACCCTTTTGAGCGCGATGAAGTTGAAAAAATAATTGAATATTTTTACAACACCTCAGAATGGGGACCATATTTTGAAGTCGCTTTTTTTACGGGGTTGAGAAACCCATCGGAAATAATTGCACTGCCAATCAGTAACATCGACTTCAATAAAGACTACATAAGAATTGACCAAGCGGTCTCAAGGGGTACATTAAAACCTCACACAAAAACAAGGGTTATTAGGGATGTTCACTTAAATCCGCGAGCAGCCCAAGCACTCAGATTGTCGCGGAAAAATCACCCAACGAATGAAGGCCCAATATTTAGGCACCCATCCAACAGCGATCGAATAATGACCGGCGAAGTTCAGAACGATCTTTGGAAATCAGCACTAACAATTTTGGGCATTCGTCATAGACCCATGAAAAACACCAGGCACTCATATGCCACATTCTTATTAGAAGAAGGAGTAAACCCAGCGATTGCAGCTAGAGAGCTTGGCCATAGCGTTCAAGTATTTTTGACCACATATGCGAACTGGATAAATAAACAGAAAACACTAGAAGAATTTAAGAAAATTGATACTGCTGCAGGACAAAGTGTGGCAAAAAGTGTGGCAAAGACATCTAGCGTCGACGCTAAGTTATTGATTTTAAAATAGTTTTTTGGGGTGAACGACGGGGATCGAACCCGCGACCACCGGAATCACAATCCGGGGCTCTACCAACTGAGCTACGTTCACCATTACATATGGATATCAATAAAGAACAAAACCGATAGCATCATATATAATTTAAGCATAGTTAACAGCTTCATGCATAAAGCTATATCACCATTAACTAAAGACACTTGCCCCTAGAGATACTATGGCGCGCCCGGCAGGATTCGAACCTGCGACCCACGGCTTAGAAGGCCGTTGCTCTATCCAGCTGAGCTACGGGCGCTTATTGAGCTCATTAAAGCAGGCTCGAAATGGTCGGAGTGGAGGGATTCGAACCCCCGACATCCTGCTCCCAAAGCAGGCGCGCTACCAGGCTGCGCTACACTCCGTAAACCTCTGTCTCAACTCAAACAGTCATGTTTCGAGAGGCGTGCATAATACCCATGCTCCCCCCTCTCGTCAACGCCAATTTGAAACATTTTTTAAATTGGTGTTTTATTAGCTATCAGTTTGATTTTATTCATTTATTTGTTGCATTAGTCAAGCTATGGGACAATGGCGGTCTATTTAAAATATTCACTTATCCCGAAAGGACCGTTTTTACATGAGCGCGTTAGTTCTCGATGGCAAAGCCCTGGCACAAAAAACCGAAATCGAACTTTCACAACGTGTTTCTGCGTTGCAAGAACAAACCGGGAGTACTCCCATCTTGGCCACCATCTTGGTAGGTGATGATCCCGCCTCGGCCACTTACGTTAAGATGAAAGGCAACGCTTGTACCCGGATAGGAATGGAATCACTGAAGATCGAGCTCCCCTCCTCTACTACAACCGAACAGTTGTATAACAAGATCATGGAGCTCAACAATAATCCAAATGTGCATGGCATCCTCTTACAACATCCCGTACCAGAGCAGATTAATGAGCGTTTATGCTTTGATGCAATCGATGCGAGTAAAGATGTGGATGGTGTAACATGCTTGGGATTTGGCCGCATGGCGATGGGGGAAGAAGCCTACGGCTGTGCAACACCAAAAGGTATTATGCGACTATTAGAAGCTTATGATATTGCTT
The DNA here is from genome assembly GCF_002157225.2 of Agarilytica rhodophyticola. Taxonomy (NCBI): domain Bacteria; kingdom Pseudomonadati; phylum Pseudomonadota; class Gammaproteobacteria; order Cellvibrionales; family Cellvibrionaceae; genus Agarilytica; species Agarilytica rhodophyticola. The sequence goes on from NZ_CP020038.1 coordinate 3,923,703, forward strand.
TAGCAGGTAAACATGCCGTAGTAGTGGGACGCAGCCCTATATTAGGCAAACCCATGGCAGCCATGTTACTCAACGCCAATGCAACAGTTACTATCTGTCATTCGCGTACCGTCAACTTGTCCGACCACATAGCTCAGGCAGACATCGTTATAGGTGCTGTAGGCAAGCCGGAATTTATCAAAGCTCAGTGGATCAAAGAAGGTGCCGTAGTGGTTGATGCAGGTTACCACCCCGGTGGAGTTGGTGATATTGAACTGGCTCCTCTCAAGGAAAAAGCCAGCGCAGTAACACCTGTTCCAGGGGGTGTCGGGCCAATGACTATTAACACCTTGATCTACCAAACCGTGGACTCAGGAGAACGCAAGCTTAGGTCTGAGTAGTTCGGGCCTAAAAAAGCCATAACACAGTGAATATGTCGTGAGAACCCCATGCGATTAGATAAGTTCATCAGCAACAACACTCAATATAGCCGCTCCGATGTGCGCAAACTTATCAAAGCTAAACGTGTGTGTGTCAACGGTGAAGACGCGGAGTCACCAGACGACAAAGTAAAAAGTAGTCGCGACATTGTCACTATAGATGGAGAAAAAGTTAAGCCTATTGGTAATGTTTACCTCATGCTTAACAAACCTGAAGGTGTTGTCTGTGCCAATACGGATGGAGAACACCCAACGGTTATCGACCTTTTGCAACAAGATGAAAGTTTTGTTGGAAAAAAAGTAAGTACACTCCCTATCAAGGACTTGCAGATAGCTGGCCGACTGGACATAGATACAACAGGCCTAGTACTAATTACCAATGATGGCAAATGGAACCACACTATTACCTCACCTAATCATGCCTGCAAAAAAACCTACCATGTATCTCTTAAAAACCCTTTGGCACCGCAGGTGCCAGAAATGTTCGCTAAAGGGATTCACTTAGAAGGTGAGAAAAAGAAAACACGGCCTGCCATACTGCATGTTATTACTGCCAAGAAAGTAACTTTGTCGATAAGCGAAGGCAAGTATCATCAAGTGAAACGCATGTTCGCAGCAACAGGCAATAAAGTTAAAGCGCTACACAGGCATTCCATTGGGGGACTGGTGTTAGATGAAGCGTTGGCCCCTGGGCAATATCGTCATTTAACAGAAAAAGAAGTAGCAGCACTTGCACAAAATGTAACGAAACAACCAATATAATGTCCGATAACCTTTTCAAAGACCTGTTCACACACTACGCCAGCTTTAAACAAGTACATAAAACAACCCAAGATCTGTTAGTCGCTGATGAGAATATTACCAACGATGTACTAGAAATACTGAAAACATACCATGCCAATGTGTTAACAAACCGCAAAGATATTGCTCAACAATGTCATCAACTGGACATTGCGCACTATTTTTCAGACTTTGATTTTACCTCGATTGAATTCCCCTTAGACTGTATCGTTTATCGCATTTCTAAAGAGCGCCCAGTATGCCATTTTGTTTTTAACCAATTAACAAAGCAGCTTAAGGATCAAGGCACACTGATTATTGCGGGAAAAAAAAATGAAGGAATAAAAGGCTATTATCAGAAGTTGGTGAAAGATCTTAAATTCAGCGGACATCTTAAAAAGCAAAAGGAGCATTACATTGCTACGCTACAGAAAACATCGTTGAGCTCACAGGCTAGGCCATTAGATGACAAAAACTACCAGCAACTCGATCAAATAGAAATTGATTCCCCCGAATTTGGCCACTTAAGTTTCTATAGTAAACCTGGAGTCTACGGCTGGAATAAAATAGATAAAGGCAGTCATATATTGTGGCAAACCTGTATGGAAGACATGCAAAAAAACGGAGTAAAACCAAGCTCAGTCGTAGATTTGGGTTGTGGCTATGGTTATTTATCCATGCAGGTGCTATCTACCTATAAAAACACTACCTACAAAAATACATCCTACCAAGATACAGGGTACCGGGATGACACCCTTACCTCGTTGCAACAGTTACACGCAACTGACAACAATGCAGCGGCTATTAAATGCTGCAAGAAAAACATACAAATAAGCCATTCTACATCAGAGATAACCGTCAGTGTTTCTGCTGATGATTGCGGTCAAAGTATAGGAAAAGAATTTGATCTATTACTTTCCAACCCTCCTTTTCATCAAGGCTTTGATCATTCAAAATCTCTCACAGATAAATTTCTAAAGAATGCGGCAAAACTTCTAAATGCACAAGGGGTGGCCTATTTCGTTGTCAATGCGTTTATCGGCATAGAGAAAAATGCAGAGAAGTACTTCAACAACGTGCGCACAATAAAAAATACGGGGCAGTTTAAAGTAATTAAGCTAACCCTGTGAGCAAAGCAGCACCAAAGAACATGACTCTAGACAACCCGAGTCAAGGCGAACTTTAAGTCTGACCTTTTAGTTTTAGGGCGAGATAAGATAAAACGTTCAAGATTTTGATTAAATACTTTTTTATCACAGTGCTTTTTTAAGCAGACACCAATAGCATTTTCATATTGCGGTGTTGTTAGTCGATAGACAGACTCGAAACCGCTGGCGACGATAGTCTTCTTACTAAATGCCTGCCTCAGTTGTTTAGCATCTTCAAAATTTACAACCAATATCCCAGCTGACGTTAAACTCTGAGCCAATGCAGACAACCATTGTTCATCCATGGGAACCGCTCTTATTGCTTCAGACGGATCGTTTTGAGCACCACAGAACAAATCTTCAACAATAAAATCTACTGACTGATTATCAATTTTTGTGAAATAAGAACAAGCATTGGCCTTGTGCAATGTAACGTTTTTACTATCATCTAAAAAGAATCGCTTTGCGATACTCAGATGCGTAGCGTCCAGATCTACGCCTTGAATTTTTTTAGGTGCGATAAAATAGTTTAATAAGTTAATTACTGTACCACCGCCAACACCTAATACTATGGCATTATCAAGCTGCCGGGGAGAAACGTAAAACATTGCGGGCAAAAAAAGCAAATCCCAGATATGTCCAGCTAGGGGCCGAGAAGGATTCCATTGGCTGTGAAAAACACCGCTGGTATAAAGGCGAACGCTGTTACCGGCTGTACGCACCTCATAGAGTTGATCTGCTGTTTGCTTTTGCCACACTATTGCCATAAGCGTTGTTCTTCACAAGCAATATCAAACGTTGCTAAGTTTTTAGTATGAATAAATCGATTCATCATATTATCACCACAACTATGGCGGAACAAAACACCGTGCCCGGCATTGTTTATCACTACATGCTTGGCATTAGAAAAATGCTGTGCTAATTCCTGCCCCCAACTACTAGGCGTTATAGGATCATGGCTGCCAGAAAAAATCAATGTTGGTTTATCTGTATAGGGAATATCTTGAACATGATATTGAGCTTTAAAATCATACAATTTACATGCATCGTATTGCCAAGAGGTCTGAAAATAATCCGCTACCTGTGAAGACGCTTTGGACAAAGCATCTTCCACTTGTTTATACGCTTGTGGCGCATTATCAACGCATTCCGTGGCAAAATACACCATGCTATTAAAGCCTTCATCAAAAATATTTATTACAAAATCCTCAATAACCATATCAAAATTCTGATCCACATTACCATCTAATGCAAGTGTTGCTAAACCTAGGTAAAACAGCTGATACATTTGCTCGTTATAGAGGACGGAAAAACTAAGTTCTAACAAACGGTCTGCTGTTAAAACAAAGGGAATCACTTCACTGGTCTGCCAATCAACAACATTAAATTTTCTTGGATGTTTTTTTAATTCAACACTTAGTTTCTGATACAGCTCTTGATAGCTGAATTCACTATCAGGCATAATTTTTTGAAACAAATTATCGTGTAAACGAAAAATACGCTCATATAAAATAGGCCAATCAGAAAAAAGACCTCGTTCAAAAGGATAAGGAGAATCAAGTATGAGAGACTTGATATTATTATCTTTTGCCGCTGCCAAGGCCACACGGGTGCCATAAGAAACACCCCACAAATGAGCATTTTGATAGCCTAAAGCCCGAACCATTGCATTGACATCACCTGCCTGCTGTTGAGTAGAAAAAGCACTCAAGCCATTATTTACCTGGTTCTTGCCCTTCTGTAAAGTATGAACATACTCTGCCAATTGTTCAAAACAGGGTTCAAGTTCACGATTCAATAACGACATTTCTTCATCTACCTGCAGGGGTTGAGAAAGCACATATTTCATTTTTTTATCAAAGGCTTCACATTTCCAAACCCCTTTACCCTGCCCCGTACCTCTTGGATCAAATATCAATAAATCAAACTCGGCACCCGAGTCTTCCAACCATTTCACCCAATATTCAATTTCTGTCGCACTTGTCATGTTGCCTTGACCTGGACCACCGCCAATGTGAACAAGTAAATGCCTTGAGGATAGTGGTTGATCAGTTTTATTGCGAATTAGGGCTAACGGTAACATAAAGCCACCATCTGGCGTCGAGAAATAGTAACACTTGACTGTACTTTTAGATGCGTAATGAAAATTACAATAACGCGAGCGCAAATGATTGGCCGATGATAAATCATCTTGCTCATATCCTGTTGAGCTTGAAAACTGCAACACCGCCAATGGAATTATCGAAATCAAAAGAAGAAAAACGATAAAGACACTAGATATAGGTTTTTTTTTCAACTCAAAAACTCATGACGTATAAGAATTTACTTCAGCATAGGCCAGGGTAATTCCCAGGGCCTAGACTTTTGAAGATACAACTCTTGGAATGCCGAGTTTAAAAAAAATTCCCCAAAATTTGGCTGGCAAGAAAATAAAAATTCTTTACCTTCAAAAAAGAACCGCAGATAACTTGCATGTAAATACATTCTATCTGCCATATCACCGGCATAGCGCTTATCGCCAGTGATAGGAGCACTCAAAGATTTCAGTGCCACACGAATTTGATGTGTTTTCCCGGTATGAGGTTTGATTAAAAAACCACGCATGCCCTGTTCTAAAGAAAAGCTGAAAAATTGTGTAACCGCGATATTTGTTTTTTCGCGCGTCAGTTTCCAACTGCCATTGCGGGTTTTTGCCATCGTACCGATTATAGCGCCTTGCTTTTTATTTGGTTTTCTATTGCTGATCGCCCAATAATATTTCTCTACCTGTTTATTAAAAAATAGCTGTGAAAGATTACGATTAGCTTGTGAGCCTTTAGCGAGAAGCAATAGGCCTGAAGTCTCTTTATCAAGTCGATGCACAGGAAAAAGTTTGTCGTCATCCAATTGAGATCGCAAACGACTGACAAGCCCTAGCGGTTCGTCATTCCCAGAGTTATGCATAGAGAGACTAACAGGTTTATTTACCACGATAAAACTATCGTGCTCAGACAATAGTTGAATTTTGTCATTCATAGAGAAAGGTAGCGCCATTTCATAACTGCTGTATTGGCAAGTTATGAAATGGCTGATAGGTAAACATTAACGATCTTTGAGACCGAAACCTTTTAGTTTATTTTTAAGCTCGTCTTCTTTTTCTTTCAGTTTATCTTCTTGTTCTTTTAATTTGTCTTGATTGCCTTCTAGCTTCTCTTTAAGTTTATCTTTTTTATCATCAACCTTTGCTTTTAACTCTTCTTTTTTGGCTTCTGCTTTCGCTTTTAATTCTTTTTCTTTTTCCTTCAACTTAGCTTCTAACTCTTCTTTTGCTAGCCCTTTAATGCGCTCTTCCACCGCTTTTTTAGCTTGCTTGATAAGCGGCTTGAGAATAGCAACACCAAGTTCTTCAGGTGTCAGCCCTGTTGTCTTATCACCAATATTTGAAAGCTCAAAACTAGGCAGAGGTAAAGCATAAGAACCATACTTCTCTGTGACAAAGTTTATTGAATTGTCGGCAAAACGTACTTGCTCCATCATTAAGCGAACATCTCTAGCTTCACCCGACTGTGAAGGCTTTTCTTGTTTCGGGGAAGATGCACCCGAATCCAAATTATCAAGTAAAGCTTGCAGGTTAGTGCGCAAGCCCTTTTGCTCAGCGACAATATCGACGCCCTCAATAGTAAAATCTTTAATCACAACCACATCCGATGTGACAGACGCTGGATCTATCTGCAGACGAATAGTATCCCACTTAAGTAAGTGGGGTGAGGAGAAGCCTTGAGGATTACCGATAACAAAATCATTCAGTTCCCCCTTACCCTCAGTCAGCGCAATATCTACTTGATCCAACAAAACATTGGTTTGCGTCACTTCAGGACCAACGGTTTCTACGGTCTCTTTGACTATTTGATTGAGGTTACCCAATACAAATACGACCACACCGACCACAATGACAAGTAGAAGAGCAATCAGCCCCCCAAATATTTTTATTCCTTTCACGATTCCACCTCACTTTGTTCGATTAACACTCACCGAAAACGCATCACTACCTTCAATCCAGAGTGCATTTAGATCGAGAGACCGGTAAATCCAGATTTCAGCGATTACGTCTTAGTTAGCCAATAGCATAGACCCGGAAGATTAGCATAAACCCCGCTATATTTGTGCCAAAAACCCCCACATAACGATTATTTTACTTTTGTTACGTGGATGAGTGCGAGCACTGTTTTGATACAGCTTGGCACTGTACCTAGCTGAACGTCTTGCGCAACACCAATAGCCCTCATAATTCATACAATAACGCTTGATAATATTGCCGAAAAAAACGTATTCTGAGGTGAGAACGTGGTATCTTATTTTTTACATTTCCTGCTGATAAAAATTAATATAAGCGCTTCAAATAGTGGGCTTAACTGCTGGAATCTGCCAACACTCACTGAAGTAATAGATAACAATCAATTGAAGTAAAGTGTAAAAATGAAATCAGCCATAAAATAAAAAACGAAAATGAAATAAAAATGATAAAAATGAAATGAAAATAAAATGAACATAAGTAGGTGCACATGATTCCAGGTCACATGCAGCAACACAAATTTAATTTGATTCATATTCTTCAATACGCGTCACGCTGGCATAATCAGCAAGAGATAGTCACTAATAGCATTGAAGGCGGCATCCATCGCATTAATTACGCCGAACTATACAAGCGGACGCTAAAGCTCGCGAATGCACTCACATCCCTTGGCGTTGTCGCCGGTGATCGTATCGGCACAATGGCATGGAACACGTGGCGCCACCTAGAATGCTGGTATTCTATCGGCGGTATGGGTGCCATCTGCCATACGCTCAACCCTCGCCTGTTTCCCGATCAGATTGACTACATCGTCAATCACGCAGAAGATAGTTTTATATTCGTCGATATTACTTTCGTTCCCGTCCTTGCCAATGTTATTGACAAACTAACATCCCTTAAAGGTTTGATTGTTTTAACAGACCGGGATCACATGCCAGATACCACAGCTATCGATATTCCTGTTTATTGCTATGAAGAGCTTTTAGAAGCGGAACCTGATGCGTTCACTTGGCCTGAATTCGATGAAGAAACAGCCTCATCACTATGTTATACCTCGGGGACAACAGGCCATCCCAAAGGGGTACTCTACTCTCACCGGTCCAATACCGTTCACGCCTTAGTGACCGCAGGTGCTGACCTGTTTAATATGACACCAAGCGATGTGTCGTTGATGGTGGTACCTATGTTCCATGCTAATAGCTGGGGACTAGCCTACAGTGTCCCAATGATCGGCGCCAAACTCGTCATGCCAGGGCCGCATATGGATGGCAAGAGTATGAGCGAGCTGATCAACTCCGAAGGTGTCACCAAATCGGCGGCGGTGCCAACAGTTTGGACAGGTTTGATCAATTATCTAGACAAAAGTAATACCAAAATTCCTTCGCTCAATGAAACCATTATCGGTGGTTCTGCAGTATCTCGCAGTATGATTGAAAAGTTTGAGCGAGATTATGATGTCAATGTTATCCAGGCATGGGGAATGACTGAAACCAGTCCTCTGGGAACTATTAGTCGTCCAACGCCAACAATGAAATCTCTTGATCCAGAAGAGTTGATGGCTTTGCGATTGAAACAGGGAAGAGCTCCTTTTGGGGTCGACCTCAAAATTGTCGATGATGAGGGACAAACCCTACCTCATGACGGTAAAGCCTTTGGTCGTTTACTAATTAAAGGGCCTTGGGTAATAGAACGCTACTATCGAGCAGATGAATCAGCTTTAGATGCACAAGGGTGGCTAGATACCGGAGATATAGCAACTATCGATGCCTACGGTTTTATGCACATTACCGATCGCTCTAAAGATTTGATCAAGTCCGGGGGGGAATGGATTTCATCTATTGATATTGAAAACACAGCTGTTGGCCACCCGGATGTCAATGTAGCTGCATGTATTGGAGCTAAGCACGAAAAATGGGAAGAACGCCCTCTCCTACTTGTGGTATTGAGAGAAGGATGCACGCCGAATAAACAGAGTATTCTTGAACACATCGCGCAAGAACACGCTAAATGGCAAGTCCCCGATGACGTGGTGTTTATCGACTCAATGCCCTTAACAGCAACCAGCAAAATTGACAAAAAACCCCTCAGAAAAGAATACAGCAGCTACTACATTCAGGCCTGTTAACAACAGGCTTTTTTACGTCACAGATTCGATGCTTGACATCAGATATGCAGATCAAAAAAGTCTACACTGTTTTGCCAGATATGATCCGCCAACACGGTTTCATCCATTTCACGTTGATTAGCGATACAACGTAAGATGTGAGGCAGATACTTAGGTTCGTTGCGCTTAACTTTAGGTTTATTGGGCAAGTCCCTGGGTAGTAGAAAAGGCGCATCTGTCTCAATCATTAATCTATCCAATGGGATTTTTTCGGTTAGTGCCCGCACATCTATACCTCTTCTTTCATCACAAATCCAGCCTGTGATACCTATGTAAAACCCTAATGCGAGATAATCCTCAAGTTCATCATCAGAGCCAGTAAAACAATGCACTACCGCCTTATTGATTTTATTGGCATAGGGCCTAACAATTTCAATAAAACGCTTATGTGCATCACGCTGATGCATAAATAAGGGGGCATTTAGCTCTGCAGCCAATTCGATTTGTTGTTCAAACACTCGTTCTTGAACAGGCCTTGGGGAAAAGTCTCGATTGAAGTCGAGGCCACACTCCCCTATCGCTACGGTGCTTTGATGAGTATATAAATCGGCGAGTACTGTAGTAAAATTAATACTAGCATCTTTCGCATCATGGGGATGAATGCCCGCTGTGCTGCATACAACATCGGGAAAGCGTTGCGCTAATAGCTGTGCTTTGAGTGAGCTTTTCTCACTGGTGCCTGTGACAATAATTTTTCTTACATTGGCAGTAATCGCATCGTCTACTACCTGAGTTTGATCATGCGCGAATTGCTTATTCGTAAGGTTTACACCAATATCAACCAATTTCATACACATATTCTCCTGCCCGAATTAATTGTTATCTTCCTTTACCTAGTAAGACTTCACCGCATATATAGGTCTTTATGAAGTAAGGACTATAAAAAACGAAGTGAATGGTAAAATCTGCTAAACAAACCTAGCATGCGACACTGCCAAAATGCCCATAACTATTATTTCTTGTGTTTTCGCTCTATAACACGGCATACTAACATCTGTTAATAGGCCTTTGGGCCATTTACCTAAATCTGCATCTGCGGGAACAGGACTTCATCCTCCTATATATTGAGCCCATTTTCATGTTTTATCGATTAAGTTTTATTATTCTTCTTATCACTTTCAGTTTTCAAACAACAGCGCAGCAAAACAAAGCCACCCTCTTTACACCTGAAGGCGAAGCCTTTCCTCGAGTGCGGCCGTTAAACTTTCTCAACGAGCAATTTTTGGAAAAGCAACGCCAACGAGTTGACTCTCTAACCCGCAAGCACTTTGGCAAAAACTTAGGCGAGGGTAAGACGAATATTCCTCTACTGCAGCGTATCATCAGGGAAAATATTCTAGAGAAAACAGATGTCCAGGAACTTCAAGCTCTTGGCGTTGTTTTGGGCGACATTTATGTGGAATCACACCAAAAACTCAACTGGCAGGTATATCAAGACGACTTGGGAAAGTCTCACGCCGTATGTATTGATAACACTAAACATTGCATATTTCCTGTGACAATGCTGTCTCGCAGAATGGAAGTAGGTAGCCAACCGGATGTGAATCGTGTTTACAAAAAAGGTATTGATGCCATAAAACAATATTTACCGCAGCTACCGTTTCAACGCGACTAAAAAATTTTAAAAATATACAACATCAATTAAATACTCTCTTTAATTCATAGCTTAATCGCCATAAAATAATCACATTGATAATTTAAATCGTATAACTTTTTGGGTTATCGATTTTGATTATCGATAATACATTGAAAACATCAATATAAAAGAATCAATATCTACAGTCGGGGTTCCTCGATCGGACAGAAAGATTCTTAAAATAAATTGCAGGCCGTTTTTATGTCTCAAAAACTTACTGGCAAAGTTAAATGGTTTAACGATAGCAAAGGTTATGGTTTTATTAGTCGTGATGATGGAGCTGATCTTTTTGTCCATTTCAGCAATATTTCAGGTGGTGGCTTTAAAAGCTTAAAAGAGGGACAGGAAGTAAGCTTTACTGAAGGCGAAGGCCGCAAAGGACCGCAGGCTGAGAACGTGGAAGTTGTATAACTGTATCTGCAACTAAACCCATATCACTCGCTCCAATAGCTAGTAACTTGGCTGTTATAGACTCTATTTGCACCCTTTAAAAAAATAAAGAGTACGAATAAAAAAGCGATGCTAAAAAGCTTTGTTATAGTAGTTTGTTGTAATAACAGCAATGGTTTTCGCTTGCCTTATATAATCAATTTATAAGGGCTATAATATAAGACACGACATAATCTACGTTATTAATAGAGTTTATTTTACGAGTCATATGTGAATTTGAAACGCATTGTTCTGATCATTATCGGATGGGCCTGTGTTATTCTCGGAGTCGCGGGCATATTTCTCCCTATTCTTCCGACAACACCCTTTATCCTACTTGCCAGCTGGTGTTTTGCACATTCGTCCGAACGCTTCCACACATGGTTGATACAACATCCTAAGTTAGGCCCACTCGTGCAAATGTGGCAGTCCGGCCAAGGCATACCTCGACGCGTGCGTAATCGCGCAATTTTAGCCATTGCTGTAGGCATGACACTATCGGCACTTATTGTTGGAAAATGGTGGGTCGCCGTAATGCTAGCTATTATAGGCATATCCGTCAGTTGCTACTTATTGAAATTACCTTTAGCTATAGAAGAAAGCCATTAGCTATATTGAGAAGCCCATTAGCTATATTGAAAGAGCTACTACTCACAGAATATAGAAAAAGCTTCTAGCCTACTGACATTCTTATCCGTCTTTGCCCACTCTCATTTTGTAATGTCGATTGAGATATTGCACTTGACGCGATATCGCTTTGCCAACTCTTTCTTCGACAATATCTTTTGCATTATCTTCATAGTTTTTTCGACGATACTGGTAAACATCGGCATAATATTTAAAGCTCTCCCGCCCCCAGGAAGCTGGCACAAATTTAAACCTCTGCTGTTCACTACTTTGATTATCAAGTCCGTCAAAAATATTAGGTGCAAGAGATGAGAGATCATCCTTGTCGTAAAATACGCCGAATCCGCTATCCCATAGATAATGTAAACTCATGGGACATCTTCCAGCAAAAATAGGCCTCAAACACACTCTGTTGCCTCCCAAATCTGACTTGCAAGCTGTATTTAAGCGGGTAAATGTATGCAGAGGCTGATGAATATCTTGCATGAAGTGCATTGCGAAGGCGAGTAGCAAAACTTCTTGAGCCGGACTTTCTGGATTTCTCAGGGCTCGATCAATAAGAGGCATTACCTCATACAACTGTCCACCGTTGGTAAATGCACAACGCTGATCATCTTCAGTGCTAACCGCATTATGGTAGTGCCAACGATTAGATGATTCCTTAGCAAAAGAGCCTAAAACACGCGGTAAACGTGTGTCGAATTGTTTAAATAACTGAGCGAGAGAAGTCTTACGTATCTCATCAGGCCAGCTACTCAAATTGATAAAGGTATCTCGGGGATGATTTTTACTTCCATTTATAGCATTAAACACTTTTGCAAGAGACAAGTAATATTGTTGCACTTCAGGCTCGAGCTGCTGTAACACAACTTCCCCCATCGCTCGATGTCCTTGCTTACTCCAAGCATGAACACTAGTGCAGACAACACTGGAGGCCAAATTAAACAAGAGAAAGACGCTAATATGAGAAATAAGGGAGGCGATTTTTGGCACTAACACGTTATTCAACCTTTACGATGTTTCTTAATCATATCGTAAGCCGCTTGCACTTCTTGCGAGCGCTCAGTTGCCAGCTTTACCATATCGTCAGGTACGCCACGTCCTGTGAGTTTATCAGGGTGGTATTCACTCATTAATTTACGATAGGCTTTTTTCAGTTCCCGGTCGCTAATGTCTGCACTAACGCCCAATGCTTCGTAGGCAAGCTCTAGCTCGCTGCGAATAGCACTGTGTTTACGCTGAAAATTATTGTCAAATCCACTTTGCTGTTTACGACCGTGGAAGAAATGGGTCTGAGCTTGAATCATCCCCAACAGATGATTAAAAGCATAACGCGAATACCCCACCCTATCGGCGACTTGGTATAACAACTTTTCTTCTTCCTCATGCAAAACATTGTCTGCGTAGGCCAAGGTGATAAGGTACACTAAAAAAATTTGTCGCAAATTATTAAATTTACCACAAGTGGCCATAAAGCTATCTACCGTTGCCAGAGCATCATAATCGGGCTCGGCACCGCGCTTAAACAAAACAATTGCTTCTTTACGCCCAGTCGCATCTAGCCCCATGCGGGTCATTAGCGCTTCTGTGCTATCTATCTCCTCTTGAGAGATATGGCCATCCGCTTTCGCCAGCCGGCCAAGCAAAGGAAAAATAGCCCGGAAAAAGGCTTGCTCAACCTTGGCACGCTGCCATGGGTCTTGTTTTTTTTTCGATGCGACTTTTCTGTCTATAAAGAAGCCGAGAAAAAAACCTACAACGGCGGCGAAGGGCCCAGAGGCAAGCAGACCGGCAACGACACCAAGGATTCGTCCTACATACATAATAAAACCTAGGGAGCTCTCACTAATGCAGACATATAACTTTTACTTCTGTCAGGCAACGGATGATGACAGAGCCATACGAGTAATTAAATAGTATCTCGATAACACGACAATTAAATTCCTTGGAATCACAAAAGTGTAATAAGAACTAAATAATTTACCAAAAGGTAAGTAAAGAAACAGGAAAGGCAAGTATAAGAAGACGATGAAAAGTAAATAAATAGCTGACCAAAAGATCCACTTTTACATAAACGCAGGGGCAAGGTTATTTGTTCACGATGATCGTCAACAAACAACCTAAAAATACAGCTTAAAGTGCAACAATTTCTTCGGCTTGAGGGCCTTTTTGACCTTGAGTCACTTTAAATTCAACTTTTTGACCTTCAGCCAAGGTTTTGAAACCAGAGCTTACAATAGCACTAAAATGCGCAAATACATCAGGGCCAGACTCTTGTTCGATAAAACCAAAACCTTTAGCTTCGTTAAACCACTTAACTGTACCAGTTGTCTTGTCAGACATAATAATTACCTAATTTTAAATATTATAATACCTTCAAAAGGCTTGAATAGCGAAAATAAAACGGAAATTTAAATACTACGAAAATGTGACTGTGAGGAGACATACCAAAACGAAGAATTTGAAACATGCTTTACTTTTTGAGCTAGCGCTGATGGTACAGCATTTTTATCAAAAGTAAACACAAAGCCTAGGTTATATTTTTGCTTGAGATTTTAAACTCTCATAAGCGCGGCGAATTTCGATAAATTTGTCGGCTTCGCCCCCCTTATCTGGGTGATAGCAGGCCGCTAACTCTCGATAGCGTTGACGTATCTTTTCCATGCTTGCAGAACTATCTAAGCCCAAAACTGCCAGCGCGGGCTGTCTATCCATAACCTGCTGGTAACGAGTCCAAAACTGTTCCAACAGCTGCTTGACATTATCTGACGTCGCTGAAAAAAAATTGTCATACGCCATATAGAAAGCATAGTTAGGGACATAGCGCTGCTCCTGTACAGAAGATAAATCGGTCGCGCTAGCGCCACTGTCTTCACAGCTATTTTTTAAAGTTGTATCGTTTGCTGCTGCAAGTAATACCGACACGGGCGTTATCCAGAGCGTCTTATCAGCAACACAATCGTATCTAAAATACAGTTCACATACGGCCGCTTGAGTGATAAAGAGCTTCTGGTACATAGCAACCAAAGGCTCTGTAGACCATTCATACACATGTTCAGCAGTTACCGCTTCCACCAGCGTATAGATTTTTTGCTCTTGCAGGCGGATAAGAGCATCGACAATGTCAGCCGCACGCGTAATAGCTATAGCTAGAGCATTATCGATACGTCCGTCTCCTTAACCAAGCCTAAACGTTATTCTTTGCGCCAAGTGGTGCCATCTTTGCTATCGAGCAATAAAATACCCTCTGCTTTAAGTTGACTACGAATCTCATCCGCTCGAGCATAATTTTTATCTCGCTTGGCTTGATCACGCTCCTTAATGAGCGCCTCTATCGCTGCTGCACTGTCATCACTATCCTCACCCTGAAACCAAGCATCTGGTTCAACTTGCAAAATACCTAACAAGTTAGCTAAGGCCATTAACTCACTTTTAATCGCCAGATTATCGGGCTGTTTATTCAACTCTCCAGCCAAGCGATGCAACTCACTGACGACGCGAGGTGTGGATAAATCATCGAGCAGAGCCTTGAAGCCCTCGCTTTGTTTGAGTTGTTCTAGATCATAGTCAACAGCTTCTACAACCGAATTCTTCAGCGCGCCGTAAAGGCTGTCCAGGCTGGATTTGGCCTGCTCCAATAGCTGCGCAGAAAAATCCAACTCAGATCGGTAGTGGCCTGTCAGCAAAGCAAAACGTATAGTCTCGCCATGGTATACCTCAAGTAGATCGCGAACTGTCTTAAAGTTACCGAGAGACTTAGACATTTTTTCGCCATCGATATTGATAAAGCCGTTGTGCATCCAATATTTCACATACAGCTCACCGCCGTGGGCACATTGACTTTGGGCGCGTTCGTTTTCGTGATGAGGGAAAATAAGATCGCGGCCACCACCGTGGATATCAATGGTTGTCCCCAAATGTTTTTCAATCATTGCCGAACACTCCAAATGCCAACCTGGCCGCCCTCTTCCCCACGGGCTATCCCAGCCGGGCTCACTATCGGCAGAAGGCTTCCACAAAACAAAGTCGCCAGCATGCTGTTTATAAGACGCCACTTCCACACGCGCACCTTCAAGCATATCTTCTAAAGAGCGATTGGAAAGCGCACCGTAATCTTCCATTGATGTGACATCAAAAAGCACATGCCCATCACTGACATAGGCGTGCTGCAATTGAATTAATGTTTCTACCATAGCAATCATCTCGCCTACATGCTCAGTAGCATAAGGCACGATGCTTGGACGCAGGTTATTCAGCTGCGCCATATCTTTATCATAGTGAGCGGTATATTTTTTTGAGATATCCGCTATAGCAACACCGTTATCCGCTGCCGCTTTCATAATTTTATCGTCGATATCGGTAATGTTGCGGGCATACACTACCTTTGGATACAGCACTTTTAATAAGCGAAACAAAGTATCAAAGACAACCACAGGACGAGCATTGCCAATATGCACAAAGTTGTAGACGGTGGGCCCACACACATACATTTTCACACACTCATTATCGATAGGCGTAAACGTTTCTTTTTTGCGTGTCGCGGTGTTATATACAGTTAAGTCCATTGTTTCTCTTTATGTATTTATGTATTTATCTACTGATTTATTTTATGACTTTTTACGCGTTATTTAGCTTTAGGCTTAGATCATGACGTGTAGCTGATATCATTTTTGATTCATTTTGGCCCAGCTATCGCGCAAACCAATCGTGCGGTTAAACACTAAACGCTCTTGGTTGGCACTGGAACTGTCGCGACAAAAATAACCTTCACGCTCAAATTGATAACTTTGCCCAGGAGCGGCTTCTAGCAAACCCTTCTCTCCAAGACACCTATCTAACACTTGTAAGCTGTCTGGGTTAATGTGCTCGACAAAATCTCCCTCCTCGCTATCTGGCGCTTCTGAGGTAAAGAGACGATCGTATAAACGCACCTCAAACTCAGCATGATCAGCAGCATCCACCCACTGGATAACACCTTTAGGCTTAATCCCATCTTCTGGATCTTTACCTAATGTGTTTTCAATAATATGCGCCCGTACCTCAACAATATTACCGTTGTCATCTTTGATGGCTTCATCGGCCTCAATTACGTAGGCATTTCTTAAGCGAACGCGTTTACCAATCACCAGGCGTTTAAACTTTTTATTGGCTTCTTCACGAAAGTCTTCCTGATCGATAAACACTTCGCGGCTAAAAGATAGCTCTCGGCTGGCTAAATCATCGCGATTGGGATGACCTGGAGCTGTCAGTTGTTCACGCTTTTGTTCCGGATAGTTGGTCAATACCACCTTTAAAGGACGCAACACACACATAGCTCTTGGCGCATTTTTATCGAGATCATCACGAATGGCATGTTCCAACATTGCCACATCCACTACCCCATCAGATTTAGTAACGCCAATCATCTCGCAAAATTTACGGATTGATGCAGGGCTGTAACCACGACGTCGATAGCCTGCAATAGTAGGCATACGCGGGTCGTCCCACCCATCGACAAAATTCTCATCCACCAGACGCTTAAGCTTACGCTTTGAGGTCACGGTGTAGTTAAGATTTAAACGTCCAAATTCATATTGCTGTGGCCTAGTTGGTACAGGCAAATGCTCAATAAACCACTCATACAAAGGACGGTGATCGGCAAATTCTAAAGTGCATATAGAATGGGTAATGCCTTCAATTGCATCTTCTTGCCCGTGAGCAAAATCATAAGTGGGGTAAATACACCACTTGTCTCCAGTTTGATGATGTTGTTGCTTACGAATGCGATATAAAATTGGGTCACGCATATTGATATTGCCGTGAGACATATCAATTTTAGCTCGCAAAACTCGGCTGCCTTCATCAAAATCGCCTGCCTTCATCCCTTCCAGCAGACTTAAATTTTCTTCTACACTGCGATCGCGATAAGGCGAGTTTTTACCTCCCTGTTTCAATGTTCCACGATATTCCCGCGCTTGCTCTGGTGTTAAATCACAGACATAAGCCTTACCTTGCTTAATAAGGTACTGCGCCCAATCGTAGAGAGTGTCGAAGTAGCTGGAGGCATATTTAACCTCACCATCCCAGTTATATCCTAACCAGCTGACATCACGCTTAATCGCCTCGACGTACTCAACTTCTTCTTTAGTAGGATTGGTATCATCAAAACGAAGATTACACGTGCCCTGGAAGGTCTCGGCCAAACCAAAATTCAAACATATAGACTTAGCGTGACCAATATGTAAATAGCCATTAGGCTCTGGGGGGAAACGCGTAGCTAACTGCGTCACTTTGCCAGATTCGATATCATCTTTAATAATGTGTTCTAAGAAATTTAAGGTTTTCTCTTCCGTATTCATAAATACACGGGTTCCTACTCATTTCCCTTGTTATAAGGGCTTCTATCAAAAAATTAGTGAACAACAGAGTATTAAATACTTCTGCTGACTTAATATTCAAGGTTATACGTCTTTTTTTCTCTTCTTTCTCCCCTAAGAGGTATCTTTACGCTCTATAATGTAAAGCTGATTAACACCAAGTTAATAGCTCCACCGGGGGCGTTATCATAATGTAATACGCGCGAATACACATCAAAACCCCAATAGGGATTTATCTTGTGTTTCGAAATCCTTTCAAAGGGCGTATTATAGCCGCCTCGCGGGGTCTGCACAGGCATGATTCAGACACATTCCCACAATAAATTGCGGAAAAGGTTTTTAAATGATCACTTTGCACACGAATTTCGGTGATATTAAAGTAGAACTCGATTTTGATAAGGCGCCTAAGACGGCGGCAAACTTCAAGCAGTACGCTGAAGATGGTTTTTATAACGATACAATTTTTCACCGAGTGATTGATGGTTTTATGATCCAAGGCGGTGGATTCGATGAAAACATGGAACAAAAAGAAACACGTGCTCCTATTGATAACGAAGCAGATAATGGTCTCAAGAACGATGTCGGCACCCTCGCTATGGCACGCACAATGGACCCTCACAGCGCCAGCGCCCAGTTCTTCATCAATGTAAAAGATAATGATTTTCTTAACCATCGCAGTAAAGATTCTCAAGGCTGGGGATACTGTGTCTTTGGTAAAGTGGTAGAAGGAATGGAAGCAGTTAACAAAATAAAAGCGGTAGAAACTGGCAGTTCTAATGGCCACCAAGATGTACCAGTAGATTCTGTACTAATCAAATCCGTTACCGTCGAATAGTTAGCCAAGGACTTCTTGCTTTATTATGTCGGCTGATTCCTCACCGGTATATTTTATATCCGACCTACACTTAGAAGCCTCTCGCCCTTTGATTGCGGAGGCTTTTAAAAACTTCCTTACAGATACGGCAAAGGATGCTGGCGCGATTTATATCCTTGGGGATCTCTTCGATTCTTGGTTTGGTGATGATAACAACCCTAAGTTTATTCGAGATATTAAACGCTGTATAAAAGAAACTGCCGAACGCGGTGTAAAAGTATATTTCTTACATGGCAACCGCGATTTTTTAATTGGCGAACAATTCGCTCGAGAAGCCAATCTCGCCTTGCTTGATGAATATACCTTAATTGACCTCTATGGTGAAAAGGTGCTCTTGCTACACGGCGATACCCTGTGCTCGGAAGATATAGCCTACCAAGCCTATCGCAAAAAGGTGCGCAGCGATGAATGGCAAGAGAATATTTTATCTTATCCCCTTTGGGTTAGACGATTAATTGCCGCCTATATCCGCTTCCGTAGTCGCAAAGCGAATAACAATAAAGTCAGTGAAATTATGGATGTCACCACCAGCACAGTTGCTGAGACATTCAAAAACCACCATATTAAGAAAATGATCCACGGCCATACACACCGGCCAAAAAAACACCAGCTAGAGCTAGACAATGTTCAGCACGAACGTATCGTTTTAGGAGACTGGGAGGAATTTGGTTGGTATTTAAGAGCTGATCCACAAGGACAAGAGCTGGTTCGTTTTCCCATCACGGCCACGGCATAGATTCTATACGCCATCCTTTTAGGACTACTCATTTAAAGACGACAATACGTTATGTTTTTTAAAATACCAAAACATAAAGGGTAGTTCTATTAAAGCATAGCTTATAAGCGCAAACCAAAACCAATTTATGGTAAAAAATAGCATTGTAAATTCATAATTACTGCCAAGATATAAAGTACCTGTTATAAACAGTACCACGGCAGATGCCATAAGATCATTGATGGCAATTTTATTGATATCAGCACCGCAGAATTTAGGATATACAATAAAGTAAGCCAACCCTATGACAACGAGATTGATTAGGACAACAAGTGCTTCTGGCGAATTCATAGTGCGATCTAATCCACCTGCAATGTCATTAATTTTCCACCAAAGGCAACGAAGATAACACCTGTTACAGCTTTAATGGCTTTCTGAACAAACCTATTATTTGCCATCGCTTTCATTCGCGACAAAATTAATACCATGCCGGTAAACCATATAGCGTTCATCAAGGCATGAATAGATACTAATATAAAAGCACTCAAGGTCGTACTTTCACCTAAAGGGATAAACTGAGGAAACGCTGCCAGATAAAACATGGAGACTTTGGGGTTTAATGCATTAGTAAGAAAACCTTCTAAATAAGCTTTTAGTAAGGTTCTTTTTTCTTGCCTTGATTGCACAACAAAATTATTGTCATCATTGCCGATAGCACTCCTTAGAGCTTTCAGACCAATCCATATTAAATATAATGCCCCAAGCAATTTCACTAGAAAAAATAGCTCTGCCGACTTCGTTAAAATAATGGAAATCCCCAGGATAGATAAAGCACCATGTAAATAAAACGCGCTAATAAAACCCAGCACGTTAGCAAGACCAGCATTTTTACCTGAAGTGGGTACAGTTTTAGCGATAAGCAAACCGTTAGGCCCCGGCGATACCACCAACAGTAACGCTACTGTTACAAATGTCATGATATGGATAATATCCATCTATAAGCTCCTATAATCTTGTCTGCTTACTTTAACACCACACCCTCCCTTTTAACTATTGGTTTCTTTAGTTGCCACCTAAAGACCTATGGGGAAGGTGTTGCTATAGAGCAGGAAACTTAACGTTGGTCATGGTGGTAGAAAAATCATGCTTAAAGTCATAATCTCCCTGATAAGCTAACGCGATTTTCCCACTCCAGGTAATGTTAAATATATCGCTATCCCCTATTCTTTCAAACTTTATCTTATGTTTTGCTACCGCATCATGACCTAAGAGATAAATATGGAAGATCATGTCATCCCAATCTTCAATAGCATCGGGGTCTGGATCTATTTCAAGTTCCAAGCCATCAATAAATTCAGGTGTATATTGTTCGACATCGCAAACCTTAAAACCACCTTCATCCCAGTAGTTACTGGATAGCGTGCAAGCATGAAAGTTTCCCCACACTAAAGCAGACTCCCAACTAGATGGCGGCTCTTCTTCATCGTCATCTTCGATATCTCGCTCTGCATAGTAGTCGTCAGTTTTTAAATGCAGATCAAACCAAACCTCACCGTTTTTTTCTTTCGCCAACCATTCAAACTCTATGATGGGATGGCCTTCCGGCCAGGGGTTGCCTTTAAAAAATATTCTATCGGCCACTGTATTTACTCCATTATTCACTGACAATAATAAAACCCTATAACTAGAACCTGTTAATAGGTCTGTTAATAGGTGCTATTACCATTCAAAAACCGCTAGCAGCTCGCTGGCTTCATTCTCACTATTCAAGAAAGTGCTCAGTGCTTCGATGACTTTCTTTTTAGTATCCTCAGTATAGTCACACATTTCATCATCATAACCCTCTTCACCGGCATTGAGCAGTGTTGAACCAATCACAGATAGTGCGCCGAAGGCGGTGTTGATATCAGCTGCAATAGACGCAAGATCCCATTTCCCCGCTCCATGAAAACCGAATAGCATTTCGCCAGAGGATACATCAAGAACAAAAGGGTCACCACAACATTCAGCGACTACTATCCATGTATCCTTCCAATCATTAAGCCTTTCACCGGTATTGCCATGCCAGCGATAGCCACTTTGTAGCTCCCACAATTTAAATAACGGCGGTATCGAAATAGGCTCGCGAAAACTTTCTATTTCGAGACCTATCGGCCCTATTTTTTCCGCATATGTTGGCCCCCAAGGGCCTACTTCTTGATAAAAAGATACCAATACATCTGGCAATGGAAAATCACCTTGCCAGTCTTCTGAATCTTGAGGTTTTAATTCACCCCATTGTTGAAGCATTTTTTTCAGGCTAGTGAAATCATTCATAGCTAACACATGGCTATTTTACAAATTTAACAAGTAAATTGATCCGTATTATTTGCCGCAAATTTTATAAGTAACGCTAGGATATTTTCATCCAAGTAGTAAAATTGACAATCCTGTTGCGCCCATAAGTCATTATCAAAATTATTGGTAATATGACTCAATTCCTGGAGCATCACGTCATAGTCCTGTGCGGGCGTCTTGCCATAAATGGAGATGGCATCGTCAACGATATTCTTACACCTTACGGCCCCTATCTGCTTAAGTGAATCCGATAACAGATGAGCCAGATGGCCAGAGTTGTATAAGTAGCTGCTAAAGCCTCCACTATTAAGTTGATGAAGCATATCGCTAACAGTATAAAACACCTGCTCGGGTCGGCTAAACGCTGCCGCCCCCTGTTCTGCTTGTTTTTCCATTAGCAAAGCGTATATATCTTCTTGCAGGAGGCTGTTATCGACACTATGCCGCTGAGCGATAGTTGTGAGAAAATTCCTTCTCCTTTGGCTCTGCCTGTTCGCATTTTCACTGTCTTCTTTGAGCGCAGATTTAGCAGCAGCAATACTTTGCTTAATACTTTCCATCTCTTCAACGATCTGTCGGCCAGTACGCCAGCTTTCAGGCTGGTCTTGACCTTTAAAACACGGCATGCATAAACCGCCGGTTTTTTCGATGGTTGACGGTAAAGCTTTAGCACCACAGTTTTTGCACGCAATCCGATCCATAGCAAAGTCCTGCAATAATATTTATTGATGCTTGCGATCAATATGACCCAATGTTTTTTCCGGCGCTATAACATCGCGTACACGCCTTTTCAATTCTGTGATTTCAGGAAAACCGCCCTCTTCCTTACGACACCAGATACGCTGCTCATTGGCATATATTTCGAAAATACCACCGCTGCCAGGTGCAAGGGATAGTTCATGCATATCCTCGGCAAAAGTATGTAATATCTCCTGAGCCATCCAAGTAGAACGCAACAGCCAATTACATTGTACACAGTACTTTATTACCACTTTGTTATTCATCTTTTCACCAATATAAGTGCTAGGGCCTGTTCTACCAGGGCCTAAGCACCAGAATGAAAACGAAATTCATCATCGCTTGATTCTACTAGCTCTTTATCCCTCTGCAAAAATAAAGCGATGCGATCATCTATAGCGACATTTTCTGCAGCGCCCTTATTTGCCGCTTTCTGCGCTAGGGTCAGATAGTCTTGGTAATGGCGCGCTTCCGACTTGAGCAAAGACAGATAGAATTTCTGTAATTCTTCATCTAAGTGAGGCGCTAACTTTTCAAAACGCTCACACGAACGTGCTTCTATAATAGCGCCGACAATCATGGTATCGATAAGGCGAGCAGGTTCATGGGTGCGTACAGGTTTGCGTAACTCGGCAGCATAACGGCTGGCGGTAATTTGCTGATACTCGATGCCTCGCGCCTGCATAATTGCAATAACCTGTTCAAAATGTCTTAGCTCTTCTCTAGCAAGACGAGACATTTTATTAAGCAACTCGAAATCATCCACATAGCGATACATCAAATTCAGGGCTGTTCCCGCCGCTTTTTTCTCGCAGTTGGCATGATCTATAAGTAAAATTTCAGGATGTTGCAAGGCTTGCTCAATCCAAACATCGGGTGTTGGACAAAGTAAAAATTCATGAATCTCTTTCATTGAAAAATCTTAATAAAAATACTGTTGCAGAAAATAAAGTAACATGTGTACTACTTAAAATAGCGCTCAAAATGAGCAAGGGACAGTTCGAAAAAATCTTTATCGATGGAATCTCGTAATTGGATCAAAGAATGCTTAGAAAACTCAGCATGCACTTCACAGCCGTAATCTTTCAAATCCACAATTTGTGAGGCCCCCGCCTTTAGCAAATCAAATACCCAGCAATATATATTGGCAGTTTCATCAAAACGAATATGTTGCTGTTGTATTTGCATCTTTAATTGTTTTTCGTCTAGTACGCGCACATGGGATTTCACAACCTGTGCAAGCAAACTATCGAGACGATTGACAATAGCTTGCTTTTCATCGTCACGATACGCATTCCAACGGATAATTTCATGCATGAAACGTTTGCAGCCGCGACACACGCTGTCCCCAATGCCCGTGGAACACACCCCAATGCAGGGAGATTTCACCCTTTTTTTCGTTTTCAAATGATCACTCACATTAATTTATTATCCACCTAGAAACACTTATGGTGTGCGTATTCCAGATGTTGCAGATATAAAGCGCAATTTTATTTGTTCACAAAACCAACACACAAGACAGCCAGTTATGGATACCATATCCCGGCGCTCCCCCCGTGCTAATAGGCAAACAAAGCAATAAAACTACAAAAAATAAACAACAAAACGGATTAGTATATCATTTCACAAACTAAAACTCCGTTAGATTCGTATTTATAGTGATTATAAATCTGGCGAACTTAACAGTTATATAGCAATCATGTAGAATCGTGCCGCTTAATTTTAGACGATATGTGTCAAATATTTAATTGCATGCTGACAAATGACTCTCATTCTCATTGGCAAAAGTATCATCGACTCTTGGTCTATACTTTTGCATAACCTCGGCATGCCCCCGACATGAGTTTTTCTTAATTTTTTAAGGATTTTGCTCCGTCAGTATCTGTTCATCACACTTTAGAGGAAATTACTGTGCTTGAAGCTTATCGAGAACATGTAGCACAACGCGAAGCCCTGGGAATACCTCCCAAACCCCTTAATGCTGACCAAGTTGCAGCTCTGATCGAGTTATTGAAAAACCCACCCGCTGACGAAGCAGATACATTGCTAGATCTGATGGCTAATCGTGTTCCGCCCGGTGTTGATGAAGCTGCTTATGTCAAAGCCGGCTTTTTGGCCGCCGTTGCCAAAGGCGAGACACCCTGCTCGCTCATAACAAAAGAAGAAGCAGTTAAGTTATTGGGCAATATGCACGGTGGCTACAATATAGAAACTCTGGTGGCGCTATTGGACGATAGTGAACTGGCTGCCCTTGCCGGTGAAGAGCTCAAACATACACTGCTAATGTTCGATGCCTTCCACGACGTGGATGAAAAAGCTAAGGCGGGTAATGAAGTGGCAAAAGCCGTCATCCAATCGTGGGCTGATGCGGAATGGTTTACCAAACGAGATGAGGTGGCAGAATCGATCAAAGTCGCTGTTTTCAAGGTAACAGGGGAAACCAATACTGATGATCTTTCGCCAGCACAAGATGCCTGGTCTCGTCCCGACATCCCCCTACATGCCCTGGCTATGTACAAAATGACTCGCGACGGTCTTGAACCTTCAGAGCATGGCGTGACCGGACCATTGGCACAAATTAAAGCGGCACAAGATAAAGGCTACCAAGTAGCATTAGTAGGTGATGTTGTTGGTACAGGTTCTTCACGTAAATCTGCGACTAACTCAGTACTTTGGTATTTTGGTGAAGATATTTCTGGCGTCCCCAATAAACGCGGTGGCGGTATCTGCATTGGTGGCAAGGTTGCACCTATTTTCTATAACACTATGGAAGATGCTGGCGCCTTAGTATTTGAAGCCCCTGTAGATAAATTAGGCATGGGTGATGTGATCGAAGTCCGCCCTTACGACGGTAAGATTCTAAGTGAATCAGGTGAAGTTTTATCAGAGTTTGAACTGAAGTCCGACGTGTTACTTGACGAAGTTCGTGCTGGTGGACGTATCAATCTTATTATTGGTCGCGGCTTAACCGCAAGTGCCAGAGAGTCTCTAGGCCTTGCCGCTTCCGACCTATTCCGCCAGCCACAATCCCCTAGCGATTCAGGTAAAGGCTATACCTTAGCGCAGAAAATGGTTGGCCGAGCATGTGGTTTAGCCGAAGGACAAGGTGTTCGTCCTGGCACATACTGCGAACCTAGAATGACCACAGTGGGATCGCAAGATACCACCGGCCCAATGACACGAGATGAACTAAAAGACCTGGCTTGCCTGGGCTTTTCTGCTGACCTAGTTATGCAATCATTTTGTCACACCGCTGCCTATCCTAAGCCTGTTGATATTGATACTCAGCATACCCTACCTGATTTTATTATGAACCGTGGCGGCGTATCTTTGCGTCCGGGCGACGGCATTATCCATTCTTGGCTAAACCGTATGCTATTGCCCGACACTGTCGGTACTGGCGGTGACTCTCATACGCGCTTCCCAATGGGCATTTCTTTCCCAGCGGGCTCGGGCTTAGTCGCCTTCGCGGCAGCTACAGGTGTTATGCCACTGGATATGCCAGAATCCGTGCTCGTTCGCTTCAAAGGTGAAATGCAGCCAGGCATCACTCTGCGTGATTTAGTCCATGCGATTCCATATTACGGTATCAAACAAGGACTACTTACTGTTGAGAAGAAAGGCAAGAAAAATTTCTTCTCAGGGCGAATTCTTGAAATTGAAGGCCTCGATAGTCTTACGGTTGAGCAAGCGTTTGAATTGTCCGATGCTTCCGCTGAGCGTTCAGCGGCAGGTTGTACTATTCAGCTTCCCGAAGAGAAAATTGCTGAGTATCTAAAATCCAACATCACCTTGTTACGCTGGATGATCAGCGAAGGTTACGGTGATGCCAGAACACTTGAACGTCGCGCAAGTAAAATGGAAGCTTGGTTAGCTGAGCCTTCTCTGCTAAAAGCCGATGCCGATGCCGAATATGCAGCCATCATTGAAATCGATCTTGCTGAAGTGAAAGAGCCTATTGTCTGTGCACCCAATGACCCAGATGATGCCCGCCTTCTTTCTGAAGTGGCAGGCGATAATGTTGATGAAGTGTTTATCGGCTCATGTATGACTAATATTGGTCACTTCCGTGCGGCAGGTAAATTATTTGAAGCTGTTCCCGGCGCCCTTAAGACACGCTTTTGGATGTCACCTCCCACAAAAATGGATGCTCATACGTTAATGGAAGAAGGCTACTACAATATTTATGGTGCCAAGGGTGCGCGCATGGAGATGCCCGGCTGCTCCCTATGTATGGGAAATCAGGCGCGAGTTGCGGATGGTGCTACAGTCTTGTCCACCTCCACAAGAAACTTCCCTAATCGCCTCGGAGCCGGTGCGAATGTTTATCTGACCTCTGCCGAATTAGCAGCTGTGGGGGGTATTTTAGGTAAGCTTCCCTCTCCTGAAGAATATCAACAATATGCCTCCAAAATTGACTCAATGTCGGATGAGATCTTCCGCTATATGAGCTTTGACCAAATCGAATCCTTCCAGCAAGGTGCCGAAGAAGGTCAACGCATCGCGGCGGTTGAAATAGAAGAGGTTAAAGTGTAAGACATTTGCTAGAGCCTTTTTTATTCCGAGGCTCTACGTGATAAGGGATCTCAGTACTAGGTGCTTATCTACTAGATCCCTGCCTACTAAATTCCTACCTGCTAGGCCCCTAAATACAAAATGTTAAACACTAAATAAAAGAAACGATATTTTTTGTCGCTTATTATCGCCAATAGTCTGAATATAGTATAAAGTTAAAGAAGAGATGACACACAAAAGCCCTATAAAAATAGGGCCTTTTATATCCAGAGCCACTCACTGCAAAAACGTAACTCTGGGAATAAACTACCTGACTTTCTGAGGCTTTCAGAACAGCGATAACTGAACAAATTATATGCCAGTCAAAAAATATCAGTGCCAGCAATGTGGCTATAAGGGCTCACAACTATTACAGGGAAAGTGTCCTGCTTGCGGTGATGCGAATATTGAAAATGTTTTAAAAAACCCTCCTGCCGAAAAAGAAGCTTGCCCGATCCGAATGCTTCTACTGATTACACTCTGGTGTATTCTATTGTACAAAGGCTATACTATTCTTATCGCCTAATTAGATTTTTTAATCGACAGCTCTTATCGACCGATGAAATAGAAACTCTTGTTAACGATCAACCTCAAGCGGCAAACTAAAAGTAAAACAACTACCAACACCCAGTTGGCTTGAAATAGACACTTTGCCACTGTGCATGTCAATAATTTTACTGACAATTGATAGCCCAAGGCCTATACCTTCATAAGAAGTAGAGCGTGTACTCTCAGCTTGAGTAAACATTTCAAATATACTGTCTATATCCTTATCAGCAATACCACAACCGGTGTCCTCTACTGATATACAAATGTAATCGTTTTTAACCGCCCCCGAAAGAACGATACTCCCCGCCTTAGTAAACTTAAGTGCATTGCTAACAAGATTAACGATGACTTGCTGGATACGCTCTTTATCAGCGTAAATACGCGGTAAATCATCATCTAATCGATTATAAATTTTTACATTACCAGTACGGCCAAGGTATTTACTTTGGGCTTCGATACCAGGCATAACTTGAGCTACTAGCTGCGAGATAGAAGTATAAGAAAAATTCATACGAAGATCATTACGCCGAATCATCGCACTATCCATGAGATCATTAATCAATAACTTCATCCGTTGAATCCCCCCCTCCATCAACACTAATTTATCAATATTGTAAGGATCTATATGGGGCATACCCTTTAAGTCTTCTAAAATAACGCTAGCTAGACCCTCAACAGCACTTAAAGGATTTCTCAGCTCATGGGAAACCATAGATAACAAGTTATCTTTAATAATATCATGCTGTAAGAGTTCATTATTTTTATCGCGAATTTTATTGTTGGCAATTTTTAATTCGTCATTCTGATGGCTAATGGTCATTAAGTTATCGTAGGCACGCAGATAAGAGATCATCCTATGCTTCAAGCGTAAACTTGTAAGTTCCGTCTTGGCTAAATAATCATTAATCTCATACTTTAACAACACCTCATGCTCCGGCGCGATACTTTGCTGACCGGTTCTTAGCACCAGTTGTATATTGGTATTTTTCATCTCAGATCGAACGAACTGCACAAAATCCAAGCCTGCCGTATCCTTTTCCATAGTACAGTCAATAAGCGCTACTGCCGCTTCGGAGAAACGCATATAAAGTTTTTTAGCAGCCGCTAAAGAAGTGGCACATTTTATATTGAGCGTTTTATTCCTAAAACGAAAACGCTTCAATACGTTGCAGGTGACGTCTAGAACCGATTGATCATCATCTATTACTAAGATTACCCATTCCGATTCACGATCAATACTGTCTCGTTGAGTGATACTAGAGCCTTGTGTAATCGTCACTGTTCTATTCGCATTTTGCATCTTAATCTACCACTTCATTTTTATTGCTAGTAGGGATATCAATAACAAATAGTGTTCCCATATCGGGTTGACTACGTACATCTATTTTACCGTGCAACTTCTTAGTAACAATATTATATACAATGCTCATTCCTAAGCCTGAACCTCGATGACCACGTCCTTCGCTACACGAAGTAGTACCACGTGTTGTAAAAAAGGGATCAAAGATTTTGGTCACAACATCACTTGTCATGCCTTTACCATCATCAGAATAATAAATCGTCACCAAATCATCTGCTTGAATAAGTTTAATGGTGATAACACCTTGCTTGTCACTAAGCTTATGGCCACTGTAGCCATGCAAAATTGAATTCATGATAAGGTTAGTGAAAACTTGTGAAAATTCGCCAGGGTAGCTGTCTAGAGCAATATTCTTTTCGCCTGTAATAGCAATGGAAATATTGGATTGCTTTAGAATTGGGCGAAGACCAACATGAACAATATTTTCTTCCAGGTATTGCCTTAAATTAAAGTATCGCCGCTCATAAGATGATTGATCTACCGCGGTCTCTTGCAAACGCTCAACTAAGTCAGCGGTTCGACGTAATTCGTTTAACACAGAATTGATACTAGAGATGCCATCCCTACTAGGCTCAGTGATTTGATCAATGGATATTTCACCAACATTAACGGCATCAATAATATTATTAAACTCCTCTTTGGCATGAGAAGCCGCAGTAATCGCAGTACCTACAGGTGTGTTAATTTCGTGAGCAACACTTGCCACAACCATATTCAAAGAAGCCATCTTTTTAGCGTTTAACAACTTATCATGGGTTTTTCTCAAGGTAATATTTTTTTCTGCAAGTTGATAGGCATTCCAATAACCATATGCAGAAATAATGCCTGTGAATACCAAACAGGTCATAAAGTAATACAGGCCTGTAATCAGGTCTGCCGATACCACATTATGGGGAAACAGAGAAAAACGAACAAAAGCGACTAAAATAACCACAAGTCCGGGTAGCACTGTGTGCCAAAATCGCCATAACATAATCACCGATGCTCCCCAGAAGATCGTCGAGAATCCTATGAGATACTTCACAAACGAATCGGTCCACAAAACCATCAAACCAATATCGAGAATTAATAGTAGATAGTGAACTATCGCCCATTGTCTGTGTTTGTCGCGGAAAAACTGACGGTGAAAGTTAGCGGCACATAAAAGGGTTAAAGGCGTGTAGATCGCCCGCAGTGTCAGAAAAACCCATAGGTTCTTAAAATCAATAAAAACATCAAAGACGCCCCATACAGCAACTAGAATAGCCGTTGTATACATATAAATTCGTGTCCGCTTCCATGTTTGCTCATCAAATTCTTCGACAACATCTGGATCTTCACGAAAAAAAAGTATTGACCACAAAATACCGCTCTTTTTTTGTGCGCCATCTTGATAATTCATGCGACAGTCTCAATATACTCTTATTAGGATCTGCTAAATAATAACTTAACAGACTCCAACAAAACGGCCAAACCTATACGACAATTGACATTGTACTGCCACAGTCTCCTTACCTACTTCATCATTGCCTATAAGCTCGGCCAACAAGCCATTAGCTTGCTTTTTAGTTCAGCCAATACTGCCTCTAGGTGGCAAGCATATGCAATACTTTGCTGTCTTAATCAGCCTACTGCTTTATACACCGCACCAACATATTGACGCCTTCTGGCTCAAAGTCTACCGTTACTTTACTATCGGCAAAAGCACTTTGGGAAAACAAACGCCGCATGTCTTCTTCGGTACGATAAATAAGCTTCCATTTTAATAAATGATCTAAAAAGATTCTTGAGTCGCATGAGGTATGAAAATTCCCTATCACAATCTCACCCCCAGGCTTCAACATCTCATATAAAATATTAATTATTTTTACGGTAGCCCTGTCTTTGAAGTAATCAATTAGCCCCATAGAATAGACAAAATCTTGCTGGCGCATTGCAGAAGGTGGTGGCGTGAGCTTGAGAATATCAGCAGTACTTGTTGAAAAATAATGAGTCAGATAATTTTCCTGAATTCTATCATCGACCGAAGCGCAAGCACGTTTATCTTTATCTAAGCCAACAACTTTTAACCGCTGCCTATTTTCTTTACCCAGTAAACTATAAGTATTAAAAATTTCTTCCGCAGGGCCACAGGCAATACTAGAAACATAGGTTGTTTCATTACCATTTTTTAATACTTTTTCCATGATCTTATTTTCAATATATCGTTTTCTATTTTTTACTGCCTTACACGCTGGCTCCTGAAAAAAACAATAATTGACTGCTCTTCCTAAACTAGATTTTTCCTGACCGCCATCAGAGTAGATTTGCTTAATTGTGTAATGGTCTCCCGCTATACGTTGAGGTTTTTGTAAGCTACGAGAAGGCCATGTACCAAGCAAGCAAAACGATACAAATTCTTGGTGCATCCAGTCGCCAACAATTATTTTTTGATCACTACTAAAGCGGTCGGTGTGATAAAGGTTTGAATTCACATGAGATAATATACTGCGAAAAGCCTGCTGCATTTTTTCCAACAAACTTATATCCATTTGTTCGTTGTTATTTGATATTTTTACAACTTCTGAGAATAGCGCTTTAAATGAATATAAAGGCGTACGCTGATAAAGCTCGTCAATAAACCCTTGTAAAAAATACATTTGTGACGGATTTAGCATAGGAGTTGAGCTAATAAATTGTTCGTTATTGCCGTATATTTTTTCGTTTTTCATAATTTAATTAAGTGCAGTAAGTATTGGAAGAAAATAGATATGACCAAAATAAAATGTTAATTTTTTGACCCTATCTATAGCCGAAAAAATATCTTAGCACTCGAAATATGAATGACACTTAAGTAGAATAAAAAATTTTTAATATTATTTAACTCGTTAACATATTGTTAATTGTTTTTACATTTTTACAAAACAAAAAAATAACATCACACAAATACAATGCCGAAAAAGCGCTTTAAATGTCACACTTTGTTACAGAATAAAAGACAAATCTGGTTACCCTAGATTGCGAAGCTGTCTTTATATTGAAAAGCAATTAAAACTGAATAGAGTTATCCAAATGACTGGATGGTAGGTAAGTATATTGAGCCCTTTTAGAAGGGCTTAGAATTTAAATTATCGCTTTTGTAGTTTTACAAAGCGATTGGTTTAAAACGATAAGGTATTATCCTTGAAAAAATAAAAAGCTAGGCCACACTAACATCGTCGGTATATGATTCTTGCCATGGTGATACAACAAGTTTTGCTTTGGCGAAGCTCATCGCTGAAGATAGAATGTTTAGCTTAATATTTTTGTTATCGCTAAGACGATAACAGCTGGCAAAGCCAAAGGTATCAGCAAGATTCTCCAGCTCATCATTTTCTTTCAATTCACAATTGGTTGGAAATTCAAAAACAATATATTGATCTTGGCCCA
Source organism: Agarilytica rhodophyticola (assembly GCF_002157225.2). NCBI lineage: Bacteria > Pseudomonadati > Pseudomonadota > Gammaproteobacteria > Cellvibrionales > Cellvibrionaceae > Agarilytica > Agarilytica rhodophyticola. Next base: position 3,955,827 of record NZ_CP020038.1, read on the forward strand.
CAAATGCTGCTGCAAGTCTACTAGACATATTTACAAAAACAATTTTGCCTTTCATACAATGCACTCTTTATTCTTTTCGATATATTAAGAACACTATAGCGCGTTGCCGTAGAATGACATGTCAGTCTAATCTGAAACTTTTGTAGGAAATTGACGATAAGAACGTAGGAAAGCAGCTTAACTGTCAGCGACATTCGTCACATTTATGATTTTTTTAGCATTTAATGGCTAAAGGCATACCTTTCATTACAACTGAAATGACATCTTTTGGTCAGATGTCACTCCAATGATCGATGGCATCAACGCAAGTGTCCACAAGCCCAATTAGGAAGCTTCAGGTCTCAGTAGATCTCATTAAGCTAAAAAAAGACTCTTGGCAGAAACTCTTTCAGTTTTTGCCAAGAGTCATCGTCAGCTTGTTGATCGTACTTAAGCGGTAATTCAAACTTTTCACCTAAAGCATCCGCACCAGGGTTAGTAAAGGAATGCAGTGCACCAGGGTAATCAACAAACTCGTAAGTCACACCCGCGACGTTCATCTCCTGTTGAAATTGTTGCTTTTGTTCCGCCGTTACAAAAGGGTCTTCGGCACCATTAAGCACCAGCATGGGAGCAATCGATGACTGGCGACTCGAATCGATTGGTACCAGACCGCCTAAGCCACCGTGAAAACTTGCCACACCTTTTAAAGGTTTGCCCATACGCGCCATATTCATGACCACGGCACCACCAAAACAATAGCCAATAGCGGCAATATTATTCGGATCTGAAAAATAGTTTTTCTGTAATATCTCTACTGCCGCATCAAAACGAGCCTCGGCAAGCGCTGTTTTAGTGCCGACCTGTTCCATAAACTTACCTGCATCTTGGGGGTGCTCGGCAAGCTTACCATCACCATACATATCAAGCGCAAATGCCACGTAGCCCTCTTTTGCAAGCATCTTGGCCCGCTCGCGAGCGTAGTCATTGTGCCCCCACCATTCATGCACAACTAGCACTCCGGGCACAGGGTCCAGTAGACCTACTGGATAAGCAAGAAAGCCATTTAGTTCTGTTCCATCGACCTTATAGCTAACATCCTGAGTTTTTATAAGATCTAAAGGCTCAGACTCGGCGATAGCTTTTAGCGAGGCTAAGCCTTTTTCATAGTCTTTGCTCAACATATCTTCCACAGCCAAACCAAAATATCGGGCAATAATATTTTGATGCACAGTATGAAAACTCCAAGTGATAGTGGTTGTAGATCCTTTCTCGACCAAATCATAACGGGCATCTCCAGCACCAGCCTGCCCGAACAGGATACTCATTGCTGCACTAGCATTGGGGTTGTATCCGGTCATTGTCATAGAACCGGATCCAACTTGACTATTACCAGACCATGAACGTACAGAGCCAACGCCTAGATCAGGCCCTGAAAATCGTACACGAATGTTAGGATCTTTTTTTGACCACGGATCCCAACGGCTAAATTCTCTTAAATCACTAACCAGATGAAATACAGTTCCTATAGGCGCATTGATATCGATACTCCGTTGTAATTGGGTTTGCTTCGGTAATAAAGTACCAAGCGCAAAAAACAAAACAGGTACGGCAATAACAAAGGCAATAATAATTTTAAATGCTTTCACATCCCCCTCCATTAAAAACTCATTAGATAGCAAAGCAGTGTAACAAATTTGCGGGCTATGTTGATCCCAGCTGAAAATTGCTTGTATCAGAATAGATCAAGCAGACTTTAAGAGGTTTAATTTTGCGAAGAGAAAAAGGCTTCAACAGCATCGCGCTCCCACATGGTGTCTTGATAGCCAAGCTCCATAAGTTCATCGCAATACTCGTGAGAAAACAACAGATAACTTGCCGCAGCCGACCCCCCTCCTTTGGCTGTCGCACCAGATTTTCGCATAAAAAAACGCATACTCGGCGGCATATTACGAATACGTCGGCCCGCTATTTTATCTAATGGCTTCGAGGGAGAGATAATCAAAGTTTCTACTGGACGCAGATGATAGGTATTTTCACAACGCTCTTGATCGGCAAGCTCAAGCAACTGATTGACACGTTCAAGATGTTCAATATCACCTTCTAAAGCATCGATAAAGACACTGTTAAACACCTGGCCCATAATCTGTCCTACAGAGGGTGAGCGCTTGGGCTGAGAGCGTTTAAATTTCCATAAATTGCGAGCATGACGATTGCCACTGACACCAATAATAAATACCCGGTTTGCTCCTAAGTGTAAGGCTGAACTGATAGGCGCCATTTGTCGCATAGCCCCATCGCCAAAATATTCCTGACTCAGTCGCACAGTGGGAAATATACCGGGTATCGCGGATGATGCCAGTAGATGATCAACCGTAATTTTCGCCGGTGTACCTACCCTGCGATAGCGGCGCCAGCCTCTCAAAGATGGGTCGCCCTGAAAAAAGTTAACAGATTCACCAGAATTATACCCCAAAGCAGTAATCGACAGCGCTTTAAGATCACCAGCATCAATCCTATTTTGTAGGTTATCAAAAGGAATAACAGCCATTAATAATTCACGCAAAGGCGAGTTATCAAGCAAAGCTACCGGGTTTTCACGCCCCACACCTTCGTTAAAAAGTGAGGCCACTACCTTTGCCGCACCACCAATTTGGGCGCGCCAACCCACTCTAAATACCTGCTCAATTTCAAGATTGCGCCAGATTTTTGATAAATCTCTCACCGAGCGACGAAACTGGCCGGAATGGGCAGCCAAACCTGTGGCATTGATGGCACCTGCTGAAGTGCCACATATAATAGGAAACGGATTGTGTAAACTTGGTAGAATATCAGACAGCGCCTGTAAGACGCCTACTTGATAGGCTGCACGAGCACCGCCACCTGATAAAATCAGCGCATTTGTCGACATTAACTTCTAAATTCCAATGCAAACACCAAAGGTTCACAATACACATACTGGTAGTAACTGCCAAGGTGAGGCACCTACCTCCTATGCAAACTGTTAACTTTGTGCAGAATCCCTCAACTCACGACGGAGAATTTTACCGACATTTGTTTTTGGCAAGCTATCCCTGAACTCGATGATTTTAGGACATTTGTAAGGCGTCAAATGTTCTTTACAGTAAGCCTTAATCTCATCTTTAGTTAGGTTTTTATCATCCAGGACAACAAAAATTTTCACAACTTCACCGGAGGCAGGGTCCTCGTGACCAATGGCAGCAGCTTCAACAATCCCAGGGTGCTGGCTGACAACATCTTCAATTTCATTCGGGTAGACATTAAAGCCTGAAACTAAAATCATGTCTTTTTTACGGTCAACCAGCTTGTAGCAGCCGTCTTCGCGTTTAAACGCCATATCACCGCTTTTTAACCAGCCATCCTCAGTCAACACTTTCGCCGTTTCATCAGGTCTCTGCCAATACCCTTTCATAACTTGAGGGCCGCGTACACAAAGCTCACCCACCTCACCATCAGGCACAACGGCACCATTTTCATCAATCAGCTTAATTTCAGTTTCAGCAACAGGAAAACCGATAGTCCCGGTTTGAACATTATCAATTTGGTTAGCGGTAACAACAGGTGATGCTTCGGTCATACCATAGCCCTCACCAATCTCTACACCAGTAAGATCAAGCCAAAGCTTGGTGGCATCCTCCGTCATTGCCATACCACCAGCAGATGAAATTCTCATCTTGGAGAAGTCAATGGTTTTTGCTCTCTCAAATCGAGACAAGGCAACATAAAGGGTATTAATACCAATAAAGACCGTAATCTGAGCGTCTTTAATGGCATCGACTAACGAGTTCAGATCCCTTGGATTGGGAATTAAAATATTGTGTTCACCAAAGGAGAAAGCACACAAGCCATGCATACTAAAAGCATAAATATGATAGAGCGGCAGACAGGCGACAAACACCTCCTCTCCTTCTACAAAAGCGGTTGGCATGTGGCTGATCATTTGCCATACATTGCTGGCTAAATTACCGTGGGTCAACATTGCACCTTTAGAAACACCTGTCGTACCACCGGTGTATTGCAGAGCCATCAATGTGTCGCTATCCGTACTAAAGGACTTAAGGGTTTTAGCGGGTTTGGCTACAGTATCTCTAAACTTTATTATCTTGTTGAAGTGATAGTCTGGTACTAATTTCTTGACATATTTGACAGCAAAATTTATCAACTGCCTTTTCGGCGTTGGGTGAAGATCGACCAAGTTGGTCACGATGACATGCTCAACCGGTGTTTGATCGATAACTTCAGCAGCAGTGTTGGCAACGTTAGACAGCACTACGATGGCTTTTGCACCACTGTCATTAAGTTGGTGTTTGAGCTCACGCGCGGTGTATAAAGGGTTGGTATTAACAATCACCATACCCGCCCGCAAAGCACCGTACATAGCCACCGGATATTGCAAAATATTGGGCATCTGAAACGCGATTCGATCACCGGGTTCAAGTCCTAGATCATGCTGCAAATAACTTGCAAAACGCAAACTCAACGCGTCTATTTCTTTAAAAGTAAGGGTGTGTCCAAGGCAAGTATAGGCAGGTCTATCACTAAAAGATGAAAAGGCATGATCCAATAGTTCAAGTACATTATTATATCGAGGAATCAACGTGTTCAGCTCCGCATTACAAATTATAATTATCTTGATTACCCCAGAAGGGTTCTCGCTTATCCAACTGCGAAATTTTATTTAAACAGCTTAGCAACTGTTTTACAAACTATGAGTGAAAATATAGGCTTTTTTACCGTCTTTTTATTATTAATGTAATCACAAAATAAAAAAGCCGATGACTAGCATCGGCTTTTGTTACCCTATTTCACTATATTTCTTCTATTTCAAAATCCATCAAGTTATTAGCACCAGATTTCATGGTGATAGCTAATGAATTTGTCCGCGGCAAAATGCGTTGGAAATAAAAACGTGCGGTCTTAATCTTACTCTTATAAAAACTAGCCTCACTGCCATCGACCTTATCAGCGGCCACAAGTGCTGCTTTAGCCCAGAAGTAGGCCAATGTAATATAGCCTGAATACATGAGATAGTCGCAGCTAGCGGCACTTACTTCTTCTTGGTTTTCCATTGCGGTGAGACCAATATGCATAGTCAAATCACCCCACTCTTTATTAAGAGCGGCCAGCGGCTCAACAAACTCTTTAGCGGCCTCATTCGACTCATGCTCTTTACAGAACTTATGAATAATTTTAGTAAAGCGTTTAAGCATCTCGCCTTGGCTCATTAAGACTTTACGCCCTAATAAATCAAGTGCCTGAATGCCGGTGGTACCTTCATAAAGCATGGAGATACGACTATCTCGCACGTTTTGTTCCGCACCCCACTCTTTGATATAACCGTGACCACCAAAACATTGAAGGCCGTGGTTAGCCGCTTCAAAGCCCACTTCGGTTAAGAAAGCTTTAGCAATGGGAGTAAGGAAAGCCAGAAGACCGTTTGCCTCTTTCTTTTCTTCTTCATCTTGTGAAAGATTCTCTATATCAATCAACTGCGAGAGAAAATAAATGAGCATACGACCGCCTTCGGCAAAAGCCTTTTGGGTCAATAGCATGCGTCTAACATCGGGATGCCAGATGATAGAATCTGCCGCAGCGTCAGGGTTTTTAACTCCGCCCAAAGCACGGAACTGGATTCTATCCTTAGAGTATTCAAGAGATTTTTGATAGCCGATTTGTGCATGCGCCAACCCCTGAACAGCGGTACCAATACGCGCTGCATTCATAAAAGTGAACATGCAATTTAAACCGCGATTTGGTTCACCAATAAGAAAACCCTTGGCACCATCAAAATTCATAACACAAGTAGCGTTACCGTGAATACCCATCTTATGTTCGATCGAGCCACAGTTAACACCGTTACGCTCACCGACTTCACCGGCATCATTAGGTAAAAACTTAGGCACAACAAATAGAGAAATACCTTTTGTTCCTTCGGGAGCATCGGGAAGTCGAGCCAGCACAATGTGAACAATATTTTCTGCCATATCATGCTCACCAGCGGAGATAAATATTTTTGTTCCACTGATTTTATAAGAACCATCGGCATCGGGTTCAGCTTTCGTACGTAACATTCCCAAGTCGCTGCCGCAGTGTGCTTCAGTAAGACACATGGTGCCGGTCCATCGACCCTCAACCAATTTAGTAAGATACGTATTACGTTGTTCTTCAGTTCCGTGAAGATCGATAGTCTTCATAGCACCGTGGGAAAGACCTGTATACATCCCCCACGACCAGTTAGCAGAGCCTGCCATTTCGCTCAGCATTGTCCCAAGTGATTCAGGCAACCCCTGACCACCCATTTCAGGATGATGAGTCATAGATGGCCAGCCGGCTTCGACAAACTGCTGGTACGCTTCTTTAAAGCCTGCAGGTGTTGTCACTTCACCGTCATTCCAGGTACAGCCTTCTTCATCTCCACTTGCATTCAATGGTGCTAATACGTTCTCACAGAACTTTGAACACTCTTCAAGAATTGCTGAAACAATATCAGGAGATGCGACATCACCTTGGCCTAAACGTTCGAAATGGGCATTGAAAGACAATACATCATCCATTACGAACTGCATATCTCGCATTGGAACTTTGAAATCAGACATACAGAAATCCTCAATAAATTTGCAATATATTTGGCCTGTCTAAAGGAGTAGTTTCAATCACTAAAAGCGTCATAATGAATAACAAAGAGCATAAGATTTTGGCAGAGATAAACGCCACATCCATCAGCAAAAAAATGCACTAACAAGCCCGATCATCTGTGCTAGCGTTAATTATCCGCAAAATAACTACTGACCCACCCGGCAATAATGTTTGAGCTAAGCTTGCTCATCCAGAAAAATACAAACAACATGTATGTCGGGTAGTACATATAAAAAGTAGTACAGATAAAAATGCGCTTTACTTGCCCTCAAAATCAACGACTTATGATCGCCAACTTTCAACATTATATTCTTATAATACAGCTGATACTTATCTACAAACAGGCAACAACTATACTTAAAGCCCTTGCTAATTCAACTCTTTTATTGCAACCGCAATACTCCATTTTTTTGCGCTTAAATGGCGCCTTATATCTATACGAAGATTAGCTCATATCGGTGCAAACACAATGCCCCAAATGGCACAAAAAACAACAAAATAAGCTTTATAAACAAAAGGGAGTGGGCCTAATTAATTATAGAATAGAGAAAAGAAGTGAGTGGCTAGCAGCTCGTTAGAGAGGCTTTATTAACACAGCCACCACATGATTTATCCTGAACTGCTTGATTAACACTAAAAATTGCCTGGCTAAAAGCTACTTAATGATCCTGACTAATGGTCATTCTATATTCACCCGGAGTCTGTCCTGTCCATTTTTTAAAGGAACGAAAAAAAGCACTGGGCTCATCAAAGCCGAGCATTTCAGCAATATCATTATTAGAGAGGTCTAAGCAGCCTAAGTAATGGAAAGCGGCTTCCATTCGGCATTCATCTTTCAATTTCTGATAAGAAGTGTCATCTTTTTGCAGTTGCCGCCTTAAGGTTGTTACCGATACATTGAGCTGAGAAGCAACAGCTTCGGCCGACGGCATATTGCCGCTGACATCCCGTTTTAATATGTTTCTCACTTTATCCGCAGTACTAACATGAGTGGGGTCTTCGGTTACCAAGTGATAAGGTGCCGTGCGCAAAAACGACATCAAACTCGATTCATTTTGCACAATAGGATAATCCAAGTACTTAACATCATAACTAATTGAATTGGTTGGCGCTGCATATTCAAAATATTCGACTTTCGGCAACACAAGAGGAATACTCTCACGCTCTTTTGAAAAAGTTACCGTTGCTTTACGGATTGGAATTTCCATACCAATAAGCCATTCAGACAAACGGTGCCACGTAATCATCGAAGCAACTAACGTCTCTGATTCCGCCTCGTCCACTTTTTTAGCGAATTCTTGCTCAGACATTGTCCGCGAAGGAGCCAGTGACAGGTTGGCTAATTCTTCATTAGCTTGCAATAGGTAACGCACCTGCAGGCCACGACAAACTTCTGCAAACTCTCCTGCTCGAACAATGGCTTGGCGTAAATTTGAGCAGTTTAATAACGTTAAGCACATCAAACGAAATGCCCCCAGCGGCACCTTGCCATCGGCGAAGATACCAAACCACTCATTCTGCGTAGAACGCATTACTAGCTGATAAATTTCACCATATTTAAGGGCAGGAATTTCATTGTTTTGCTCAAAGTAGCTTGCATCTAATTGTAACTTATCCAGCAGATCATCTACTTTACAACCTGCCTTATGCGCCTGATCTAGTAAACGCGCTGCGTAATGGATAGGAAGCATGGATTGCTTCATCGATCTCTCCTGTCTGAAAGCCAACGACTAATAAGTGCGATCGGAGCGGCAATCACAATAATGGCTCCGATTAGAATAAAGCATATCAGGGCGAACTTGATCACGCTCTCGACGGGTAATCCAAAACGGGTGATCATCATCCAAATCGAAAAAGCACACGCGAGAAGAGTTATGATTACATTGTATCGTCGCTGAAAACGTATTTTTATCTTCAATTCACACCTAGTTTATTATTTTATTAATACAGCACTAATTCAGGCACTATACATGATTAATGCATGGCATGATGAATACATGACATGATGAATCGCTGCTTGGCTGGTCATTACCCAACCACATTCTACCAGGTGATAGAAACACCAAAGGGCCTTAACGAATAAAGCCGTTGCCTAGGGTGGCGCTGCAACACCCCAAAATAAAACTACAAAAAACTTTTCTCTTGCGTCCACTCACAATGGATTTGCTGCTGTCCAGCACCCGGGCTATGACCATCAGACTTACTTTCCCATGTAAACGTGTGTATGCCAGAAAGCTCAGTCTCCAAGTGCACTACAGCTGAAACCCAGTACATTTTATCTAGCAATGCCTCAAATTTTTTCATCCACGCCGACCACTCATATTCGATCGCCTTATAGGAAGCACCAAAATGCATAACTTCAGTGAGATAGCTTTCGCCATACACTTCTACTCTTGGCAATGAAAACATCTCCCGACATAAATACGGCCATTGCTCAGCCGAAGGCAAGGTCATCATCGCTTCTCGATTAGAGCGCCTGCGTTCAGAATCCAGCTCGTTGCCAACAACATCTTTAATGCAGCCATATACTATTGATTCTTGATCCATACTCTATGTATTTCTCTATTGTAAGCTCTGTACTAGAAGCACCTATGAAAGACTAAAAAAACCACCAGCCAGATGAATTTAAACGCTTTTCACAGGTTTTAAGTTGACTGCTATAGCGCCGAGCTCTCTGAGCGACTTTTTGTGCGACGTTTCTTAGCCATTTTTTTTTCTTGTAGGTACCACGGGTATAGCCACCATGCCCCTCGTGATATGCCAGATAAAGGCCATAGGTATTGGTTCTTGATATTCTGCTCTTTTTGACACTGATACTGTTATACCAAGCGATAAAGTCGATAGCATCGTCAAAGTCATTACGGTCAGCGCCACGATGGCCAGAACTTTTTTTATACCATTTCCATGTATCTTTTTTTGCCTGAGAATAGCCGTAAGCACTACTCTTTCGAGGACCAGGAATAAAGCCTAAGATTTTTGTTCTCGGCGGTTTAGCTTTGGCAACAAAACGCGATTCCTGATACATGATGGCCATATTGGTACTGATCGGAATATTCCACCTTTTCGACGCTTTACGGGCTTGTTTATACCATTTTCTCTTCTCATCGAATATATGACAGATATTGTTGGTATGTTTAGGCGGCGTGCTGACACAGCCAGCAACAAGTGTGGCTAGGGTGAGAATAACGATGGGTCGCACAATACCCCGCATCATGAACGCAATGTCTCTATCAATTCTAAAAATGCCTGTTCATCAATGACTTTAATACCAAGAGATTCCGCTTTAGTAAGCTTTGATCCGGCACCAGGGCCTGCCACTAGACAGTCTGTTTTAGCAGAAACACTACCGGAAACTTTGGCTCCAAAGTTCTGTAAAATCTCCTTGCCATCGTTGCGACTCATGCTCTCTAAAGAGCCTGTCAGCACGAAGGTTTGGCCATTTAACGGCAATACCTCAGGCGTAACTTTTTCGGTTTCCTGCCAGTGAACACCAGCCGCAACCAGCGCATCAACTACGGCATTATTTTGCTCTTGTGCAAAAAACTGCACCACGAAGTCGGCCACGACAGGCCCGACATCATCCACTTCCTGCAAGTCCTCAGCACTAGCAGTGCGCAGACTATCCAAACCGCCAAAATACTGTGCTAGGTTACGCGCAGTGGCCTGCCCCACTTCGCGAATACCTAAACTAAAGATAAAACGAGCGAAGGTAGTATTTTTACTCTCTTGCAGCGCGTGAAGAAGATTATCCGCCGACTTCTCTCCCATGCGCTCAAGATTGGCAACATCATCCCGTTTTAGTGCAAATAAATCTGCAACCGAATGAATAAGTGCATTGTCCACCAGCTGCTCAACAATTTTATCGCCGAGACCATCCACATCCATAGCATTGCGCGAGGCAAAATGTTTTATCGCTTCCTTCCTCTGTGCTTCACAAACGAAACCTCCCGTGCAGCGATATACCGCCTCCCCTTCTTTTGCTTCCACAGGAGATTGACACACAGGACAGCGCTCCGGGAAATGAATACTCTGCGCCCCTTCAGGTCTTTTCGATAATACCACTGAAACAATTTGAGGAATTACGTCTCCCGCGCGCCGGACAATCACCGTATCCCCAATCTTAATCTGTAAGCGCTCCACCTCATCGCGATTATGCAATGTCGCATTGGATACTGTGACACCGCCAACAAACACCGGTTCAAGTTTTGCTACTGGAGTAATGGCACCCGTGCGGCCTACTTGAAACTCCACATCTTTGAGTAAAGTCACTTCCTCTTGGGCTGGGAACTTATGGGCAATTGCCCAACGAGGCGCACGAGATACAAAGCCAAGACTCTGCTGCAAGGCCATTGAATTTACTTTAAAGACAATACCGTCAATATCGAAAGGTAGGCTCGGGCGCAGCTTTTCTAAATATTGGTAATAATCAAGACAACCGTCAGCACCTTCAACTACGCGCCTTTGATCGCTGATAAAAAAGCCCCATTGGCCAAGCTTTTCGATAATTGCCATATGGGTGTCGGGTAGTTCGCCACCTTCATACCAACCAACGCTATAGGCACACATCACTAGCGGGCGTGATGCCGTAATACTAGAGTCGAGCTGGCGTAAACTGCCGGCGGCAGCATTGCGTGGATTAACAAAGGGCTTATCACCATTTTCAAGTGCCTTTTTATTGAGCGCATCAAAGCCTTTATGTGGTAAATAAATTTCACCCCGCACTTCCAAATTAGCGGGGTAGCCTTCACCCATTAGGCGAATAGGGATAGAGCCGATAGTACGAACATTCTGGGTAATGTCTTCACCCGTTTCACCGTCACCGCGAGTTGCTCCCCTTACCAGCACACCATCGCGATAAAGAAGACTGATGGCAATACCGTCAAATTTAGGCTCGCACGCATATTCAATGGTCGCATCAGACTTCAAACGGTCTTTAATACGCTCATCAAAGGCTTGCATATCCTCACTGCTAAAAGCATTATCAAGGGAAAGCATGCGCATTTCATGACGAACACTGGTGAATTCACTCAAAGGCGCAGCGCCGACTCGCTGTGATGGCGAGTCTGGCGAAATAAGCTGGGGGTATTGCGCTTCAATTGTGCTAAGCTCTTGAAACATTCGGTCATATTCCACATCTGGAATTTCCGGGTCATCAAGAACATAGTATCTGTGGCCGTGGTAGATTAGTTGCTGTTTTAGTGTTTCAAGACGCTGTGTTACTTCTGTTATTGTTTTTGCATCAGCCGAAGCCGTCATTCTCCATCCCCAAGATCGATAACATTATGCTCGTGTTAGTTTTTTCTTGCGCTCATACTCAATTACCCGCTGGCGGCCATGCTCAACGGTTTGGCTCGTCATAACACTGCGATTTTCATCTTTCAGTTCACCGTCTAATTGATCCGCGATAAAACGTGCGGTTTGCGCTAAATCATTATAAGCAGCTAAGCTTTCGCCGACTACAGGTAAGCTCAAAAACAAGCTCACGCCGGGTGTTTCAAAATCGTTCATGGTGGCAAGATTAAACGTTCCAGGTACTACCATGTTGGCCAAACTGTATAAAATTGGTGCATCACCATCGTTATTGTGATGGCGATGAAAGATATTCATGTCGCCGAATTTCAAACCAGCTTCCATCAGCGTCGCCAACAAATCTGCGCCGCTAAAGCGAGTGCCAGGCTTCGCCATCACATTCATAATTAGCACTTCATCAGGCTCATGGTAATCTGCACTCTCGGCAGAGTCCTGTCCCCCGCTATGGCTGGAAGCATCCTGTTCAACCTGCTGGCTTGTATCGCTTGAATACGGCTGTTCAGGCTGATCGTATGAACTTTCACTTGTGGATACAGTGCCCAGATTGGGCTCCGGTGGAATTTGCGCGTCATCTAAACCTTCAAGTGAGCCGATCTTAGGCGCATGGGCGCCATCTATGTCATGAAAACCTACATTATCACCGGACTGCTGGCTCTGTGCGCTAGCGTCCGTTGCTGAAGGTGTATCGACTGATACACTTGATGAAGCATCCTCCCGCTCCATAATCTCTTCAACATAGTGATTTTCGTCGGCATTCTCATCACTTGCCTCAACACTCTCAACCGAGTCCATTAGCATAGGCACTGAGGTTTCTAAATTGAGCGATACTTGCTCAGGAATACGCTGGGGCGTTTTGCCTACTGTGCGACCACTTTCAAAGGTTTGACGCACCGACTCATTCAAATGGAGTGCGTCTTCTTCGTCGCGATAACTGACAATGCGGGCACCACCAGAAGGAAATTCACTACTGGATGTAGGTGCCACGGAATCGAGTTCCGCATCAGCTTTTTGTGCATTTTTGGATAAGCGGATGTTTTCCCGTCGAGACAGACGCATACGTCGCACACCGTCAAGCACAATGGCGATAATCAGCAATACAATAATAACGGTTAACCAGTCTTTCACTTAGCTCCCTCCAGCACTGAATGTGAAACTATGACCTTCCAAAACATGAGCTTTAAAACATAACCTTTTAAAAACATGCATAGTCGGCCCATTAAGACGCAGCAAGCTCCGCAGCCTCGTCGACATCCACCGTTACCATGCGAGAAACACCAGGTTCATGCATGGTAACTCCGAGTAATTGATGCGCCATCTCCATCGCGATTTTATTATGTGTAATATAAATAAACTGTACCTGAGCCGACATTTCTTCAACAATTCGAGCATATCGACCAACGTTAGCATCATCCAACGGCGCATCCACCTCATCGAGCATACAAAATGGCGCCGGATTGAGACGAAATATTGAGAAAACCAATGCGATTGCGGTGAGCGCTTTTTCTCCCCCTGAAAGCAAATGTATCGTACTGTTCTTCTTGCCTGGTGGCCGCGCCATAATGGCGATACCGGTATCGAGCAAATCCTCCCCAGTCAATTCTAAATAAGCATGACCGCCACCAAATACTTTCGGAAACAGCTCCTGCAAGCCGGAATTCACTTGGTCAAAAGTTTCTTTAAAACGGGTGCGAGTTTCGCGATCAATCTTCTTAATTGCCCCTTCTAAGGTTTCCAAAGCCTCTTGTAAATCTTCATTTTGTGCATCGAGATAGTTCTTGCGCTCAGATTCGGTCTTAAATTCATCAATCGCGGCTAAGTTAATTGCTCCCAAGCGACTAATACGATTACCAACCTTTTCCAGCTCGCTCTCCATTTCCTTCTCGTCGGCGTCTTCTTCTAAGGTTTGTGCAATATTATCAATATCAAGATCTTCTTCCGCTTGCTGCTGCTTGAGACTTTCCCGTTGCACATCCAGTGCCTGTGCATCAAGGCGTGCGCTTTCCAAATTAGAACGCAAACCCGCTAGCACCTGCTCCACCTGAGAACGCTTTTTCTCAGCTTCGCGCAAAGCACTTTCAGATTCTTCCATGGTTCGCCTAGCATCTGTTAACTGTTGTTCAACCGAGATACGTTTCTCCAAACATGCTTCTAACTCCATTTGATGCTCAGTAGCAGGTTCTTGGCTATCAGCCAATGCCAGACTTAAGGTCTCGCGGCGTTCTTCCATACGTTGCATCTGCTCATGTAAGCGGCTGATGCCCTGGCGAATAGACTCAAGCTGCGTCTTAACCGATTGATGTTGCATAGCCAAAGCATGAGCGCGATCTTTATCATGCCGCGCCCGCTGGCGCGCCCCATCAAGGCTGCTGCGTATATTATCCCGCTGCCCTAACAACTTTTCCCGTTCTTCTGTGTCGGCCTCCATACCCGTAATCGCCTCTTGCAACTTGGCACGAGCGTCCACTAAATTTTCGCTCTCAATATCCAACTGTTGCTTGGCCTCCAGAATATCTCGCTCAGCTCGCTCGCGACCTTCGAGCACCTGCTCTACCTTGGCTTTTTTGGAACTCAACTGGGCTTGCAACTCACCATGTTTACGACGTAGATCATCAGATTCACGCCGACTGGATTCACGACTGCTTTCTGCATCTTGCAAATGTCGTTTGGCATCTTCGATTTTGAGAGACAAGTCTTCAATCTGCATCTCAAGCTCAGAGATACTTTCGGTGAGGCTTTCAATTTCATCTTTACGGGCAATAATACCGCTGTTTTGATCATCGCCCTTAATCACTTTGATCCAATTGGCTCCCAGCCAGATGCCTTCTTTCGTTACCAGCGACTCTCCCGCCTGCAGCTGACTGCGACGCGCCAGCGCTTCTGGTAAGGATTCCACAGCGTAGACACCCGCCATTAAATGGCTTAAGTCCATATCACAACTGACTTTGCTGATTAACGCATCAGGTTTGCGCTCGCCGTTGCCACCTTTGCCAGTGTCAAGCACCATCAGCTCGCCAGATTTTAAATCAGCTAAAGAGTCACTAAATGCTTCAAATGAGGTGTCACTGAAGACCGCCTGTAAAGAATTACCCAGTACAGCCTCTGCCGCTGTATCCCAACCGTCGGCGACGGATATTTTCTCTGCAAGCTTAGGGTAATTCTCCAAACCCTGCGACTCCAACCACTCACTGACTGCGCCGGAACTTCCCCCTAAAGCTGCTTGTTGCAAGGCTTCCAGAGATGCCAATCGCCCTTTGGATTGCTGCAACTGGCCGCGTAAATGATCACGCTCGTCATTACAAGACTGCAGGAACTCTCTTTGTTCAGTGACCTTAGCGGCATAGGTTTCGATCTGCTCGGCTTTGTCCTCCATCGATAAGGCCACTTCGGCTAGGGTTTCATCCAGCTCATCGATTTCGTCTTTAACATCGCCAACCACCAGCTCATCACACTCTTTTTGCAGCTTTTCGATACGCTCAATTACCCTTTGCTGAACCTGCTCTAGGTATTTAATACGCGATTGCTGCACTTCTGCTTGTTGACGAGGTTCTGCGGCTTTCTGGTTAAAGTGATCCCATTCTTGCTGCCATAAATGCATGGCTTCTTCAGCTTCAAGTAGAGATCCGCTGGAGTCCTCTTCAGCATCTTTGATCATTTCAAGTTCTGGCTCAATTTCTAGCAATTCAGCTTCCCAACCTTCCGCTTTGGCTTTGTCAGCAGCCAAATGCTCCTCAGCTTCGCTGCAATCGCGCAGCACCTGGTCAAGGTCAATTTTTAGCTGTCGCTCCCGCTCTTGAGCGTGTTGAATGGTTTGCTCTATACGAGCAATATCGGAACCGATTGCATAGTAACGGCCTTGAACTTCGTTAAACTTATCACTGAGTTCTGAGTGCTCAGTGCGATGTTTTTCAATAGCAGAGCTGTGATGAACCTGCTCGGTAACACTGGCTTCAACTGTTAGTTCTAACTCTTTAATGACCTTGTGTTTTTCTTCCGACTTCTTCTCTAGGGTTATATAGCGCAAAGCTTGTAGTTTAGATTTAAGTTCTCGCTCTAACTTTTTGAATTCACTATATTTTTCAGCCGCTTGCGCCTGCCTTTCTAGGCGTGATAATTGTCTTTCTAATTCATCCCGAATATCCGTTAAACGCTCCAAGTTTTCACGTGTTCGATTCATCCGGTTTTCGGTATCTCGGCGACGCTCTTTATATTTGGAGATACCGGCGGCCTCTTCTATATAGACACGCAACTCTTCCGGTTTGGCTTCGATCAAACGAGAAATCATCCCCTGTTCGATAATGGCGTAACTTCTGGGGCCAAGGCCGGTCCCCAAAAAGATATCGGTAATATCCCGGCGACGGCACTTATTGCCATTAAGGTAGTAGAAATTTTGTGCTTCGCGAGTCACTTTCCTTTTGATGGCAATTTCACTGTAACCGGCATATTCCCCCACCAACGAACCATCACTGTTATCAAAAATCAGCTCGATGGATGCCTGGCCAACAGGCTTACGACCACTAGAACCGTTAAAAATAACATCGGTCATAGCTTCGCCGCGCAAGTTTTTCGCAGACGACTCTCCCATTACCCAGCGCACGGCATCAATAATATTGGATTTTCCACAGCCATTTGGCCCCACCACCGCACTCAAGTTACTCGGAAAATGGACAGTAGTAGGATCGACAAAAGACTTAAAGCCGGCAAGCTTGATAGATTTCAACCGCATGTTTGTTGTTCGCTATTTCTCTTATATGTTCACAAATACCATAGGCGCAGAAGGCATTTAAACGATAAACACCTACACTCATCTATAAATATCAATGATTTCCCAGGAAGCGTTATTTATAAATATCTAGGGTCCGTTAGCATACAGAAACGCGCACCCTGCGCCCGTTCTGGCCATTACATTCTCGCGAGATTATTAATACCTGTTGATAGACAGCTACTAATTTAATCAATTTATACACCTAATACTCATCTAGGCGTAAAAAATGCGCGTTTTAATTAGGCATGCCAGATGCTGGCCCTGTTTATACTAAAAAGCTGCGATTCTACACATTTCATAGCAACGAAGCACGTGAAAATGCGCGCCGAATTTGAACCACAGTCACAACCTGTTATCCCCACTCCTTTTTATGACTGTAGTATTATCCAGCGCAGATGCAAACCTTTTATTTCTCTGGAATTTTTTCGCTTATTTTTAAATCAATAGGCGTATTTTGACTGGCGACAATTACAGGGCCAAAAGCGGCCTGCCAATCGCCGGGTTGAGAGATAGCGCTGCCCGTTGAAGAAATACGAGCAACCACTTCTACTTGAGGAAAGCTGGCCAAATCCATGCCTTGGGTCATCGACATTGATTGATCCAATTTAACTTCCAATGGCAAATCCGACACCTTCACTTTTTGAATAGCTAAAGGCATACGCGGCCCTTGCCAAGCACGGGCATAGACAAATACAAAATCGTCATCGCTCACCTGAACATTTTGTTTGTCTACCGAAACTTTAACATGTAAAGCAGGTGCAGTTGTTTCTGTATTCTGCGCCACTTGTTGCGTATCACCCGTTTTATCTAGAGCCAATTTTGCCCGTGCAATGCCGCCGGTTAGCGCCCGTGCCGCTGCTGATTGGGGGTCCAATTGCACAAGTGCACGCTGCCAAAAATCCATGGCATTTTTATAATTACCTGTTTGATAAGCATCGATACCAGCTAAACCCAAAGCTGTTGGCATATTCGGCGCAGCTGCCAATGCAGCTTTGGTATGCTCGCGCACTTCGGGTGTAATGGTATTGCCTGCACGTAAAAATAAAGCTTGGGCCAACTCCGCTTGAACCTTGGGTGCATTCGGTTGAATATTTAACACCTCACGAAAAGCACGAACACCCTCTTCATAAATGCCTTGTTCTATTGATACAGTGGCTAATAAATACCAATTCTGTGCATTTTCAGGCTTTTCATTAACCCGGTCTTGCAAGGCTAAAATTAATTCATTGGCCCGCTCTTTTGATACTTCAGGTGTTTCCCCACCACGATTGATTGCCAGCTGATAAATTTCCCAATCTTTTTTCGAACCCAATGAGGAGTATAAAATCAAACTTAAAATAGGTAGTGCCAACACCAGCGACAAAACAGGTATGCGACTTTTAAAAGAAGACACCACAGGACGCTCACTGTCATCCAAAGCCATATGGTTTTCTTCTATAAGTGTTTTTTCCAAATCCCTCTTTAAACCTGTCATTTCCGCTTCGCTGATTTCACCACGATTATAGGTTTGCTCTAGTTCAGCGAAATGCCCTTCAAAAACTTCTGTATTAGTTTCTGTCCGCGCATTTGCACGTAAATCTTTTTTATATTTCTTGGCGACAAAAATAGCTGGCCATACAATAAATATCGCCGCCAAAATATTGATTAATATATAAACCTGCCAAAATTCCATAAATACTCTTTATGTTAAATTAAGTCTTATGTGTCAGCCTTTTCATCATCCGAGGGAGTGGATTCAGACAAAAAGTCGCTATTAGTTGAATCGTCTTCTATAGACCCAATCTCGTCATCCTCGTTCATGCGAGATCGTTTAAAAATAATCACACCAAAAATACACATGCCCAAAATCAGCATTAGCACTGGGCCTGCCCAAAGTACAATGGTATTTTTTTGCAAAGGTGGCTTGTACAAAATAAAATCACCGTATAGCGATACCATATACTCTTTAATCTCACTATCGGTTTTACCTTCCTTTATTAAGCGCACAACTTCATCACGTAAATCTTCAGATATTTGAGAATTAGAGTCGATCAAGTTTTGATTCTGGCACTTTGGACATCTAAGTTCATAGGTTAGCTGCTGATAGCGCTCATGATCCCTCGGTGAATCAAATTCAACCACATCCACTGCCATACTGGGTAAGGCAGCACAAATTAAAGACAAAAGTAAGACACGAAAGTAGAAATTCACACGTTCCCCCTAAGGTTTATCGGCATCCAGTATATCAGGCAGAAACATACCACCACTAGTTCAATACAAGTAGTTTTAAGATTCCGTGACAAAAGTGTTGACCAACAAGCGAATATCATTACAATGGCGACTTCTTTCTTGAGGTCTGGGTGGTTAGCTCAGTTGGTAGAGCGGCGCCCTTACAAGGCGTAGGTCACAGGTTCGACCCCTGTACCACCCACCACTTTAATAAAGTAGTGTAAAAGTGGAATCTCAAGAAATCTGCGGCCCGGTAGTTCAGTTGGTTAGAATGCCGGCCTGTCACGCCGGAGGTCGAGGGTTCAAGTCCCTTCCGGGTCGCCATACAAATAAAAAACCCCAGGATCGAAAGATGCTGGGGTTTTTTATTTGTATCATGTTTCTGTAACGAATCTGGACTCAATGCGCAGGGCTCACAAAATTGCAGGAAAGCAATTTTGCACAGCGCAGCTGCCCGGAGGGCGAGCGCCAAGGATGGCGCTCGTGAATTCCCTTCCGGGTCGCCATATACAAAAAAGCCCGCATCGAAAGATGCGGGCTTTTTTGTATATGTAGAATTTAGAAAAGACGCGAATGCTATACGTAGGGTTCAAAAATTCGTCAGGAACGAATTTGGTTGCGCAGCAATCCGAAGGATCGGCCACAAGGATGTGGCTGACAACTAATTCGTCTGGAACGAATTTTCACAGCGATAGCTGCCCGCAGGGCGAGCGCCAAGGAAGGCGCTCGTGAACTCCCGGCCACGCGACAGTCTCCATTTCTTTAGACAACACCCGTCCTCTTCAAACAGAACATCTGCCAGACAAGGCTAATCTCTTAAAGCCTCAACATTATTTCCATATTTTTAGCCTCATAAGACTCTTTCTTTTTTAACTAAGAAGATAAAACATTTATTAAGGGGATACCATGCTCGGACTTAAAATTGAGTGTCATTGTTTGCTTCAGCTTACTCATAAACATCTCTTAGTTTAACAAAGGTAAATATGTTAAACCGCTTATCATGGTACAGGGATCTCTTTTCAAAGAATGTTGATACTAAAGCTGTAACAGCTTCAATAACCTGGGAAAACCATTATGACCCCTGAAGAACGAATAAAACTAGCAAAAGAAAAAGCGAAAGAATCGTCCAAAGAGCTTTTCAAAGAAAAGCCAAAAGATGTAAAAGAAGAATTCGAAAAAGAAACTGTAATGGGAAACCCTAAAAATCTGGTTCGACCAGAAAGTAAAGAAGAGTAGCTTTACTTTCTTTTCTAGACTTTGTACACCCTTACCCCCTCCTCCACTGCTCACAAACAGCAGGCACCAAACTAGAAGCACGTCCACGCAACAGTTTATAACCATAGGGAATTTTATCAATATCGAGAGTTACGATAATTTTTTGCGCTTTATAGCGGGCTTTTTTTAATAATCCAGCAGCAGGCTCCACCACAAGAGAGGTACCTACTACAAGCACATAGGCGGCATCGAGAAAGTGTTTTCTAGCTTTTTCCATATGAAGTGGCGTTTCACCAAACCAAACAACATGGGGGCGCAGTTGGCTGTTAAGTTCGCACTTTTGACCCAAATGAATAGGCTTTTCTTCGATATTGTATATAAGGTCGTTATCTAATGAGCTTCGGGCCTTGTTCAATTCGCCATGCAGATGGATAACAACGCTTGAACCTGCTCGCTCATGCAGATCATCAATATTCTGTGTAATGACAACAACATCAAAGGTTTTTTCTAAATCAGCAATAGCATAGTGTGCTTGATTCGGCTGCGCATGATTACTTTGCTGGCGTAGTTTGTTGTAAAAATCCAATACCAGGCCCGGATCCTGCTGCCAGCCTTTAGATGTAGCAACCAGTTCAACAGGGTAATTTTCCCAAAGGCCGTTCGCATCTCTGAACGTGTTCAAACCACTCTCAGCACTGATGCCCGCACCAGAAAAAACAACGACTTTGTTAGGATTAATCGGAGGTTTATTGCTCATACGTAGGTTTTTATAAGGCGGAAAAGCTGATAGCAATCATACACCAGGACAACATACATAGCATTATTTTAAACTATTATACCGACCTAAAGCTGCAATCAAGCCAAGCCTATCTCCAAACCCGAACCTCCATTTAGGACTAAGCCATAATATTACAGTAAAACTACATCGGCACACTCGTGTATATAAGTGTAGCGAGCAGACTAACACCTGCCGTATAAGCAGAAGCCCCTAGTAAAAACTCTATTACGTTGTCGAAAATTTCCATATTTATTTCCCTTTCTAAATGTATTGATTAAAAAATAAGGCAGATATATATCTACCTAAAAAAGCTCCGTATAATTGTTAAGAAATTGACCCTTGCGCTGTCTTTTTCACAGCCTGCAGTTGGGTAATAATCTTATTTGCAAAAAAGTTGCTAAAGTTCATACCTTGCGCATCAACATAGCGGTAGAACATAATTGAACATAAATAAACTGACAAAATAGTTAATAGTGAGGTACCTACTGCAGCCCAGTGATAAACACCTGTATATTGAAACAAAATATTGAAAGCGTAGATCCCAAAGGTTGAGAGGATTGGCATATGAATCAGGTATACAGAAAATGACACCTTACCCATAAAAACCAGAGCTTTACCGGAAAAGAACATATTTAGCTTATCGTTAAATATAATAGCATAAACAACAAAGAAGCCCGACATAAAATTACAAAGTGAGTAAGTCTTTGTACCCAGTAATGTGGCAATCAGAGAATATGAGTAACTTTGGTTATGTGCACCCGCTAAGAAAAGTCCGAACAATAGTACCGGCAATGCAATTTTTAGAGGAATCACTCTGCCATAAATACAAAATAAATAGCCACCATAGAAAGCGAATAAACCGGAACCAAGACTCGAAGGAATGATTTTTAAGAAGGTTAAAATTACAGTAAGCAATGCAACGACTTCTAGTAAAAATGGAAGTTTTAATGTGACCTTATTTAAGCATAATAGGTAAACGACAATGGAGCCAAGCAACTCAATTTTCATTGTCCAAAGCACTGGATTATAAGCACTATATCCGGACAGGAAGAAGACATCGACTGTACCGCTGTAAATTGCGTTTGTTAATGAGTAGTCCAAGCTACCATAGCCTTTTATCCAAGGCCCTAGGTCGGGGCTGGAAATATCGAACAGCTGAAAAAAAACATACGCAATTATGCAAGAAACCAGAACAGGAATCATTAAACGAGGGTAGCGTTTTAAAAACATAGAAAATATTTTTACCGGAGCATCATCTTTTTTCAGCGCAACCTTGGTAAGAATAAATCCACTAAGAACAAAGAAAATATAAACCGCTGCACTTCCTGAATAGAAAAAACCGAAGGGAGACTCGTGAATAAACCCCTGAATAGAGTTAAGTGCAATATCCCCCTTACCATCGAAGGCATGTAAGAACGGAAAAAAAGTCAAACTAAGATGTGACATCAGAACCATCACACATGCAAGGCCCCGAATACTTTCAACAGATAAATACTTATCTCTACTATCCATCATCTACTTTCCTTTGTATATCCTTGAGAAAAACAGTGTTTAAAACACTAAAACCACTCAGATACGAGCACCATATAGTTGTTATCTGTTAACATGAAAACACCAAAACAATTAATAGCATAAAAATCTAGTAAAACTATATATAGGTAGATTTACCAACTTAAACACTTACTTTTAAGCAAAAGTTAAACGCACAACAATGCAAGATCAGTGACTAAACGCTGATCAATATTTAAGTAGATTGCTATCTATTTTGAAAATTGGAGGAATATACATACTCTTCCTTGTATAAAATTTCCTGTTAAAAAGTCACTATAAACGGTGTTAGTGAATTCTAACATGACGTTTTTTATCGTGTTAAGCGTTAATTACATTTTCTTTCAATAATCTACAGAAACACAGTAAAGCTTTCCCAAAACCGACGCATTAGTGAGCAAATAATCATTAAAAAATGAAATTTCTAAGTCATGGCCTTTTAACACTAATTAAATTGCAGTGGTGTAGCTCTTATGTCACCATTTTTTTGTAGAGGTTACGGAGGTAAAGTGAAATAATTTTATTACATTATTAAGAATTAGAAGCTTGCGCCAATTCGATACTGTAGAAAAAATTAATAGCGTTTGGTAAATATAAATCACCAAGCTCGATATAAAGTTACATGTTACTTTTTAATACGGATATAGCCAACTAACGGTCGACTGCCACCACTATGGCACTCGTACAAATGAAAGGATACTTCTTGCTGAGCAGCTAATGCAGCCAAAATGGCTCAAACTTCTATAGAATTATTATTAGGGCCGTTTTTTGCACTATCATATTTAAAATCATACATATAATTAGCCCTGAGATTAGTCAAAAAAATAGTTAAATAGAAATAAATGAGAACCTAACAGGCCACAAAATTAATACTAAAGTACTAACAAAAGCTGTAAGCCATGAGAAAAAAGCATGAAACAGTATTAATATTAATTAGGCAAACAGCTATGACTATTATTTTCCATTACATAGCTTAGCTGCTTTTCCTACCGAAATTTTGCGACGTAAAACATGCAAACACTCAGTTTACCTCGCATAGTATTGCGTTACAGCTTCACTCTTACACCAAGTGTAAATCGACGATCGCTCTGACGCACTTGATACAAGGCACCATTAGTCGCGGTGTCTAACGTCGGCTCTTTAGTAAGATTAACAATATCAGCTTGTATACGAAGTTTGGCATTAATGTCATAGGAGGCTGACCAATCCAGCTGTTCAATAGGCTCGCGAAAAGAGTTACCTAATGTCGGATCATCAGAACCAGGCCCCAGTAGTAAAACTCCTACCTCTCGCACGCGATTTTCAAAGGCGCTGTCGAGGAATCGGTCACGATAGGTATAGGCTAAACGAGTACTAAAGCCATATTTCTCATAGTAAATAGAGGCGTTATATGTATTTTCAGAAATATCCTCTAAGGGTGTGCCGTTGGGGTCTTCACTATCAGCATACGTGTAATTTGCACTTATACCTAAGCCACTCCATGCCGCAGGAAGAAAATCAAAAGACTGCTGGTAGCCCAGTTCAAATCCCTCCACAGTGCCACTTTCACCGTTGGTTTGAATGGTAGTGGGGATCCCCAGTTCTAACAAGGGTGAAGTTAATGCTGGATTGTCGCCTCGTCCATCAAGAAAGCATAATTCATCGCGTACGTTGGGATTGGAAATGGCAACAAAGCTCGGCGCATTGGAACATATTTGTGTCTGAGATAAAAATGAGCTAACGTCTTTATAAAAGATCGCCACCGAAATAAGATTACTCTCTCCCCAATAATGTTCGATGGAAAGATCATATTGCGTTGCGCGAAAAGGATTAAGTTGCGGATTACCTCGTTCTGCGCGAGTATTATCAACATTAATATTAAAAGCCGGGTTAAGCTGATTAAAATCAGGGCGCCTCATCACTTTGGCCGCGGCAAAACGTAGTAACGTATCATCTTGCACATTCATAGTTAAATTCATACTAGGCAGCCAATCGTCATAGTTATTACTATCGGAGGTGGGCACAAAATCACCACTCGTATTGCGCTCAAAGGCACCTGTTTCTAATTCGGTCCGCACATAACGTGTGCCGGCAACACCTCGTACAGGTAAGCCTAATACTTCTGCATCGATATTGAATTGAATATAAGCTGCTGTGGTTTCTTCATCTACTGTGGCAAAGCGGTCGAATTGAAAGGCAAGGTCACTACGATTACCACTGATTTCGCGATTGGTTCCACGTAACAAGTCGGCCACGATCTGCAAGGTACGTTCTTCATTTTGTAACACGTCAGCATTAAAAGTTAAAAAGTTGGCCAAATCATAGCGTGCGCTATCACCGTCAAAAGCATCGAAGTTGTATTGACTAATTGTACCATCGGGAAAGGCCGTCATTGGAATAACAATGGGGTCACCATTAGCATTTTGCAGTTGATTTTCCAAACCACTGACGAATAAACGATTTCTTGAAGCTTGAAAGCCTCTATCGGAAAATCTAACCCCAGCATCTATTGATGAAATAAAATCGACACCGGTGAAAGGTGTATCAAAGGTGATATCAAAACGCGCTGCGGTTTCATCGTTATCGACAAAGTCTTCACGATTTTCATAGCGGCGAAATACCCATTGATTAGGATCTAAAAAAGTATTGGGATCAGTTAATGCTACCGTCGGCACACTATTATTATCAGTATCGTAGCGAATGCCGCCATTGAGTGGATTAAAGGCAGCCGGGTTGGCTGCTTCACGTACAGGATCTACCGCATAAAAACGAAAGTCAGAAGAAGGTTCAAAGGTTTCAGAGTCGGCATAACTCAGCTCACCCGATATTTGAATATTGCCACTTAACGACCATTCACCACCAAACGCTGCACTAATAGAATCGGTATTGCGAAAAGTGGATTCTGTACGATTAAGAAAACGTACATCTGTATCTGTGTAATCTACAATTTGACCTGTATCATCAATTCTAAAACCCGCATCGCGTTCCCTCTGCGCAATAGCTTGCTGTTCAGCATCGCTCAAGTTATCAAGATTCTCTCGCGCTCTTAGAGGGCTATGAATAATGGATAGTGGCGAAAATGTTTGATTATCCCCTTCCCTCTGAGTAAAAGCGCCTTCGAAATACAACATACCTTGCGATGATGTTGGCTGCCATTGCAGAGATACATTTCCCGCTAAGCGTTCACGAGTATCAATCGCTGGTAGATAGGTTATATTAATAGGAATCACAATATTACCAGGATCTAATTCACCATCACCGTCTAAGTCCAAAGGTTCAACATCAAAGCCTACGCGAGATTCATCGCGGCGTAGTTCTCTTTCCTGATAACTTATACTGGCAATAACTCCAAAATTACCCGAGCTATCCAGACTCCACTGATCACCATAGGTGGTATTTAAAATTGGCCCCCAGTGTTCTGTGTTATCTGTATATTCACCCTTTGTTGAAATAGAAAGAACGCGATCTTTAGTGTCGAGAGGGCGAACCGTTTTAAGATTTATAGTACCGCCCAGTGCTCCCTCAATCATTTTTGGTGTAGGAGATTTAACCACTTCAACTCCGGATAAAAAATCCGATGGAAAATCCTGAAAGTCTACGCCGTTGCGCCCGTCACCCAATGTTGAACGGCCATTTAATTCCACACGGTTTTGCGGCAACCCGCGAATCGACACTTCAGAACCAACACCGAATTCTCGATTAATAGATACGCCGGTAATTCTTTGTAATGCTTCAGCAATATTGTTATCGGGTAATTTACCAATATCCTCAGCAACAATAGTGTCTATAATACGTGCATCTGCACGTTTAGCATCGGCGGCAGCTTCGAGGCTTTGACGAATCCCAGTCACAATTACTTCTTCTTGAATTAATCCTTCATTAACATTTTCCGTAACCTTATTTTGGGCATAAGTATTTAAAGCTAGTGCTAAAGTAGATATCGACAAGGCAGGTAAAACGAGTGGATGTTTGTATCCCATTATATTCTCTCCGGACGCAGGCCTTTATTTTGGAAAAACTAAAGCCGTACTTTTGATTATTATTATGTAATTTTTGGATAAGTATATTTGGTTTAAATATGGCCATCATTTTTTTGGCCATACCAATAATTGTGTTTTTGGCTGGCAATTTATTATTCAGTGATAAGACCACTTTTTTAGAATATCGTGATTTACCTTTAAATTCCACCATAAAAAACACTATAACCGCTAATTAAAAAAATATTGGACAGACCAAAAAAAATTAAAATAATTAAAAAATAAATTAATCTCTTCTATTTAAAAAATAATGATCATTTTTTTAAAATTGGTCTTCAGATTTTTAATTAAATCACTAAGCATGGCATTGAAAACAACAATGGCAAGAGATATTTTTAAAAAATTATGATGGATAACAACAATCTGCTAACGAGACAAGAAAAGTAATGTAAGTAATTGAGGATCGGGTAACAACTCAGACATCATCGAGAGCGGGGATGTTAAGTAGTAATCCACATTGATAATTTTTCCATTTTAAATAAATAACCACGCTGCATAGTAAAAAAATAGATCCAAATAAAAACGGTCTATTTTTATTTGGATCGGCGTAAATAGTGTTCGCGATAGTGGCTTATCTTCATTTAAACAAAACACAAAAATGATTTTTTCGATATTACTCTTACATCATGTCTAATACATATATAGACATTAATTAATAATAGGATCCCCTTCTCATATTTAATTTCATCTAAGACGTATAATGAGCGGTTTATACATGCAAATTAATGGCGCCTGCTTGTTGTGCGGATTTCTGCACAACAAGGGCCGACCTTTTTAGGTGGCATAAAAACCAGCAGCCTAAAGCAACCCTTTTAAAATAAAAATGCCAAATGCTTTATTTATGTGCCACCAAAACTTCACTTTTGCTTCATAAAAATGTCAAATCATCCGCTGAATATATTTGTCTAATATTTTAATTAGGAAGGTTCATTATGTTTCGTTCGGTACTTTCAGCCGCATTGTTGAGTGTTTGCGCGTTACCTGTAAGCGCTAAAGGTAACTTTTATGGTTATGAATTAGAATTTATTGGAGAGGCTCAAGTACCTAGTAGGACGATGTTTGAAGACACTATTTTTGGTGGCATATCAGGCATTGATTACAACACAGATACCAACAGCTATGTGGCTATTAGTGATGATCGCTCTGCACCAAGGTATTATAATTTAAATATAGATTTACAAGACGGTTGGCTAGATAACGACGATATAGAGATAACGAGAGTTACCACCATCTTGGATAAAGATGGCTTACCTTTTACAACAAGACCCGATCCCGAAGGCATTAGAGTTATGCCCTTCCCTGGCCTTTTATATTGGACGAGCGAGAGACAAGAAGGAGACACTACACCATTCACACGGGTCATGAGTGCTGACGGGCGTTATTTGGCTGAATTCGATTTACCAGAAAAATTTGTCGGCATCGGCGATACAGCAGGAACAAGAAATAACGTCGGTTTTGAAAGTATAACCTATGGTAGAAATACGAGTACGTTGTTTGTCGCTAACGAAAGTGCCTTAGTGCAAGATGGAGAAAAATCTACACTTACTTCAGGCAGCCCCGCGCGAGTTATGAAACTCAACGCCAAAACGGGCAAAGCAAAGCAAGAATACATTTACATGGTAGAGCCTATTGCACAAGCACCTGTTCCAAGTGATGGCTTCGCTGACAGTGGTTTAGTAGAACTATTAACTCTGGACAAAAATGTCATGATTGCTATGGAAAGATCTTTCTCGATCGGCGTCGGCTATAGTGTCAAACTCTACTTAACCACAACTCGCGGCGCTACAGAAGTCAGTCGGTTCGACTCTATCCAAGGTAAGAAAATACGCCCTATGCGCAAGAGATTGCTGTTAGATTTGGACGATTTAGGTATTACACCGGACAATGTCGAAGGTATGACCTTAGGCCCCAAAATCAATGGACAACGTACACTAATTCTCGTTTCAGATGATAATTTCAGTGCCTTTGGCCCTCAAGTGAACCAGTTTATTGGATTTAAGATTCACGATTATTACTGGAAAAGATAAATACCCTTCTTTTGTTCACCTATGATCAATGCCTTTGAATCGAATCGGATCAAAGGCATTAACTCCCTCCTCTTACATTTACAACCTCTTCCAACAATATAACTGGGGCAAGTAAGGTCCAGTTCCGAATCTGGCTAGAATTTTTTTATACTCAAGTTATAGTGATTATCACACTAAGCAAAAAATGAAGAACTTGATGTATAGCCCAAAGACATGTTCAAAAGCGAGATTATCTCGCGACCCTCGTTTTGATGGTAAGTTTTTTACAGCAGTAAAAACCACAGGCATCTACTGCCGATCAATTTGCCCAGCGGTGGCTCCGAAAGAAGAGAATGTCGTTTACTACGCGAAAGCCATTGATGCTGCAAATGCCGGTTACAGACCATGCTTACGCTGTCGCCCCGATAGTGCGCCGGACTCCCCTGTGTGGAAAGGTGTGAACACCACATTGGAAAGAGCAATAAAACTTATTGATCAAGGCGCATTGCATGAAGCATCGATGAATTCACTAGCAGAACGCTTAGGTATCAGCGATCGCTACCTACGCCAACTCTTTAATAAGCATCTAGGAATATCACCAAAAGCTTACTCTTTATATCAGCAATGTTTATTTGCAAAACAACTACTACACCAAACCCAATTACCTATCACGCAAGTGGCGTTAGCTAGCGGTTTCAACAGTATTCGACGCTTTAATGACTGTTTTTCATCACAACTAAATTTAACTCCTTCCCAGGTTCGCAAGACAGAAAAGATAAATGCCAATACATTACAACTACACCTATCTTACCGTCCACCCTATGACTGGCCATCAATGCGTGACTTCTTAACACGTAGAGCCGCCCCATCCCTTGAGTGGACAAGCGACGATAGCTACGGCCGCAGTTTTACATGGATGGGAAGTAAAGGATGTTTTACAGCTAGGCATATGGCTGCAGACAATAACTTCAAGGTGACCATCGACGTTGATGAATTATCGAATCTCAAATCTATCGTTAACAATATTCGTCGTATCCTCGACTTAGATGTGGATATACAAGCTATTGAAGAGGATTTTGCTCATCATTTTCCGGCAAATGTTAACTGGAAAAAAGGCTTGCGTCTGCCGGGTGTTTGGAGTGTATTCGAAGCAGGTATTAGGGCTATCCTTGGGCAACAAGTTTCGCTTAGCGCTGCCCATAAACTTCTTTCTCAAATAGTTAACAGTTTAGGAGAAGAGTATAAGAGCCACAAAATTTTTCCTCGCGCTGAGTCATTAGCAACTAGCGACTTTGATTTTTTAAAAATCCCAGAATCCCGCAAGCGTACACTGAGAGATTTTAGTCAAGGCTATTTAACAAATAAACATTTCGATCAGCCGGATAATTGGGCACAAATCAAAGGTATTGGCCCCTGGACTATTAACTACGCTCAGCTAAGAGGTCTGAGTAATCCAGACATTTTTTTGAACACCGACCTGGTGATAAAAAAAACGATGGCCAATTTAGGGGAAGATATTATCAATAGTGATTTAGCTTCACCATGGCGAAGTTACCTAACCCTACAACTTTGGCATTTAGCATCTATTAATACCAATTAAGAGAATAAAGAAATGTTTATCGATACTATGGCTTCCCCCATTGGCAATATCGAAATTAATGCCAATGATGAAGGAGTCACCAAAATACAGTTCATAAAAGAAAATAGAAAAAAAACCTATAAAAATGCCATAACAGATCGATGTAAACAACAACTAAAAGAATACTTTAATAAAAAACGAAAAGTTTTTGATTTTCCTTTGGCTGCGCAGGGAACAGATTTTCAAAAGGCAACTTGGGCATCCCTACTACAGATACCTTACGGCAAAATCGCTTCTTACCGCGATATTGCGATGATGATAAACAGGCCCAAAGCAATGAGAGCTGTTGGCGCTGCGAATGGGAAAAACCCTATTGCCATCGTCGTTCCTTGTCATCGTATTATCGGTAGCAATGGTTTGTTAACAGGTTATTCTGGTGGTCTGGAGCGCAAGGCATGGCTGTTAGAACATGAAAAACAAAATTAGAACTCGCATTAAAGTTTATAATATAAGGATTAGCTATGAATAAATTGTTAAGCTTCAAAAAAATGCATGCACAGGAACACCTCTTACTATTAGCCAATGTGTGGGATACTCATTCGGCACGTATTATAGAAAAGGTAGGATTTCAAGCAATTGCAACCAGCAGTGCAGGTATCGCAGATTACCTTGGGTACAAAGATGGAGAAAATATCTCTTTCAGCGCTTTATATAAAATGGTCAAAGCTATTACTTCTGCCGTTACCCTGCCAGTAAGCGTTGATATTGAATCGGGCTACTCTGAAGAAAACTACAAAATTATAGAACATGTTATACGCCTTGCTGACCTTGGTGTGACCGGTATAAATATTGAAGATTCGTTTAAAGGCAATAAAACAGGTTTAAAAAATATATGTGATCAAGCGGAGTTGCTCAATCAGATAAAACATCGTTTAGATAATCAAGGCTATAAAGATTTTTTTGTTAACGCGCGTATCGATACTTATTTACAAGGCTACTATACATACGAAGACACACTGGAACGATCAAAACACTATATTGAAAGTGGTGCCGACGGAATTTTCGTTCCCGGGATACAAAGCAGTGAGGAAATTCGCGCATTAGCCGCTGCCATAAACGTCCCCCTCAATGTTATGTCCTTACCCGGTTTAACGGATGCAGATACTTTATATCAGCTAGGAGTAAGACGCTTTAGTATTGGTAACGCTTTAGCAGATGCGAATACGGCATTTATAAGCGATACTGCAAAGCACTTATTAGAACAGAAGAAGACTGATATGCTATACAAAGCCGAAGCATGATAAAACTTCAGCTCTATATATGACAGTCATTACCTAGTAAAAAAGCAGATGGAGATGAAATACAGTATTAACCGTAACTCGCTGCTTTTTGATAAGCTGGCCTGGCTTGCATTTTTTCTAAATATGCAAGCGTATGGGGTTTCTCTTTAATTAAGCCAGAATAGTTTGCAAACTCTAATACGATCGTCATCATAATATCTGCCGCAGTAAAATTTTTACCGGCGAAATATTCTCGCTCAGCAAGGGTCGACTCGATGTAAGAAAAGTCAAGCATTGCTTCTTTTTTCATATACATATCCATCGCTTGCTTACCATCTCGCTCTTCCATGTTCATAAATAAAGCAGCAATGATCGGCATTGCTAGAGATCCCTCAGCAAAGTGTGACCATTCAAGATAGGCATAATATTCAGGGTCAGTCAGCTCGGGACGTAAGCGCTTTTGCTCATCTTGGTTTAAAATATACTCAACCACAGCACCTGATTCACATAAAGTAATATCACCATCAACGATAATCGGGGCTTTGGCTAGAGGATGAATAGCTTTTAAACTCTCGGGCGCCAGGCGAGTGGCGGCATCGCGCTGATGCTCAACCACCTTATAAGGCATGTGTAGCTCTTCTAATAACCACAGTACACGTTTTGAACGCGACTGATTTAAATGATGAACTGTTATCATAATTCTTCGTAACCTTGCTATGAATGAATAACTGTTTATACGTTGGCGCCTGTTCAATAAGTATGGACAGGCACCAAGCAAACAACAGCAGAAAATACTGCTAACATCCTACTATTTAGATGCCCAACTTGGCCACAGTAATTCTTGATAACACCCCAGAATACATCCTAATATTTTATAATCAGCGACTATGCCATCACTTCTTACTTAAAATTGCCAATTAACACCCAGTGCCAAGGTATCACGATCTGTTGTATCGTCACCGCCGTTAGCCGGTGATACTGTTTCATTATTCCATTCCCCAATGACAGTCATTTGTGGTGTTAGTTGATAATGTACAAATAAAACCGTTAGTTCCCCATCAGAGATATCCACATCATTTGCATCGGAAATCTCATTTTCACCATAGCTCACACCATAAGTAGTTTTCCCGAACGTGACATCGGCTTCAACATACCATTGACGTAATTCGTCGGTGCTGGGAACACAACACTTAATACCTTCTCCATCACTAAAAGCAGCTGTAATTGCAGCAGGCCCAAGACGCAATTCACTCCCCACATCAAAACCACTTTGCTTTTCTTCACCCTCAGTACTTGCATCAACAACACTGAACCAAGCATCAAAGATTTCGCTTTTATAATTTACCTCAGCTTCAAGGCGCAGGTCTTCAGCACGTGTTACAACAGTATCAGTATTAGAATTTTGATCAGAACGATCTTTTACATCAATGGGATCAGAAACACCTACACGAAATGATAGGCCAGAGAAACTGGGAGATTCGTATTGAACGCCTGCATGAAAATCAGGGAAATAATAGCCATAATCAATACGTCCAGCACTTCCGCCGTAGGCATCAATAGGCGCACTTCTACCAACGCCAGGTAAACCACTACTATTGTGAAGCATGGAGCTTGCACCAAAAATGCCCCATCCCCGTCCAAATTTAAAAGTACCGAAATCACCTGCAACAGATAACTGGGCAATACGTACCTGAAATTGACCACCATTAGCACGATTAAACGTATTATCGCCCGTTTCCTTTGCTCCATTAATAGCTTGCGCTATTTGAAAATTGCCGGAGAGCGTAACACCTTCATACTCAGGTGCAGTCACACCAATAGTTAATTTTGAAGGGTCAAAACCTGATATAACTCTGGTGCTAGACTCACCAGACACATTATCTTCAATGTCAGCAAGAAAAGTTTGCAACTGCAACCCCACATCCCCTTTCCAACCTTCACTTAAATTAAATTCTATCGCATTTACTGAACTTGAAAAGCAAGTAACAAAAAATGCAATTTCACAAATTGCAGCTATCTTTTTTGATGAATCTTTTTTCATTGTATAACTCAATAATTATAAATTAACACAAATACAAACCTACTAGAATGTGAACAATCAAATTCTAGTGACGATTTAACACCTGCCAACAGGCTCAAGGTTTTTATTAGACCCGCACATAGTTTTTAAATAAAAATGTAATGGCTACATTTTTATTTAAAAATTAAAGAATAATACGTAAGAGAAAAATAAAGGCCGGCATAATATTACAAATCAAAAGATAGCCATATTATATATGTTGCCAAGTTAAATAACGTATAAAGATAAGATTGGACAATTTCCCAACGGTGCGAAGCGAGAAGTTCAGCGTAGCTCATGCATTTTAAAAACAAAAAAACAACAACATACAACTTATGTATAAGCATAGACTTTAAAAAGACTAACTTACTAATAGAATTAAATTATTTTAAATGCCAAGAAGAGCTTTAAAATAATTAGAATAAAAGATAGCGATAGAAAGGGTTTAAGAAACAAAAAGAAACAGACCAAAAAACTGCACATTTTAATCTTGCGACACAGAACATATTTTATTTAAATTTTTACATTATTGATTAACATTTGTATTCATAATGTATAGAAAAAGACAACAAGTGGAGAAGTGTTTGCAGCATTTAGAAGTCGCTTCATAACTTAGAAGGTATAAGCTATAAAACGACTCCAACAAATTAAAAGTGCTATTTCTGTTGCCAGCTTTTTAATAGTTCGTCATAGGCGATCGTTTGCCCTGGAGGTTTTTCATTAGCAAGTTGAGGCTTAGGTGCTCCAGGTTGTTTAAGCCAATAATCACGACCTTTTTCAGGATTGAGTTTCGGCCCACAGTCACCTTGCACATTGGCTCTTTGCAAACGTCGCAACACTTTATCCTGCGCTTTCGCCAAACCATCCAGAGCCTCCTGAGGTGTGGACTCTCCACTTGCAGCCTCAGCAATATATTGCCACCAAAGTTGAGCCAGCTTAGGATAATCTGGAACGTTGGTACCAGTAGGCGACCACTGTAAACGTGCAGGACTTCGATAAAACTCCACTAAACCACCCAGTTTAGGAGCAGCTTCTGTCATCGCTTGAGAATTAATATCAGATTCGCGAATGGGAGTCAGCCCGACTAAGGTTTTTTTTAAGGATACTGTTTTAGCCACAGTAAATTGTGCATATAGCCAAGCAGCGAGGCGACGTTTTTTAGGCGTAGATTTGAGAAATGTCCATGAGCCTGCATCTTGATACCCCAATTTCATTCCTTCTTCCCAATAAGGTCCTTTGGGAGATGGCGCCATTCGCCATTTTGGCGTGCCATCGTCGTTGACAACAGCTAGACTCTCTTCTGTCAATGCTGCTGTAAATGCGGTATACCAGAAAATTTGCTGAGCAATATTACCCTGCCCTGGCACTGGCCCAGCTTCGCCAAAAGTCATCCCTTGTGCTTGTGGAGGTGCATACTTACGCAACCAATCGACATATTTGGTGGTAGCAAACACCGCAGCGGGGCCATTGGTAGCGCCACCGCGTGAAACACTAGAGCCAACGGGACGACAGCCTTCTACGCGGATCCCCCATTCATCCACCGGCAAACCGTTGGGTATTCCTTTATCCCCGGCACCGGCCATTGAAAACCAAGCATCAGTGTAGCGCCACCCTAGGGAAGGGTCCTTTTTGCCATAATCCATATGACCGTATATGCGCTTACCATCAAGGTTTTTTACATCTTCCGAGAAAAATTTGGCAATATCTTCGTAGGCGGACCAGTTTACTGGAACACCAAGCTCATAGCCGTATTTTTCTTTAAACTGTTTTTTTAATTGTGGACGCTCGAACCAATCCGCACGAAACCAATACAAATTAGCAAATTGTTGATCCGGTAATTGGTAGATTTTTCCGTCCGGACCTGTGGTAAAGCTAATACCAATAAAATCATCTAGATCAAGACTAGGCAAGGTTAAATTCTTTGCTTCATCAGCCATCATGTCCGATATAGCAATAACTTTTCCGTAACGAAAATGGGTACCGATTAAATCCGAATCATTAACCCAGCCATCATAAATATTACGTCCAGACTGCATTTGAGTTTGCAATTTTTCAACCACATCACCCTCTTGAATAAGGTCATGTGTGACTTTGATACCGGTAATATCTGTAAACGCTTTAGCCAGTACTTTAGATTCATATTCATGAGTGGCAATAGTTTCAGAAACCACATTAATTTCCATACCGCGAAAGTCTTTTGCAGCATTGGCAAACCAAGCCATCTCTTTTAACTGTTCATCTTTACTTAGGGTGGATACAGTAAACTCTTTCTCCAGCCATTTTTTCGCCGCATCGGAGTACTGATCTGCTTCCACCAAAGCACTTGAACTTAATATAATAGCTGAAATTGCCGATATAAAAACCGACGATTTGTATCTAGTATTACGTTTCATAACTAACCTTTTTGTAATTGAAAATACACCGACTAGTGCCGACACATTTTTCTAGCCCCAGCGTAAAACAATGATCAACCACAGTATAGAAATGACAAAAGCAATCCATATGGAAGCATCACTAACTGCGAGAAAAATTAAATGGATATAAGCGCTACCTAACAAGCCGATGAACAGACGATCCCCCCGAGTCGTGGCGATAAAAGGCAAGAAACCCTTGCGAGCAATAGTTGGCGATTTAATTTGGGCAATAGTCATCACAATTAAAATGCCCCCTATCCCGATAAAAAATAAGGCTGTTACCTTAGACCAAGCCATCCACGCCATTTTTTTCTCACCTTTTTATAATTAGCATTAATATAGAGATAGGCCTAGTTACACACGACCTAAGGCAAAACCCTTGGCAATATGATGCCGTACAAACCATACCACTAAACACCCTGGAATAATGGTTAGAACTCCGGCTGCAGATAACAAGCCCCAGTCTACACCTGCAGCGCCAACTGTGCGTGTCATAATAGCGCCTATGGGCTTGGCATTTACCGAGGTTAATGTCCTCGCCATAAGCAACTCAACCCAGGAAAACATAAACGAGAAAAACGCCGTTACGCCAATCGCTGAGCGAATCATTGGAAGAAATATTTTGATAAAAAAATGCGGGAAGCTGTAGCCGTCAATATAGGCTGTCTCGTCAATCTCTCTTGGTATTGCTGACATAAAACCCTCTAATATCCAAACAGCCAAGGGTACACTAAATAAGCAATGTGCCAACGCCACAGCTATATGAGTATCGAACAAATTTACCGCCGAATATAACTGAAAAAATGGCAGTAGGAACACAGCAGGTGGCGCCATCTTATTAGTTAACAACCAGAAGAAGAGCGGTTTATCACCCAAAAAACGATAGCGACTAAAAGCATAAGCAGCAGGCAAAGCCGTCACCAACGTAATCACTACATTCATCAACACATAGATCATTGAATTCACATATCCCATATACCAACTAGGATCGGAAAATATCGTTGCATAATTATCCAATGAGAAATTTTGTGGCCAGTAGCTTAACTGTCCCAATATTTCTTCATTGCTTTTAAATGACATAATGAGCAGCCAATAAATAGGCAAAATAATAAAAACTAGATAAAGGCTAATGCCTATGATTTTACGCTTATTCATAATGCTAACTAATGTCTGCTATCTAAGTGAGTAATCGTGGTGAAGAACAACCAAGACACCAATAATACAATAAGAAAATAAATTAGAGAGAAGGCCGCAGCCGGCCCCAAATCAAACTGACCAATCGCCATCTTAGTTAAGGTTTGACTCAAAAAAGTCGTAGAATTACCAGGCCCACCTCCGGTCAGAACAAAGGGTTCGGCATAGATCATAAAGCTATCCATAAAACGCAGTAGTACGGCAATAACCAATACGCTTTTGAGCTTAGGTAATTGAATATAACGAAAGATAGACCAGGAAGATGCTTGGTCGATTCGAGCAGCTTGGTAATAGGCACTGGGGATTGAACGCAAGCCGGAATAGCACAGTAAAGCAACCAGAGAAGTCCAATGCCAAACATCCATTAATAACACTGTAAACCAAGCATCTACGGGGTTTGAAGCATAGTTATAGTCAAGCCCAATACCCACCAAAAAAGCCCCCATCAGACCAATGTCGGCACGGCCAAAAATTTGCCATATCGTACCAACTACATTCCATGGAATCAGCAATGGCATGGCTAAAACGATAAGGCAAATAGAAGCCATACGTCCTTTTTCAGGCATCATTAAAGCGACTAAAATTCCCAGGGGTATCTCAATCAACAAAACACTCCCAGAAAATATAAACTGCCGCCATAAAGAAGCTTGTAAGCGAGGATCTCGCAACACCTCTCTGTACCATTCTGCGCCAACATAGTAAGCACTATTCTGCTCAAAAATATCTTGCACTGAATAATTAACGACCGTCATTAACGGAATTAGTGCTGAAAATGCAACAAGCAACAGCACAGGTAAAATCAAGAACCAAGCTCTATTATTGTGAACTTTAGGGATCATGCCTGCTGCTCCTTAAAAAGATATTCGTCCACATAAATTTTTAACCATTGCTTGGGGAAGCGGATATGCACTTTATCGGCAGGCATTGACTCATCTTCGCTAATTCTCACTTTAATTTTTTCATGTCCTAACCCTAGTGTTAGAATTTTGTATGTCCCTAAGTTTTCTACATCATCGAGTGAACAACAATAGGTATCAGAAGACGCCTCACGTGCAAGTTCAACAAATTCAGGACGAATACCCACTTTAATATTATCTGATTGACAAGCATTAAGTGCATCAATGGTCTTGCTATCAAGCGTTATTGTTTGCTTATCAAAAGCGAGAGCATTATCTATTAATGACACCTCAATAATATTCATTCCTGGGCTGCCGATAAAATAACCGACAAAAGTGTGGGCGGGATTTTCAAATAATTCTTGAGGTGTTCCGAACTGTACGATTTGACCTTGATACATAAGGGCTATCTGATCGGCAAAGGTCGAAGCTTCAAGCTGGTCATGAGTTACGTAGACCATAGTGATATTAAATTTTTCATGTATTTGCTTTAGCTTTCTGCGTAACTTCCACTTCAAATGAGGATCGATAACAGTTAAGGGTTCGTCGAATAAGATTGCCGAAACATCATCTCTTACTAGCCCCCGCCCCATGGATACTTTCTGTTTTTCGTCAGCACTTAAATTCGTCGCTCTACGGTTCAATGACGCCTCTAAGTCTAAAATCTCCGCAACCTCCCTCACCTTTTCATCTATACGCGCTTTGTTATATTTTAAGTTACGCAATGGAAACGCTAAGTTGTCGTATACGGTCATAGAGTCATAAACTATAGGAAACTGAAAAACCTGTGCAATATTGCGTTTGTCGGGTGATAAGTGATTAACTTCTTTATCATCAAACAATATCGTCCCTTCGGATGGCTGCAATAAACCGGAGATAATATTTAACAAGGTACTTTTGCCACAACCAGAAGGCCCTAGCAGAGCATAAGCACCTCCTTGTCGCCATACATGATTCATTTGACGAATGGCATAGTCTTGGGCTTGTTGTGGGTTATCGAGATAACTGTGAGCCAAATTTTGTAATTGTATTTCAGCCATAATTAATCCGATTATGATGACTATTTGTCAATGAATTAAGGTACTGTGGTGAGTGGATCATATTGCCGCTTAAATCAAAAATATATAACTTGCTAACAGGAAAGAATATTTTTATCGGCGTATCGGTATGAAAGCTATGAACACCTGGTAATTGAGCCACTATAGACCCAACAGCTGATGTCATATGTAAAAAAGTTTCAGAACCACTAATTTCTGCCACATCAATAGATACATCCATGGCAATATCATCATCAGACTGCTGCACGGTACTAATATGATGAGGACGAATGCCTAGCTTATATTGGCCATTGCTAAGATCCCTCATACCAATCATCTTTTGAAAATTTACAGCAGTGCTATCATTAATATGACCAAGACAATCATTTATGGTGAGCGCTAAAATATTGATCGGGGGCTCACCAAATAACTCGGCAGCCACAATGCTATTGGGAAAATAGTACACCTCTTCTACTGGACCATTCTGAATTGCCTTCCCCTCGTGCATCAAAGTAGTCGAGCCGCCTAAAGCAAGTGCCTCATTAGGTTCGGTACTGGCATAAATAGCTATAGTATTTTGGGTCTTAAATAGCTCGCGCAGTTCGATACGCAACTGCTCTCGTAATTTGTAATCCAAATTTACCAGTGGCTCATCAAATAAAATCACCCCCCCTTTTTTTATTAAAGCTCTCGCCATCGCAGTTCTCTGTTGCTGCCCGCCGGAAAGCTCCAGAGGTCGACGCTCTAAAAATGGCTCAATATGTAACATTTGAGCTATTTCTTTAACACGATCATTAATAATTTTTCGATCAAAGCCGGCAATGCGTAGGGGGGAAGCAATATTTTCAAATACTGTAAGATTGGGGTAATTAATAAATTGTTGGTAGACCATAGCAATATTACGTTTTTGCACAGGTATATTAGTCACATCTACGCCGTCCATGAATATGCTGCCACTGCTGGGCTTATCTAAGCCTGCAATTAACCTCATTAAAGAAGTTTTACCTGCTAATGTTCGCCCCAAAAGTACATTAAATGATCCCGCCGTAAAGGTGATATTAATATCGTCGATATACTTCTCACCATCGACAATATAGGAGATATTACTTAAGGTTAGCGACATAATGATATTGCTCTTTTTCTAGACGAAGCGATGTTACATACTCTAGCGCCACAACTCGCTTTACACTTTAAAAGTCACAGCTCTATTTAAATGTTGAATGCTACAACCAAATTAAATGTCATTACCAAAACTAATCTGCCAAAATTTTTAGGAAACCTAAAAGCAGACGATTTAATTTAGTTATTAAACTTTACGCATCAAAAAAATCATCAGGAATCCACTACTTAAACCACAGTTCTAAGATGTCATATATTTTAAATTTATTTAACAGGTGAATATAATAATGCCGATACCACATGATAATTAAGACCGTCTTAAGGACACACTATGATGTAGTTGCGCTCAAGCAAACTGAAATCGCGACAAAAATTATAGTATTGCGCCACAACCCGAAAGTACCCGCCCAGAAGATAGTGATGACACATTTTATTATGTAGTTATTTTTCACTTATTTTCGGATTAAATCATATCTGGAAAAATTATCATAGTGGACTTTTGGCTTAAAAAATGTCTTATAGCCATGTAAATTCTTGTAAACAGACAAAATTTATGACAACCGGACAAACATTGAGTCAATAAAGCAGCACATATACAATTTTATGCGACTGCGATATAAACTGGCGCATAAACTAGACGGCAATGCACTTGTCATATTGCTGCGCCGCATCCTACTAATCTCGGTTAGCAATATCGATGAGAGAACCGCCTGTTACTAGTGAGCAATTTTGAATATCAACCAATATGAGTTGCCCGCCTCAATGCCTGTTGCCGGCAAAATATACTTTTATGACAAAAAAAAGAATTTCCGCTAAAATACGAAGAATAATGCGAATAACAAATAGATAAATAAAATAGAACTATTCCGATATGAATCAAACCTATCGCCACAGTCAGATACTGCAGTTGATACAAGAACGTAATTTTGTATCCATTGATGAATTGGTTGAACACTTTAAAGTTACGCCCCAAACGATACGACGCGATCTTAATACTTTAGCAAAGACCAATGCCATTACCCGCCATCATGGAGGAGCATGTTTAGGTCTGAGCACAGTTAATACGGAGTATTCCAAAAGGAAAGTGACCAATCAACAAGCGAAAAATAACATCGCTAAAAAATTGGTACAGTTAATTCCTGATAATTCATCGCTGTTCATTAATATTGGTACAACTACTGAGGCTGTCGCCCAGGCTTTACTGCATCATAAAAACCTTAAAGTCGTAACCAATAACATACACGTTGCCTCTATTCTAAGTGAAAATGAGTCTTGCTCTATTATTGTTGCAGGTGGTGAAGTGCGAAATAACGACGGCGGCATCATTGGTGAATCTACCGTGGAATTTATCGATCAATTTCAAATGGATTTCGGCATTATAGGCATCAGCGGTATTGATGATAATGGCTCTTTACTCGATTACGATTATAGAGAAGTAAAAGTGTCGCGCAGTATCATTCGAAATTCTCGGCAAGTGTTACTGGCTGCGGATCAGACAAAATTCGGTCGCAATGCCATGATACGATTAGGGAATATCAATGAGGCGCACCATTTTTTCACCGATTTTGATCCCTCTAAAAATATCAAAACCCTGTTAGAAACCAACGGTGTTCAGTTGCATAAAACCTAGTCACCATTCGCAAGTGTTCGCTTAACATGCCCACAAGATGTCAAATACGAACGTGTTTGATCATCCCCTACGCCGAAATGTTCTCTTTTTTTCTTTTTTGTTGATTTTATTCCTTACTCAACTTATATTCATACTACCTTGCTCTTGTTAGGTGGCGAACTGAAGGAAGCACCCAACAAGGCTCAGCTGCTGGCAAGGCTCAAATCTCAAGTGGAGCCAGTGCTTATGCAGCCACAGAATAACTTACCAATAGTGATGCCTATGAATATGTATGACTTGATTGTGGTCGGCGGTGGTGTCAATGGTTGTGGTATTGCACACGATGCATCCGGCCGCGGCTTAAATGTCCTCCTTTGCGAGCAAAATGATCTCGCCTCCCATACCTCTTCTAACAGTAGCAAGCTTATTCACGGTGGTCTTCGCTATCTGGAACACTATGAATTTCGTCTGGTCAGAGAAGCACTGAAAGAACGCGAAGTACTGATTGGCAATGCACCTCATATTATATGGCCGCTGCGTTTTAGACTGCCTCATAGGCCTCACCTAAGACCGCGCTGGATGATATTGGCGGGCCTATTTTTATATGACAATCTGAGCAAACTGACCACCTTAAAAAAGTCAAAAGGTGTCGCCTTTGGCCCCGACAGTCCTCTTGTAGACGAGGTAAAAAAAGGCTTTGAATACTCAGATGCATGGGTTGATGATGCGCGGTTAGTAGTACTTAACGCCATGGCGGCTAGG
The DNA here is from genome assembly GCF_002157225.2 of Agarilytica rhodophyticola. Lineage (NCBI taxonomy): Bacteria > Pseudomonadati > Pseudomonadota > Gammaproteobacteria > Cellvibrionales > Cellvibrionaceae > Agarilytica > Agarilytica rhodophyticola. The sequence goes on from NZ_CP020038.1 coordinate 3,998,255, forward strand.
GACAATGGGGCAGATATTCTGACGAGAACTAGCTGTATCAGCGCTAAAAGGGAACAAGACTGCTGGTTGGTACAGCTGAGAGATAACATCACCCAGCAAGTGACAGAAACACGCTGTAAAATGCTAGTCAATGCGGCAGGGCCATGGGTAGCAGACTTATTTGACGGCGTGGTCGATGTCAAAGCTCCGCAAAACGTTCGTTTAATCAAAGGCAGCCATATTGTGGTGCCTAAATTACACGATCAAGAGCAAGCGTACATTTTGCAAAATGAAGATAATCGCATTGTGTTTGTTATTCCTTATGAAGACAATTTTTCTTTGATTGGTACCACGGATGTGGAGATAAAAGGAGACCCATCTCAAGTCCAGATCTCAGAGGAAGAAATCAGTTATTTGATTGACGTCACTAATCAAAACTTCAAACACAAAATTTGTCGTGATGATATTGTCCATACATACTCTGGTGTAAGGCCGTTATTAGATGATGAATCGTCAGACGCTCAAGCCATCACTCGCGATTACACACTAGAGGTAGATCACGCAGATAAAACCCCTCCTCTACTGTCTGTATTTGGAGGCAAAATCACCACTTATCGCAAACTGGCTGAAGCCGCGGGAAATAAGATCAATCAGTTTTTCCCCCAAATGACCGCCAGCAAGACCAAAACAAACGTTCTACCTGGTGGCGATTTTAAAGATCAGGAGATATTGTTTGCGCAGCTGCATAAAACTTATCCATGGCTAGATAGCTCTCTGCTCACTCGTTACGTGCGCAGTTACGGCACCTTATCCAAAACCATTTTGCATGGATGTATTAGCGTTGAAGATATGGGACAGCATTTTGGCTGTGGGCTCTATCAGCGTGAAGTTGAGTATCTTATTGATCGAGAATGGGCGCACACGGTCGACGATGTTATTTGGCGCAGAAGTAAATTAGGATTGCGACTAAGCGCCTTGGAGAAAGAACAGCTAGGCACATTTCTAAATGCGTCTGGCTCTGAGTGCAAGAAAGCGTCTTAGAAAGAAACCATTAGCCCGCTATTTGATTCCATTCCTACTGGGATCGAATAGCCCAGCATCAGTTATCCTGCATTAGACTACAAGGTAAAATATTAAGACAGATAGTTTACCCTCCTTTACCCCACCTCCCTATACTTGCTTTGCGAAATCACATGGAGTTTCTTGAATAAAAACCGCCCAGAAGTTTAAAAAGCAATCAACCTCAAGACTCAAATATTAAATATTTATTAAAAAAGTTATAACTTGGGATGATTTTTTCGTAACAATACCCGGCCAAAAAAGTCTCGAACTCCACTTTTACGACAACTACCAAATCAATTATGAATTAACACGCAAGCTTTCCACTTGCAGATAGCTTTTTCATGAGGATATTTTTATTAATGGGAATTTTGACAACAAACACTGCGGTTAGGCGCATGGTTAAACGAGTAGTTACTGGCAATATCAAGACAACATTAATAGGCGCATTAGCGCTATACACACACATCGCTGCAGCACAGTCTTCTATGGAAGCAAGGGTCATTGGTGCTGATGGCAAAGCTATCGCTAATATTACAGTGCGAGCCGAAAACTCTGCCACAGGCGCATCATTTATTGGAGTCTCTGACGCTCAAGGACGGGTACGTTTTGGTGGCTTAGCCACCGGTGGAGCCTGGCGACTGCATGCACAGGGCAATGAAAACTATGTTTCTACTATCTCGGATAATGTGCGTTTACGCTCGGAATTTCAGTCAAACATCACCCTCAAATTAAACCTTCGCGATAGCAGTCAAGTAGACGACGAAGTCATCGTCACAGGTAGTCGTTCAGGTGCTTTGTTAAATACCTCCAACGCTGAAGTGTCAGCGACACTGTCTGCCGAACAAATTAAATTATTACCCGTCGAGGCGCGCAGTTTAGAAAGACTATTATTTCGCTTGCCCAGTGTAACCCAATCTACCGGTTTTTTTGGAGAAGCGCCGTCGGTTGCCATTAACGGCGCTAATGCGCTTTTTACCAATTACACTATTGACGGCTTAGACAATAACGAAAACTTTTTAGGTGGCCAGAAATTTCCGGTACCCGTGGGCGCAGTGCAGGATGTCACCGTATTATCCAGTTCCTATTCTGTTGAATATGGACGCACCGCCAATGGTGTGGTTAACGTCACCACGCCATCCGGTGGCAATGAGGTAAAAAGTGAAATATTTTTTGTCACACGCCCCGGCGGTTTTTTATCTGCTGACCCCGAGTCTAACCAAACCTCGCTATTTGGTGCCCCGGTATCTGACTCTTTTGATCGCTACCAAGGCGGCTTTACTGTAAGCGGCCCGATTGTAAGAAACCAGACCTTCTTTTTTCTTAATGCTGAGTATGTGCTAGACGAGACCGACAATATATTAAGTGCCCCCCTGCTTAATGTGAATAGCACCTTGGAGGGCACTAACGAACAAATCCTAATCACCGGCCGCCTCGATCACAATTGGAATTCACAGCTGCGCACGTCTTTGCGCATCAACCACGGTCATGTGGAATTAGAACGTCAAGGTGGTGGTCTCGATGGCGGTGTCACGTTCCCAAGTGCCGGCAGTGTGCAAGACCGTTTATCCACGAATATCGCACTAACTAATACGTTTTCCACGGATTATTTCGACTATGTGGGTTCTTTTCAGTACAGCCGTTTTAATTGGGATTTTGGCGAGCCTTTAAATGGCCCTGGACCGCAGGCAAGTGTGTTTGGTGGTGCCGATCAGTCAGCGCCCATTGCCGTGCTAGGTCATCCGGGCTTTATTTTTGATTCCACGGAAAAAACCTTTCAAACACAGCATAAATTCACTTTTGATATTGGCCAACACCGTATCAAGTTTGGTACAGATCTGGTCGTGGCCGACTTTGATCTATTCGGCGGTGGCAATGTTAATGGCAATTTTGCGGTCTCACTGACAGATCAACAACTGGCTGCTCTGCAAAACATCGGACCGGGCTTATCGACAAATGACTTACCCGCGGACGCAAATATTATCAGCGCTAGCTTTGAAACACAGCCTAACGCCTTTGGTACCACCCAACGTGTGCACAGTGTGTTTTTGGAAGATCAATGGCAAACCACGGATAACTTAAGCCTTACTCTAGGCTTGCGCTGGGATTACGATAACCTCACCAGTATTGGTGGCAGTGGTGATTACGATAACTTTGCACCGCGCTTTGGCTTTAACTTCACCCCCACAGAAACAGTCGCCGTACGCGGTGGTGTTGGTCTCTTTATCGAGAAGATACCCTATGCTGTAATATCCGATGCCATTCAACAGAACTCGGATTCCGCAGGGTTTCGTGCACAGCTGCAAACATTAATTGACAGAGGCATATTACCCAATAGCACCAACCTTGATGAAATCACTACCGGTGAAGGCAACCAGGCCATTAATGCAGCAGCACAATGCACAAGTCTATTCAACTGCCCCGACCCTACTACATTTGCCAATGAAGCTGATCTGTTAACCAATACAGAGCGACGCATCTTTAACCCTTCTGGCCTGGAAAACCCTGAAGCTCTGCAAGTGAGCCTGGGAGTTGAGTGGCAAGCAAACGATGACTGGCTGCTGGGCGTGGACTGGCAGTATTCTCGTGGACGTAATCTCTTACGTTTGGTCGACCTCAATGCACCGGAGCCTTTTGTTTTCAATCAGGCGGCCTTTGACAATCTAGGACTTGATGGCGTAGCAGCACTAACGCCACAACAACGGGAGGACTTGTCACTGGTGCGCTCCGCCACCGCTGCCAACCTAACCCGCCCTGCCGCCGGCCCCAATGGCGTCATACCAGAAGGTGGCGCTCGTTCGATTATTGTTTCTGATACCGGTGGCCGGTCGCGTTATCGCGCACTTATTTTCAAAGCACAGAAAGCACAAGGGGATAACTTCTACGATGCCAGTATCTTTTATACACTGTCACGTCTAGAGAACGATACCGATGATATCAACTTCCGTGCTAATGACTCCAACAACTTTGCTGCCGATTTCGGCCCGTCGTTAAACGACCGAACACATGTGATTGTGTCGAATATTAATTTCTTTCCTATCGAGCATTTAACGGTCAGCCTCGCGGCCATCATCCAATCAGGACAACCCATTAACCTGGTGCCCAACGCCACTACCTTTGGCACCAGTGATATCAATGGTGATGGCTTATCTTTTGCTGACCAATTCACTGGTAACCCGGACCGATTTCCTGGAGTTTCGCGCAACTCCGACCGACTTCCCTGGTCATATACTCTGGATTTAGGCGCCGGTTACATCTTTGAAGATTTGGGTTCTGGCTCACTTGAAGTCCGTGCAGACTTCTTCAATCTGCTCAATACTAATAATGAGAGTGGTTTCCCGGTGAACTTTACTGCATCAAATCAGATTCAGGTATTCGGTGAATCCAGAGTACAGAACAGTGCAGCGTCACCACGTACTTTCCAGTTTTCGGCGAAATACAATTTTTAATTTTTACCTGTAAAATATGTTCATGAATGAGTGAGGGAAGTTAGCTTGGAATCGATTTACTATGTGATGAACTGGGCGTGTCATCGTCGCTGTAAGCACTGTTACGAAACAAATTTTCGTCCCTATATTCGAGATGAATTAAAGAAAGTCGTTGCTGAAAGTGTGGCTAACTTCCCTAGGATTATCGACAACCTACCAGAAACTATGACCTACCGAGATTTAGCCGCGCCACTTGCCGGGGGCGGTTATCAGGAGAAAACTGGGCGTATTATTTTGGCCGGTGGAGAAGTTCTACTTGAGCCGGTGCGTCAACAAGTGCTCTACCCTGTGCTCGAACGTTTGCAGCAACGCTATGGCGCAGGTGGTATTAAAGTGATCGTACAAACCACAGGCGACCTCGTTACAGAGGAAATTATTGAGCAGCTTCTTAAACGAGGCGTCTGGATGATTTCCATCGCCGGCATGGACGACTATCACGTAGGCCTTGAGGGGGATAAGCGCCTACCTTTAATTGCCAAACTAAAACAGTGGTTTGCAGCCGCTGGGATAAACCCATCGGGTTGGCAAGCCGACAATTCAGACAATGTTTCCTGGGGGGACGAGGACGGCCCATTGTATCACTTCTTCGGCGCTACTCCAGATGAATGGATCGGCAAACTATGGCCCCGAGGCCGTGCATGGGAGAACGGCCTTTCCTCGGCAGATATTAGCGATAACTTTTGCGCTGAATGGGCAGGCGCAAAAAACTTTTTAAATCATCAATATTCAGGTTCAGAAGTTTCTATCGATCCCAACGGCGATGTTTTTCCCTGCTGCATGAAAACTAAATTCCCCATTGGCAACCTTACAGAAGAACCTCTTATCGGCATTCTCGATAGTTTGATTGGACATCCGGTATACGAAGCGTTAGTCGCGGGTACGCCCGAGCGCATGGGCTTGCAACGAGGATGGAGTGTGGAAAATTTTTTAAATGCCTGTGAAACTCAAACGCCGACAGGCAAACCTTACCGCAACCTCTGTATTGGCTGCGACAATTTTCATCAGCAGGTGCTAGGGCCAGAGCTTCTTGAACTGCGCCGCCAGCGCTTGGCAGCGCTGCAATCTCCTATTACTTTGGTACAGTAGAAGCATACGCTTTAATATGCTCAAACAGTTCTCAAATAATGTGTTTTTAACTATGCAGATAATCCCTCGTACCGGTTCCTACATTACGTCTTACAGTGTGGCAGTTAGCATGAAAGCGGTCTTACTTTTTTCCCTAGTATTATTGCTAGCCAGTTGCAGTAAAAGCAGCAACGATGATGGCAAAGAAAGAACAGTAGTCAGCCATACGGCGCCGTGGCAAGAGGTAGTGGATACAGCGCGTGGGCAGAGCGTATATTGGAATGCTTGGGCGGGCGATGAAAAAATAAATGCCTATATCCAGTGGGTCGCTGAACAGGTTAACCAACAATATGGCATCACATTAAAGCACGTTAAATTGCAAGATACTGCCGAAGCGGTGAGCCGGATACTGGCAGAAAAATCTGCAGGAAGAATACAGGGAGGCTCGGTAGATTTAATGTGGATCAACGGCGAAAACTTTGCTTCGCTGAAGGAAAACAATATGTTGTTTGGTCCTTTTGTTGAGCAGCTGCCTTCTTCGAAATTTATTGATTTTGCCAACAATCCATCATTAACCACCGACTTCACTATTCCTGTAGAAGGTTTGGAAGCGCCATGGGGTCGATCTTTATTTGTCTTTATCTATGACAGCCAGAGAATTGCTAAGCCTCCACGCACTTATCCGGCGCTACTTGCATGGGCGCAGCAGAACCCGGCAAGGTTTACCTACCCGGCGCCCCCTAACTTTACCGGCTCATCTTTCTTAAAGCAGGCAATGCTCAGTTTAGCTCCAAAAGATATCCAGTTTAGTGAAACACCTGACGATGCAACATTCCAGCGAGCGACGGCACCGCTATTTTCCTACCTGGATAAACTGCATCCACATTTATGGCGCAAAGGTAAAACATTCCCGCGTACTGGACCTGCCCAGCGCCAATTGTTAGCCGATGGTGAACTTGATATTACCTTATCGTTTAACCCATCAGATGCTCTAAGTGCTATTGCTTCAGGTCTATTGCCAGATACAGTGAAAAGCTATGGCCTAGACAGTGGTAGTCTTGGCAATACTCATTTTCTTGCCATTGCGGCCAATGCCAGTGCCAGTGAAGGTGCTCGGGTAGTTATCAACTTTTTATTATCACCCGCGGCGCAGGCACGCAAAGCAGACATTCATGTTTGGGGAGATGCCGCAGTCCTAAGTCTTGAACGTTTAGCGCCGGCAGAGCAAAAACTATTTCGCGATAAAGCAGTAGCGGGCACTCTGGCAACGGTTGAACTTAAAATCAGTGATGGCAGCGACAGCTATGTCTACCAAGAGCCTCACCCCTCATGGTTGCGACAACTTGAAAATCAGTGGGCAAAACGTTACGCCCAATGAGACAGCGCTCAAAGCTATCGTTGCTAACATGTGTTGGCTTATTGTCGATAACGGCCGGCACAGTGATACTAGGTTTGCTGGGTATTTTGGCGCCCGCCTTCGGGCACTTGCCAGCAATCAATAGATTCGGACCCAGCCTGCAAGCATGGCAGCTATTCTTGCAGGCGCCAGGGATAGGGTTTTCGCTATTTCTATCCCTATCAGTGGGCTTGATATCCACGTTTTGTGCCTTTGTAATGTCACAAAGTTTGCTGGCAAGCCTATGGGGCAAAAAGCGTTTTATACACGCCGAAAGTATCAGCCGCTTATTACTGGCGACGCCCCACGTAGCGGTGGCTTTAAGCCTGATCTTTTTACTCTCACCTTCAGGTTTCTTAATGCGCTTGATCAGCCCGGTGGCCAATTTAACCACACCCCTGGATTATCTTTTTCCTGGTGATAGCAATGGCCTGGCGCTTATATTGGGACTTATTTTGAAGGAAACGCCCTTTCTCATAGCAGTCAGTGCCATCGCGGCGCGCGATACGAATCCAAGCCCTATGCTCGCTCAGGCAGCCAGTCTCGGTTATGGACGTATAAAGAGCTGGCTGATGGTTGTTACGCCTCAACTCTATACACGCATTCGCTTGCCTATTTTTGCAGCGTTAGCCTTTGCTACCACAACTATAGAGCAAGCTTTAATTTTAGGCCCTACCATACCTGCCACACTGGCCGTTCGTTTATTACAGTGGTTTAACGATCCAGATCTAGCGGCACGACTCCCACTTGCCGCTGGCGCCATTGCGCTCGCCCTCTGCGTCATCATCGCCTTTGCCCTATGGCGCCTGGGGGAATATGCATGTTCTCATTTAGTACGCTATAGCGCTCTGCGCGGCAAGCGTAATAGTACTCTGCCCGTTATCGCAACAGTATTTGCCCAAGCAACTTCTTTCGTACTGTATTGTACTGTTGTCGCCCTGCTAGGCCTTGGATTAACCGCTTTTATTGAAGGTTGGCGCTTTCCCGATATTTTACCCACCCAATGGACACTCAAGGTCTGGGCCCGTAGTAGTTTCGTCCTACAAGATGTTGCTATCAACACCCTTAGTCTTGGTATAGCTTGCGCTATTATTGCACCGACATTGGCATTAGTTGGTTTGCAAGCGAGTGCCGCCAGGCCGCGCTTTCGCATGCTGCTGAATATCGCCTTATTCTTACCTTTGTTTATACCCGAAGCCACAATTATCTTTGGCCTCAATGTCGCCTGGTCTACTTGGCGGATGGATGGTCAATGGCTAACTGTCTTGTGGGCACACCTTATATATTGCCTACCCTACGCATGGCTAACACTGGCAGGCCCCCATAAGGCCATAGATCCACGGCTATTAATAAGTGCCCGCGTCTTAGGTTTAGGCCCATGGGCGACATTCTTTAGAGTCTCTTTGCCATTGCTCACAGCGCCCATTTTTACTGCCGCAGCTTTATGTGTGTTGATTTCTGTCTCTCTTTACTTGCCAACCTTAGTGGCTTCTGCTGGGCGTCTGCCTACTTTAATCACAGAAAGTATTGCTTTAGCTTCTGGTGGCGATAGAAGAAGTGTGGCTGTGATGATGGTATTGTTGGTGGTATTGCCACTGCTAGTACTTGAAATCGCACACCGTATTCCCAAAATTATTTTTCGCCACAGGCGCGCTCTTTCAGGAAAGTTATCGTGACTGCCATCGACAATCATAGTAGTGCACATGTTAATCATCGAAATAAAAACGATGGTAAAGCCATGAGTAATGTAGGTATTGAAGTTAAACATACTAGTGCGACGATTAATAATCGTGTTCTTTTCGAGGATCTCAGTTTCTGTGTGGCAACAGGAGAAATATTAACGATTATGGGTCCAAGCGGTACAGGGAAATCCACCTTACTTGCTTTTCTGTCGGGAACATTGGCCGATGACGTTCGTGCACAAGGAAAGATCTTTTTACATGGCCAAGATATTACCGAACAACCACCAGAAACGCGAAAGATAGGCGTGTTGTTTCAAGATGCTTTATTGTTTCCCCATCTATCGGTGGGTGAAAATTTAGGTTTTGGACTGACTTCAAAAATTCGAGGATCAGAGCGTAAAGATCGTATCGAAACTGCATTACAAGACGCTGGACTTGCGGGGTACAGCAAAAAAGATCCAGCTACTTTGTCTGGCGGGGAAAGAGCACGGGTGGCATTGATGAGAACTCTGCTGGCCGAGCCAGATGCTATTCTATTAGATGAACCTTTCTCAAAATTGGATACAACACTGCGCCAACAAATGCGTGAATTTACCTTCGCTGAAATTATCGATAGGAATCTTCCTTGTATCATGGTCACCCATGACCAAGAAGATGCCAAAGCGGCTAGTGGAAAAATATTAAACCTTGAAAATTTGAGCCAATCGAACTAAACAGAAAATGATTTGACGGCAGGTGTAATAACAGGTGTTTCAAGGGGCTCTAACATACCCGCTTTAAATAAAATTGCGCACACACAAATAATATATAAGCTTAGGCTCAATAAAATAATTTGGTAGTTGGCAAGTAGTTTAATATTGGCTGCATTGTTAGAAAAAGGCCCATTACGGTTTAGGCGCTGGGCTTGTAATACATACTCATCAAGAGAGGCTCTAAATAAATTGTAGAGTCGTAGCAAGCCTTGCGTGAAAAAGGACAGTACAATAGCAAGTAGTGAACAAAGGATAGTGGCCACTTCCAGCCCGATCGATTGCTGTGCCAGAAGCGCCCAACCAACAATTGTTACGGGTATTAGTACAATTGATTTCCAGTAAAAATGTGATTGTTCATGCAACCTTAGCGTTAGCTCCCACCAATCGGGTTCATCTTTCATACTCTAGCCTTATAATCCTCTACCTCAAATAAACTATAGCCTCTTTATAGATTTCGACCACTCCTGGTTTAGCATTACAACGTTACTTAAGACTTTCTAGTTTTAGACTAATCAGGCAACCTTACCACCAATTCCATCTCTACTTGTAGCTCCGGTGCGGCCAATGCAGCAACACCTACCCCAGTAACACAGGGCTGCGCCCCTTCAAAAGTCGCCAGAAATTCTGGCATCAACAGCTCCAGTCTCTCGGGTGTTAAATCCACCATATATACCCGTGCAATCACTACATCCGCAGGTTTAGCTCCCACAGATTCTAAAGCCGAACGGGCATTTTGAGATACTAGCTTCATCTGCTCAACAATATCGCTCGGTACAGGTTTATCATCAGGCAGCCACGCAACTTGACCAGAGATATAAGCCATACGACCTGGCTCAACTATTGAAATCTGGGAGTACCCCATTTCCTGGGAGTTGGGTAGCGTATTAGGATTAACACGAACAATGGGTACTGACATATTGCGCCTCTTAAAAACAAAAATGTAGTTTATTAAATAAGGCTGAACAATTCAGTTTCAAGCAAGCCACTATCTTGCACCGGAGTCATTTGACTTAAAGTGTCAGACAGCAGTAGCCAAAAGGCTATCGTCGCTAATCTTGTTGAGTATTTAATACTGAATTAAACTGTATAAGTGACATATTTGTATAAGATTCATGGCCGATCATGTAGTGTGTTGTATGTCTTTTATTAACGGTGTCTTTTATTAACTGATAGGAACACCAGTCATAAATAAATATGAGATGTTCTAAAATTAATGATTTGTCTTTTTAAGATAGGTTACAAATACTTATTATGAATGTGAAAGTAGAGGAAAAGTTTGCCGGCTATCCTAAAGGCGCTCAAACTAAGCTGCAAAAGCTACGTAAACTTATTTATAAAGTGGCAGAAGAATGCCAAATTACGGATCTTGAAGAAACCTTAAAATGGGGGGAGCCAAGCTATTTAACAAAATTTGGTAGTACGATTCGTATTGATTGGAAACCTAGCGCACCGAAGCATTATGCCATGTACTTCCACTGCCAAAGCAAACTGGTTGCCACCTTTAAAGAAGTATATCCCCATACCTTTCACTATCAAGGAAACAGGGCTATCGTGCTGGATATAAAGGCCAAGCTTCCCGAAAAAGAACTAAAACACTGTATTACCCTCGCCCTCACCTATCATAAAGTGAAACATTTACCTCTTTTGGGCGCTTAGCAGTAAAATGGCTTCGATAAAGCATATTTTAACCGCGCCACTACAACTACATATTAAAGGCCAATCTGACAAAAAAACTGGACTATCGCACATACCATAAATTTCGATTGTGACTATTCTAGACTCGATTAACATTCCATGATTTAGATGCTTACAGGAGAGAATTAATGCGTGCAAAAATTATTATCAAGAAATTATTGCAATTATCATTGGCGACACTTGCACTACCCATTGCTATATCCACTCATGCGCAAAGTGACCTGTCACAATATGTAAATAAAAAAGGAAATATTAGTTTTCCGCAAGGCTTCCGCTCATCAATGATACATTTAGGCTCATGGTATGTACCTGAAGGTGGTGCCAGCGGCTTCCATGATGTATACACCGAAAAGAAATCGGTTGAGTATTATAAAAAACACGGTAAATTTCCCGATGGTGCCACCATTGTTAAAGAACTGCGCGCATCACTCAGTGGTGATTTCACTACGGGCAAAAATGTCAGCCATGCTACAGGTCAATTGAAGCAATGGTTTGTCATGATAAAGGACAGCAAAAATCGTTTCGACAACAATCCTATATGGGGAGATGGTTGGGGCTGGGCACTATTCAAACCTGATAGCCTTAGTAAAAATGCCGCATCTGACTATAAGAAAGACTGTCAAGGCTGCCATTTACCGGCCAAAGATACAGATTGGCTTTACACCCAAGCCTACCCTATGCTTGAGGAAAAATAGAAAAAAACGGCTAAATTACATTAAATAGAGCATGCCACACTGTGGCATGCGGGTATCACGCGACGTCTAGATATCGTCCAAACTATCGGGCAAAACTAAAAATAAATACGTAGTACAGATTCAACAACGCATGCAATTCGAGTCGAATTTTTCAATTCAATAGAAATATCATTAACTATCTCTACACTGCGCTTAAAGGGGCGAATGGATTTTAGCTTCATTCTCGCCCGAATCTCTGAATTCACTTTCACCGGATGGGGAAACACAACACGGTTGAGACCCGCGTTCACAATGAGCTTAGACTCTGGATAAAGCGAAGCCTGAGAACGAGTGACATCACACAACTCTGGAAGCAGAGAAAGAACAAGGAAACCATGGGCAACAGTGCTTTTAAAAGGAGACTCTGTCTTTGCCCTTACAGGATCCACATGAATCCACTGTTTATCTCCTGTAGCATCGGCAAAACGGTCGATACAGTCCTGATCGATAAGGTGCCATTCACCTAAGTAAGTTTCCTCACCTATGCGACGACGCCAATGGCTATAAAAATCCTTGGTTTTTGGGCAGGTTAGTATTCCATTTTCAGGCCCAATCGTGACCGCTGGGTCAGAAAACAAACTGATTTTTGACAACCATGTCTTGTTAATAGAGCTACTAATCAAGTCTGAAAGAGTTTGCATCTGAGGTTCAACTTTACTTTTCAAATTTGAAGAGTTTATTTGGTCTAAAAACTCTCGCTCCTTTTGCTTCAAATAATCAAAGAAATCCAACGTGCAACACCTCAAAAAATATACAGTTTAAACTTAACGGCGCTATTATCACACAAATGAACCCATTTCAACAGACCCACATCACACAAAACAAGGTTTTCTTTATGGAACATGAACACACTTAGCAAGCGATAGCGTGGATACAACACTGGCTAGCCAGCAGCGAGTCCACCTGAGCGAGTATTGAGATTACACCACCCCCAATCTTGTGCTCTAAAGTATGTTCACTCAACGCTTTCAAATATTAAATAAGACGACACAAAATAAAATCTAATGATTGGTGCTTTATTCTATACGCCTTTTCATAGCTTTTATTATTTCACAACACAATGGTATTTTCAGTCGAATCGATCGTAAAAATGTAATTATAGGGTAAAGGGCTGTCACAAAAAGCAACAGACGCCTTGAATATTTTATGTTTGTTTATATTTAACACCTCTTCACTTCTGTACTGAGATTACTCAAAGCAGATGAGAAATGACAAACACAACTAAAATAAAAGAAGATTTTCTATATTTGTTAACATATTTTCATCTGTTAACCATCACTAGATAATTGGCGGCAGAATTAGTAACAGAAAAACATTTTTTAACAAGAAACTCTCATCAATCCCGATAAGATCATCTACTCTCCATTAATAGTAATAAGAAATTATCTGTCGACATTAAAAATCAAAAAATAAAAGCGCATGGAAATGCTTTATAGCCATTAACTAAAGAAAATAAATAAAGCTCTTAACCAGAAAACTCTATTCATCTATCATTATTAAAACGTCTCAAATAAAACAAGTACTAAATAAAACCAATAATTTTAGCACACCTCAATACGCTAGAAATAATATTGCAAAAATGTCTACATTCTAATACGCAAGTTGTATTGTCACCGTCAGCTTCTGGCAAGTCACAGCAAATATCTACTATCAGTATTGGTGACAGGAATAACGCTAACAATCAACTCAGCCTTTATCGTGATATATAACAACATTGGCCTGTCAATAAAGCATGTTATCTAGAGACTGCCAACAGGCCCTAGATAAAAATGGGCAGCTGTGTAGTTTCTTTCATAGTTTCCATCACAAAGCTGGAACTCACGTCAAATAAGTCTGCGGTAATAAGCCGTTTATAAAGCACATCATAGCCTGCCATATCAGGCACCACCGCTTTTAATAAATAGTCAACATCACCACTCATTCTGTGTGCCTCTAAAACTTGAGGGATATTGCCAATAACTTCGGTGAAGCGCTTCGCCCACTGCTCATTGTGTTGGTTGGTTTTTATCAAAATATATACCGTGAGTGTCAGTTGCAGCGGCTCAGGGTTAAGCAAAGTCACACGTCCACGAATGAAGCCTCCCTGCTCTAGCTTTTGAATACGACGCCAGCAGGCAGACTTAGAAATATTGATCTGCTCAGCAATCTCAGCTACCGATAACAGAGCATTTCTCTGTAATCGCTCTAATATCGACTTATCTTGAAAATCAAGTTTCATGATTTTATTCCACCAGAATATCCATTAGCTATTTATTATTGCACCAAGATATCAATAAGTGAAACAGTAAACCATAATAACATAGAAAATTGAAACATTGTTTCGAAATATAGGCCTTTTATTGTCTAAATGGAGACATCTTTCTAAGCAAAAATGCGTAGACTACTCACATAAGACACCTACTCATACAAAACACCGATACAATTATTCATCGAGGACATCATGAGCGCGTTATTGACAAGCATCAGGCAAGCAGTGATCGGAGAACAAACACAGATAGTAACCCCCTTTGGCAACAAGCCACTCATCTATGCCGATTACACCGCTTCAGGTCGGAGCCTGGATATTATTGAAGATTTTATTCGCCAACGTGTACTACCTTTCTATGCCAATACCCACAGTGAAAGCTCTTATACTGGCGCTCAGACAAATAGTCTGCGAGAGCAGGCTCGTGATGAAATCAAACAAGCTGTTAATGCAAACTCCGATGACTGTGTCATTTTTTGTGGTACAGGTGCTACTGCAGCCATCCATAAGCTAATTGATATTTTAAACCTGCGCTTACCTGCAGATTTAAACGAACGCTATCAATGGCAACAAACAATACCTAGCGAAGAGCGCCCAATAGTTTTTATTGGACCATACGAGCATCACTCTAACGAGCTACCTTGGCGAGAAAGTATCGCTGAAATCATTACCATTCCTTTAACGCAACAAGGTGATATTGACCGAACGATACTGACCCAAAAGCTTGAAAAATACCAAAGCCGCCCTCTTAAAATTGCCAGTTTTTCTGCTGCTTCCAATGTGACAGGCATCAAAACTGACGTGGAAGATATTGCCAAATTATTACAGCAGTATGGATTTTTATCATTTTGGGATTACGCCGCAGCCGCACCCTATGTCGCCATTGATATGGCTCAAAATAAAGATGCCGTCTTTCTATCGCCCCACAAATTTATTGGCGGACCTGGAACACCTGGAATATTAGTGGTGAAGCGCAAGCTATTAACGAATCGTATACCCGCTGTTAGCGGTGGCGGCACGGTTGTATATGTCAGCCCCGAACATCACCGCTATACTAAAGACCTAGAGCGCAAAGAAGAAGCAGGAACACCGGGTATTATTGAGTCTATTCGAGCAGGATTAGTATTTAAACTACAACAGCAAGTAGGCTTAGAAGAAATAGAAAAACGCGAGCACGATTTTATCAACAAAGCATTGCAGGTATGGAGTGAATGTAAAAATATTGAAATTCTAGGCAATACAGAAATGCCAAGGCTAGGTATATTTTCTCTTCGAATCTACCATCAACATCAGGAATTACATTATGGTTTTGTAGTCGCACTACTTAATGATGTGTTTGGGATTCAAGCGAGAGGAGGCTGTTCTTGTGCTGGCCCCTATGGACATGCACTATTGAACCTAAATATGGAAAAAAGTCGCCAAATAGAATCACAGTTACTCAAAGGTCACATGATATTACGCCCCGGCTGGGTACGTTTGAGCTTTAATTATTTTATTGACGATGATACCTTTCACTACCTCGTTAACGCAATAAAACTGATTGCCGAATATGGCTGGCGTCTACTCCCTTATTACCATTATGATCAAACCACTGGTAGCTGGCGCTTTCAGAAACAACCACCGCAATTGGAGACTCAATTAAACGATATAAACTTTTTAGATAATTCCAATGTAGGCATTAAAAAAGAGGCAAAAAACGCTTCAAAAAACTTACAAAACTGCTTGATAGAGGCTAAACAATCACTACTTGGAGATTACCATCACTGTGAAAAATATATTCTTACACTATGTGAAGAAGTTGAAGATTTGAGATGGTTTTATAAATCTGCGTAGAGTGCTTTTAAGCCATCGTTTTCTTCTCTACTATGTCTCTAGATAGTGTTATCACAATAGAGTCTACTGTCATAAAGCTCAGTTTTATAGCAAGGATTAGGTTTATATTGTTACCATGTTATTTAAGAATGAGCTTTAATTAGTTAATACATTGTAGATATTTACGGATATCAATTAGGAGCAGCGATGAGAGCTAAAGAAAAAATGCACAGCCGACAAATCTATTCATGTAATGATCAGGCCTTAGTGGATGAACAAGTGCAATGTCTCGAGATTTTATACGATTTTAATCACACACGACCAAGCGAGATAGCCCGAAGAAAAGAGATTTTGCATCAATTATTAGCTGAGGTAGGTGATAATTGTTATATTGAGCCCCCCCTACGCGCGAATTGGGGTAAACACACTCATTTAGGCCATAATGTTTACGCTAACTTTAACTTAACCTTGGTCGATGATACACATATCTATATTGGTGATTATGTAAAGATTGGCCCCAATGTTACAATAACAACAGCCGGCCACCCGATAGAGCCACAAAGAAGAAAAAATATTGAGCAATTTAATATCCCTATTCATATTGCCGACAATGTGTGGATAGGTGCTAGTTGCGTAATTCTACCTGGTATATCTATTGGCGAAAACTCGGTAATAGGTGCAGGCAGTATAGTAACAAAGAACATACCCAGCAACGTTGTAGCAGTTGGCAACCCTTGCCGCGTTTTAAGGACAATTAGCGAGAGAGACAGAGAATATTATTATAAAGACTACAGATATGATCAAATACCACCACAATAGCCGCTTTTTTTGCTGTTACTTTGAGGCCAAATAATTTTATATCTAGAACAACACCAAAAGAGAAAACGCCACCTACTCATTTAACTTTATCTTCCGCTAAAAAATTCAGCCCTCTTTTGCATGTAAATAAAGTCGTGACTTCATAAGGCAAACTCTTTAATTCTCAAACCTTTGAACTGCATAATTTAGTTTTGCAATAACAGTCATTTCAATTTCTCTATATTCAAGAGTTGGCCACAACAGTTGCAAAACCGGAATCCCTGCAGAGGCACACAATAGCGCGAACAATATTGACTATGAAGGTTTAAACTATTATGCATGTAGGGCTTTATAGAAATAAAGCCCTCTTTACTTGGTGACTGCTGGTTACTTATTGAAAGTCAGGCACGGTGATTCGAGACAGGTTATAACTGCTATATGTATAATCTGTAGATGCTCCTGTTAACTGGGAAATTTGAGCCTGCCCTGCGCTGGTATTATTGTAACGCCAATTAAAATCTGCAACGTCATAGACAGCCGCCCCCGCTTCATTTTCGATAGTAGAGCCTTGACTATATGACGTAAAAACTACCGCTGCAATATCAGTATTATTGGGGTTGTCAATAATCCAATTCACAGGCGAATATGAACTCACAAATAAAATAATGGAGCCCTCATGTTCTGGCAAAGTAATCGTGGCCTCATTAAAACGATTATTTGCTTCATAACCAGCGACATACACAATACGCGTGTCATCATCGACTAACGCTGCCAATTCGTCATACTCCACTAATTTGGAGGTCGTGAGCTTTGGGTAATCCGTAAATGACACGTTAAAAAATGTTGTATGCCAGTGATTGTGATGCTCAATACGCACTCTGTGCACACCTTGTGGCAGGGTCAGGGGAAGGTGCTTATCGCTATTTGCCCAACGGTGTTGTAATGCACCATTGAGGTAGAAACTCACGTCTGACCAGGACAAAGAAAAGTTAGCGTTAATGGTGGCGACAGGATCAAAGACTTCAATATCACCTTCCCAAACACCATTAAAATTATAGGAGTCAATACCATGTAGATCATCCCAACTATAGTTAATGGAAGCGCGAGGGCTTGTTTCTGTGGCGATAAGCGCTGGAGTGATATTAGGGTCTGATCCATTATTGCCTTGCCCAGGTTGCCTACCATCATTTTCTAAGTAATAGCTTGCAGCAAAAGGACGAACCTCAAAATCAGCAGCGAAGGCACCGGAGCCACCTAAAAATACACCACAGAAAAACAACGTTGAAAGAGAGGAGGATTTGATATTCATATAATTTCCTTATGTTATGGAGAGTAATTAAAGAAAAATTAAACACCTAAATTGATCTTTAACTTTTCAGTAAAATCTTTTCCTTAATGCAAACGCATTGTGTTTGCTGAGTTTAATAAAGACACTTTACCCGAAAACACCCTAACCGAAAAAGCTTTACCTCAAAAGAATAACTTTTTCGCTTATCAAATAGATTGGACAATAAGATTTAAGACTATCATATAGTAGATTTCACATGGTGATAATAAATGCCATATTATTTGTAGCTGTTTTTATGTTCTTATGGATACCCAGAAACCATATAGCTTTACGAAAAACTAAAGTATTAAGTACCTTAATCTCTAGTCACAAAAAAACTACAAAATGTCATTAATTGATGAAAATGAATAATAAAAAGATATAGAACAATATACTTTTCATTCTTACTAATGACAAAAGTCATCAGTATTGAATCCGACAAAGGGTGTAACAAAGCTAAAAATATGAAATTAAAAATAGGTGGTTGGGTACAACTTAATCAGAATATTGTGTATGAGAATCCTTGGATAAAAGTATGCCACGATCACGTTGTACGGCCTAATGGTAGCGAAGGTATATATGGCGTTGTAAAACTCAAACTTAGAGGGGTGGGAATAGTACCCATTGATAATTTTGGCAATACGTGGCTAGTTAGGCAAAGCCGATATGCAATCAACAAGAAAACCTGGGAAATTCCCAAAGGTGGCGCAATAGTAGGCGAGTCAGCTATTAATTGTGCACAACGGGAACTAAATGAAGAAGTAGGTATTATTGCTAAAAATTGGCAACTACTATTAGACCTTCACACGTCTACTTCCATTAGCGACGAAAGCTGTTGCGTTTATCTGGCACAAGATATTCATCACGATAAACAATTATTAGATGAAACAGAAGATATTGAAGTTAGGAAAATACCGTTAAGCCTTGCTGTTAAGATGGCCTCGGAAGGTGAGATTTCAGATGCAACCTCTGTGTGTGCACTGTTAAAGGCAGCTAACATTGTTCATGTGGATAAGTTGGCCATATAATCTTTAGGGCCTGCTCACACTAGTTTAATTGGGTGAAATCAGAAACGATGTGTGAAGAGATGTATGGGAAGATGTATGGGAAGAAGCGTGCAAAAAACCACGCTTCTAAAATGAACGGATAGATAGTGTTAACGGTCTTGAAACTTATAGATGGTGGCCGTTGCATCGCCATTCACATATACAGCGCCACGTTTATCCACCTCTACATCATTGATAAGACCAAGGGGCAAGCCATTTGGTAGCGCCGACTGAAATTCTAAGTTATCGAGAAGTGTGGTAATTTCACCACTGTTTAGGTCTATCTGTTTTAGCTTACCACTGCCTCCCTCAACCACAACTAAGCGATTACCGGGACGAATAGCGATACCTTCAGGACCATCAAAAACTGTATCTGTCACAGCTTCGGCAGTCGAAAGTATTTGCCCATCACGAACAACTTGGAATACACGTCCTTGCACCGTATCACTCACATAAAGATTATCACCACTAGATGCGATACCGGCAGGAAATGCCAAACCACTGAAAAGGGTTTTGCGATTATTTAAGCGCTGTCCTGATGCTAAAACAACGCTACCAGTACCCGCCTCTGTTACGGCAACACCACCCATAAAGAGTTCAGCATCAATGGGTAAAGCAAAAGGAGTAAGGTTTTTGGCAGTACGAGTATTTCTATCCCAAATGGCGGCGCTACCTGTTAACGCATCAAGCAGGAGTAAACGTCGATTATCGAGAGCTTCAATAGCAAGCGGCACAAAAGGTAAAGGTCCTATACCAAAAATGCTTCTTACTGTTTCGTAGTTTTGCCCTGAATTTTTATTAAAAGTGCGCAAGGTTTGCAATTCACTGGCAACAACAGTGTTGCCTTGCAACGCAAGACTTAAAGGAATATTCAGTCCACCTGGACTCACCACGCGAAAACCACCATAGGGATAGACTTCGGCAATAAAAGCATCGGCGGAGCTGGAAACATATAAACGGTCATTCATATCAAAAGCCAAGTTATCCAAACCGACTGGAAAACGAGCTAATACCTTGCGTCGACCAGTATTAAGGTCAATACGCACAACTTCTCCAGTGCCCTGGCTTACCCCGTAGAGCTCTCCTTGAGAATTAAATTTTACTGCCGCTGGCACAGGCCAATGAGTAGTTACGTCGGTAATTTCTTTGGTTTCTAAATCAAGTTTGATCACTCGGTTTTCAAACCAGCGGGTAAGATACAGCGAGCCATCCAACCAATCCATCGCATTTGATGCGCAACCTGGGACACCGTCAAGGATCACTGTCGGCGGTGTTAGTCCTAGAGGATCAGCTTCAAAAAGTCCATTAGTCTCAGCAAAACATTGGGCGAAGAAAACTCGACCATCATCGGATATAGTAATAGGATTTGCCGAAGGTATATCTTGCGCAATCGTATTGAACTGGCCTTGTGGCGATAAGCTAAAAACAAAGCCTGCTGCAATATCGGTCCAAAACAATGAACCATCGGCAGCAAAGGCTAAATCATCTGGAAAAAACACGCCTTGCTGAGGGCCAAGACGATTAATTATTTGGCCGCTTTCAGGATTCATAACAGTAATGGATTGGCCAAGGGAACTGGCGATATAAAGCAAGCCATTATTATCAAAGAACAAACCATTAGCACTGCCAACAATGGGAACACCCTGTACAAGCACATTATCGTTTTGTTTCGCTGTACTAGGATGGCCTCTCTGAGTATTAGTCATATCGATAGCATAGGAATTTAACGTAATACCAAACAATAATGTTAAAATATAATAATATCTGCGCATAACTAAGCCTGTTTTGTTGTAATGTCTTATAAATGGTAAAGACTTTCAAACAAGCAAACTAGATTGAGCCACGCCAGTATAGAAGCCATCTCAAATTTTTGTTAGCACGTTAAATATTGATTTTAGGAAAATACATCATGCCATTTACTCCTTTTCATATGGGTACAGGAATAAGCATAAAAGCGCTCTTACAAGGTAGCTTCAGTCTTATGGTATTTGGTTGGACACAAATCGTGATGGATATACAACCTCTAGTTGTACTAATCACTGGCGAAGGACATTTACATGGTTTTAGTCATACCTACATAGGGGCGTGTTTACTTGCGATCTTCAGTGCATTGTCTGGAAAATATTTGTCTGAAATAGCGCTAAAGATGGTACAGCGTCGTCCTATTCATATTGCTTGGTGGGTATCTTTGCTAAGTGCATTTGTTGGTAGCTTTAGCCATGTGCTGCTCGATAGTATTATGCATGCAGATATGGAGCCTTTTTTCCCCTTTAGCGAAATAAATCCAATATTAGGAATAATTTCAATACCGGCATTACATAAGTTATGTATATATCTCGGACTTTTTGGCGCAGCTGCATATTTTGTCATTCATATTTATCTATCAAAAAAACACGAGCAGAGGAATAGAAAGGATTAATTAGCTCATTTTAATCAGCTAATTCACTATATTATGAGCTAAGATTGCATCGCAAGCATATTTACACGGGACTAAAACCAATGTAGCCCCCTGTATAATAGGCAAGAAAAGTTGAGGTAGACAAAGAGTTTTTAGCGCGGATAAAGTAGTTAAAAAATATTTCCTCGTTGAACGATCAAGTCTTGCGAGTAAAAAGTGACTCATAGTAAGACGAGAAATATTTATCTGCTGCAGTACTATATCTTCTTCACCGTCGACTCTACTGTCTACTATTTTGTGCTCGCGTGTACCGTAGCATGGAATTAACGAAGTACATGCAGGTAATCTTGGATCTATTGGAGACTCGATATTGCCCCCACAATAAGCCGATAAATCATCATGTACATATCCCATAAATGTTAACTTAGGATTAGCTAATGTGTTAAATAGATGACGCTGTTTAAAATCGGTTAATACCATTTCCACCCCAGCAGAAACCACCATAGTATTTAGGAGAGAGGCAGATAAATTAGAATCGAGAGCTAAATAGCTTCCTCCTATCTTTAAAACCGCCAATAAAGCGACAATAAAATCGGTAGTAAGCGGCAGAAGAACAGCAACTTTAGATGAAGGGCCCAATCCTCGATGTAATAGATAACGTGCTAATTTATTGGCTCGTCGATTCAACTGGCGATAGCTAGTCTTATCCCCATTGACAATTACCGCACACGCGTGCGGCAGCATTTCGGCCTGTTCTTCTATAAGGCTAACAAAGTCCAAATTTGGCACCATTACTTGCTGAACCTGAAGCGCTTTCACTATCGACAAAACACTATTAGTGTACTGAGTAATAGATGCATTTATGTTTACGCCTATATCTGTGCACAGCGCATCACTCCCCTTTCAGGTGTCAACAAACATTCGATCAAATTTCAAACAAAAGTATTCTCGTGAAGAAAATGCCGTTACTGTGCATGTATTTAAGCGAAAGCATATTCCGCTACGACGATAAAAATGGTATCAGCGAACGCAAGCAATGTAAATGATATTGATTATCATTTAAAGAAATGCTAACCTTACAATCATAGTGAACTAGGCAGAGAATGGAACGCCAATCGTAGGTAGCAGTCTATATTTTTACTTGGTTTTTCGCTTAGGCCCATCAAAACCGCGAGAAAGATAACGCGAGTTTGGAAAATATATGAAAAAACCGCAATAAAGTTTCCATAATAGTAATAGATAGTTGATTAGAATGACTTATACATGAAGCTCCTTTATTAAGTCGTTACCCTATATTTATACGGAGGAGTTAATACCTTAATCGAGTAATCCACGTATACAAACAAAGACGGACGAGTACTTATGTCCTAAATAAGCTGTTAACAATGTGGCAAGAACGTTTTAGAGGTTTGTCGTACTTCTAAATAAGCCCAGAAGGCTTTTTATGAAAGGTTGTGAAGCACTAATAATAAAGCGATTTATTGTTACGTGTTTTTCAAAATATTTTCATTCCTTGAGGGAGGGAGGCATTTAGGTATTTTTATTTTCGTGTTATTTGATGTTTTAAAAACATCCGTACTCCTGCAACCTAGCACAAAAATTATTTTAATACTTAAAAGCCGGAAGCCATCTGGGCTTATTTAGAAGTCCGATCAATTACCTAAGACGGTATACAAGTTTTTAATCGTGGTATCACCTCATAGCAATCTAGCTATTCCTTCCTGTTTTATGTAAGACACACCTACCCTAGCCTGGAAACCTCTACATTGGCATACTAAATATTGAATTAGACGCTAAATAACATGATAATGAGAACTTTTATCACATCCTAAATAATAGAAGATAAGACATTTATGGCACATTTAGGTGGAATATGAATTTTATAGATTCATATAGAAGAGCTCTTAGGTAGGTTATGTAGAAAGCCCATTGAATTAATGTTGAACACATAGCGATATCTAGAGAAGTAGAAATTGAACAAGAAGAAATTAATCGCGCCATTTTTCTTCAAAATAATCACGAATGCAGCTCACAATAGAACTATTGTGCAAGCGAGTGGTTTAACACTATTAATATTGAAAATCGAGAATTTTATCTTTTACAGCATGAATACTGACAACAGGCCTAATAGGCGGTAGCGATAAATAGCATAGGCCGTCACATAGCATTTCGTTTGGCTTTTAACCACACTTTTGCAGGTTAACGATGTTCATATTTCATACATGATCAATTTTCAATATATAAGTTTAAATTAAGAAAACAAAGCCTGGAAATGTTGATTATTTCCATGTTGGTATTAACAAAGAATTAACGATCAGTATTTTATATGACGCTTGCAGAACTAAAACAGAACCAATTAAGCCGCATTACCGGCTTTTCTCAAACAGGCGAAACATTAAACCGTCTGCAAACTCTCGGCGTAATTCCCGGCGCGACAGCTAAAATACTTCGCAGCGCGCCATTGGGTGACCCATTGCAAGTGCGTGTCGACAATACTTTGTTAAGTATTCGCGCTGCAGATGCCAAACAAATTCATGTGGAATGTTTATGAAAACATTTCGTATAGCATTAGCTGGCAACCCAAACTGCGGAAAAACAACGCTTTTCAATGATTTAACCGGCTCCAGACAAAAAGTTGCCAATTGGGCGGGGGTAACTGTTGAAAAGAAGACGGGGATTTTTAAACTCGACCAACATCATATCGATGTGACCGATCTACCAGGAATTTATTCTTTGAATTCTGAGGATCGGGGCCTCGATGAAGAAATAGCACGCAATTTTCTCTATCAAGACGCTCCCGATTTGGTCTTCAACATTGTTGATGCCGCCAACCTTAATAGACACCTGCTTCTTACCCAGGAATTACTAGCATTAGGATGTCCCACGATCGTTATCCTTAATATGATGGATGTGGCGCGCCAACAGGGTGTCGAGATCGATATCGAGCAGTTGCAAAATCGTCTTGGCGTGCCAGTAGTACCAATAGTAGCCAGCCGTAATGAAGGCTTACCTGAACTGCGCACCCTAACCCAAAAAATTATTGAGCAACCCGATTTCTTAAATACGCCGAACTCAGCGATTGTCGGCTCAGAAAGCTCTCTTGCCGAGCGCTACCACTGGATTAAAGAACAGACCGGTGATGTGGTCATGTTCTCCCCGCAGACCACATCTCTTACGGAAAAAATTGATCGGATAGTGCTAAATCGATGGCTAGGTATCCCGATTTTCCTGTTAATGATGTACTTGATGTTTATGCTAGCCATTAACTTGGGTGCGGTATTTATAGATTTTTTTGATATCTTCCTGGGGGCTTTATTGGTTGATAGCCTTGGCGGCGCACTCGGTAGTATCGGAGCTCCAGACTGGTTAGTTACTATCGTCGCCGATGGTATTGGCGGTGGCATTCAACTGGTAGGCACATTTATTCCCGTTATTGGCTTTTTATACCTTTGTCTTAGCGTACTTGAAGATTCTGGTTATATGGCGCGAGCCGCTTTTGTGGTCGACCGTTTGATGTCAAGAATTGGCTTGCCAGGCAACTCCTTTGTGCCGCT
Organism: Agarilytica rhodophyticola; assembly: GCF_002157225.2. Taxonomy (NCBI): domain Bacteria; kingdom Pseudomonadati; phylum Pseudomonadota; class Gammaproteobacteria; order Cellvibrionales; family Cellvibrionaceae; genus Agarilytica; species Agarilytica rhodophyticola. The sequence continues at coordinate 4,023,285 of NZ_CP020038.1, forward strand.
CATTATTGGCTTTGGCTGTAACGTACCATCAGTGATGGCCTCTCGTTCACTTACCCGTGAGCAAGATCGCCTGTTAACTATTGCCATGGCACCATTTATGTCGTGTGGGGCAAGACTTACAGTTTATGCTTTATTTGCCGCCGCTTTCTTTCCTAATAATGGCACCACCATAGTTTTTGCGCTATATATGTGTGGAATATTAGTGGCTGTTTTTACAGGCTGGCTATTTCGAAAAACACTGTTTTCTGGTCAAGCATCACCATCCTTTCAAGAGATGCCTGCCTATCACATTCCAACCTTACGTAATATTCTCACCACCAGTTGGCACAGGCTACGAGGCTTTATTGTAAGAGCCGGCAGCACCATAATTAAAGTGGTTACAGTGCTGACGATTGTCAATTCCATTGGTATTGACGGCAGTTTTGGCAATCAAGACAGCCAAGATTCAATGCTAAGTAAAATAGGCAAGACCTTAACACCCGTGCTCGCACCCATTGGTGTTAAGGAAGAGAATTGGCCAGCCACTGTAGGTATATTCACCGGCGTTTTTGCCAAAGAAGCTGTTGTGGGAACACTGGATGCTCTATACCAAGATGTAGCCGGAGAGAGCGCTGATGAGCAAGACGATTCTTCTCTATTAAACAGCACGGTAGAAGCCTTCGTATCTATTGGCAACAACTTACTGGACTTAAGTAATGCACTACTCGACCCAATAGGTTTAGGCAGTGTTAGCGATAGCGCTGATGAACAAGGTGTCTCAAATACCGGCCTAAGAGCGATGCAATCTCTATTCGAAACACATTTTGCTGCTTTTTGTTATTTGGTTTTGATTCTGCTTTACACGCCTTGTGTCGCGGTAATCGGAGCTATGCAGAGAGAGTCGGGGTGGTATTGGTCGAGTTTGGTTGTCGCCTGGTCGAGCTTTTTAGCCTATTGGACAGCCAGTTGCCTCTACCAGATTGGCACTTTTATGCAACATCCTAAGTTTTCCATCCCATGGTTACTTGGCGCTAGTGCAGCGATGTACTTAGCAGTTCTAGGTTTACGACGTTTAGGTGAAAAATCTTTAAGCAAGAACGAGAATATCATTGCATCTTCAAGATAGGGCAACTTTTCATTGCCCTACTGTCGTAATGCTATTACCGTTGTCTCATTTGCTGCACTGCTCGACTGGTTACTTTATCTTTACTAGCGGCTCAATATAATTAATCTACTTTTTTATCAAGGTAATCCATCCATTAACACCTTAATCTTCTAATTAATTTGCGAACACGCTTAAACTTGATAGCCTAAACTTGGCAAAAAATCGATTGTTTTTTGCTCGCTAAACAATAAAGCTTCTTATTAGTTCTTGCTGTGCCCGCAGTCGATCTATCCCATTTTCGACTCTATCAATAAGAATTGCGCCTTCTAAGCCAGAGACTATAATTTTCGAAAGAGATTTAGGGCTTATCTGCGTGTTTAATTGATCTTTATGCTTCTCAAAAATATTACTCAACCAGTCTTCCACTTGATGGAAGTACTTTTGCAATAAATCTCTGCTACGGGAATCTAGAGTAATCACTTCCGCCGCCATCATGCCACACAAACAAAACTTATTCGCCTTTAAAACATCTTCGAATATCTCGATGAAAGCATCCACTTTTCCCTGTAATTTGGTCTCGCGCTGATCAATCTCCTGCAATAATTCATTAAATGTAATGGAATATTTATCAATAATAGTGCAAGCAAGGTCTGATTTTTCTGGAAAATAATAGTGTACGCTTGATGATTTAACACCGACTTCGTCGCCAAGTGTGCGAAAGCTTAGATTGTGAAAGCCAGATTGTTGTACCGTAGCCGTTGCTACAGTTTCAAGTTTTGAACGTTTATCAGACATCGATATTTACCTACAAATATATTATTCGTAAATAATTATAACACCAACTGACTATTAATAGACCAAGTAATAGATCAAGCAACGTGGAAGTTATTCCTCCTATATATAGGTCAACCAGCCCAGCTTTGCGGCTAATGATTTTATTCAGTCGAGATTGAGTATTTCGACATCAGCGGGATAATATTTACTGTGTTTAGTATCTTTTTACATCAATTTATATTTCTTTGCATGGCCTAGTGTTATTCGCCATCAAGTAGCTTTACTGGAAACTGAAACACAGCACATCTTAAGATAAAACTCAGGATGTGCTGTACTCACAATTAGCCTGCAATACTTGGTCGACTTGCCATACGTCCTTTCCAAGCAAGAAGGTTAGTGCATTCAGCAGGAACCTCCATTTTAACAAAATCAGCAAAAGCTAAACCCGCAAACAAGGTGATATCGGCCATTGAAAAATTTTCGCCAGCTACGTATTCATTGTTTGCCAATACTGAATCAAAGTAACGCATACCATCGAGCGCTCTCTCCTTTTGCTTGTTACCCCATTCAGCATTTTGATAAGTTTCAATATCTGGGCCCAAACCAGGAGTCGCATGGTGGAAATAAGCTCCAACAGCATCCAATACTCCCTGCTCTGCACGGCGCTGCATCATATGAACAACTGCACTCTCTTTAGCATCTTTACCTGTAAGACAGATACCATCGAATGTTTGATCAATATACTCGGTGATTGCAGTACATTCTGAAATAGTTGTGCCGCAATCAAGCTCAAGCACAGGCACAGAAGCGCCGGGGTTTTTGGCCAAGAACTCAGGCTTACGATGCTCACCGCCAGGAACGTCAACAGAGACAAATTCAACTTTATCAAATGCGCCTTTCTCAGCTAATGCGATACGAATACGAGCAGGATTAGGGAAACCCTCAAAATCATATATTTTCATTACATTTCCTCACTTTCGGTTATATGGTTTTCTGTTAAATATTTAAAATAAAGGGGTAAAAAAACTATCTACTGATAGGTAGATTAATGCATGATGAATTGCTTGTCAAGCAATCAGTTTTGAATCGAAGCAGGAAAGTTTAAATAACTATCTTAACCGTAAGTAAGGGTACGGATAGCGGTACAAGCGTTTATATGCAGGGGTAAGTCGAGCGCAGGTAAAAGAAGTCGTAATAAAAGGCAAATAAGAGCTAAGCCACTGCCAAAGAGTAGCTTGAACATTGAGAAGTTAGCATAAGAGGGTTGTCAGTGATTAAGAGTAATACATGTTACAACTTGTTCATTTGGCAAGATATGGAAACTTCCTTGGACTAACATTCCTTTGGGAAGAACCTCCGCTAGAGTTTCATTGAGTTCAAACGAGACAGTATTAGCCATTCGATCTAGTTCAATAATTGACACAGCATCAAAGCCGAAATAGCGTCTAACGCTTCCGTAAGCGGCTTTGAAAAAAGCCTCTTTAACTGAGAAAGCCATAGTAAATAATATGGCTTTCTCTTCCGGGTTGCGACTAATTATCTGCAACTCCCGCTCATCTAAAATCTGTTCTTGAACATTATGCATAGTTTTAGCGCTAATTTTATCCTCAATATCAATACCAATTCCTAGAAATCTAGAAGAGCGATCGATAACAGCCACCGCATGATTACTACAATGAGAGATAGAGCCAATCAGGCCTTGTGGCCATAGTGGCTCACGATTTTCACCAGTATCGATAAAAGAAGTTTCAATACCAAAACGTTTTAACGTTTTTATTGCACAATAGCGTCCAGCAAAATATTCTGATCGTCTTTTCAGTACTGACTTGGCGAGTCGATCAGGCATAACAACATTATGCGTTTCAAATAAATTGTCGTGAAACGATTCTCTATCAAAAATACAGTGATAAATTGACAAATTCTTATTGAACCAATCATGAAATTCCTGAGTGATAAAAAACATATTTTAACTATCTAGTTTATATAGTCTTATTATTCGTATTGCTTTCTACACACCGAAAGCGGTGAAGAGGATACTTTTAGACCTCGCCTAGTTTTTAGAGGTGAGGATGGTCTCAAAGGTCTTTTGCCATTGGCCATTGGCAAGTCTCTGTCCATACTCATTCCATTCACCATTTTTAAGACGCTGAAAAGTTAGTCGAAAGTCGCCAGCTTTATTTAGGCAAATAAATTTTTTATCATTCAAGGCACACTTAAAAGAACGGGGCTTACCTCCTGAGTACGGTGTATACCAATAGTGACCAGATTTCACATCGTAGTATATGACCGTATGCAAGGCGTAGGTTTGTTTACCATCACGCTCCCCTCTTGCATTTATTAATAGTAGCTTTTTGTCCAAGTCAAAACGAACATACTCGGTGTCATAATATGGCGTCTGTGACTTATCAGCACCATAAGATATACCCGGCCCCGCCCAATTGCCGACTAAAAAACTTAAGGCTTGGATTGCATTTTCTTCGCGCACCTCGTGCTCTTTTTGAGCATTTACATAGGTGTAAGGCAATAACGTAGCAAAAAAGAATAGCAGTCTTAACATAGTTCCCCTCCCCCTTAGAATGTGATATTCGATTATACACCTACACAACATACAATGCTAAAACCGAATAATAAAGAGTTAAGAAGACTAAATTTAGCAAACATATTCAGTAGAAGAGTGTTATATAAAGAGGCTTTCAAAAAGATGGGTTAATTATTATCGCTGACGTCCTCATAGGCGCCATATATTTTATAATAGTCATTAAATTGTTTTTTAAACTCCATTTTATCAGAAAAAAAACGTTGAAATGTTTTACTTTGTTTACTGTATTTATCATAAATAATTTCTGACTTTTGCTTCCATACTTTTAAATCTTCTTCAGTCCATGCGCTAATCGTCACACCTTCCCTTTTAAATTGCTCTAGCGCTTGTATGTCCATTACCTTTCCTTGCAAAGTCGTAGTTAATGCAAAAGCTTGCATGGCTGTTTCTAGGATGGCCCGTATATCTTTAGGAAGACTTTCAAAAGAAGACTTATTTATTAGGAAATCACCGAGAACAGAAGGCTGCCATATTGCTGGGGCAATGATATGGTCAGCTTTCATTTTTTTTGCGTGATGAAACTCCATCTTTATGGTTGCACTGGGCACCGTCCATTCAACACCGTGCAACCTACCCGATTCAAAGGCTTTTTTAATATCAGCACTAGGAATAGTAACTGTCCTAATCCCAGGAGCGGCTAGTCGCAAAGTCTCATTAGGAATACCAGGACCAATCCGCACAGATTTACCTTTTAAGTCATCTAGACCTTTAATTTCTTTTTGGGTAATTAAACCAAGTTCCATGCCTGCCCACCAAGCAGGTCGCCAAAGTATGCCATCTTTGCTTGTCAATTCGTTGGCGTATTTAGTGCCGTTACCTACAAAAAACCACATCATAGAAGCATCAATATTCATAAATCCATAAGGGCCAGATTGCAAGGCATTCCACGCGATATCTGAGCCCTGCCACCAATTAGGCCATCCCACTGCCATCTGAACTTTGTTATGTTTGATGGCATTATAAATACCGGGGCCTTTCGACTTACGTTCAATACTATCACCTGGAATAGTGATGATAGACAGGCGACCATTCGTCATAGTTTTGATGTTTTTTGCAAATCTCTGTACCGCAATATAATCGGGATTAGCTTCTGGAGCCTGAGACTGGAGATGCCATACAATCTGTTGGCTAGCGTAAACGTGGTTTATAGATATGAATAATATCAGAGTAAGCAAGAATATTTTCATAGAACGAAGCTGTTTCGGAGCATCTCCACCAGTATTTCAATAGTTTTCTAAGTACCTAATGCTACGTACAGCTATTCTTATACTACTTTTCTCATAGCAGTTCATATAATTATAGCGAACACACAGGTAATAGTTACTAAATAGTTATTAACTAGCGCCTAAAACAACGTTTTTCTGTAAATACGTAGTTTTTACGGTAACAAATAAGAAATCTTAACTATTTATAACTTTCTTATAAACATTTCTTATATTTACTTTCATACTCTAAATAATTCAAAAGCATATTTTTGTTCTACTATTTTTTAATATAGTTAACGATTGGTCTTCAATGTGCTTATTTCCTTGAATGAAAATATAGGAATTCGTCTATTACGCCATGTATTTGGGTGGTACTTTGTCATTGCTTTACTTGTAACGAGTGTACAATTGATCTCTGAATATTTGAATGTAAAAAAAAGCATATTCAATGAACTATCTAATCTTGGTGAAACACTCGAAAACAGTTTGGCTCAGTCTATATGGAATTTTGATGTTGATCAGATGGAAGCCACCCTACAAGGTGTAAAAAAAATCAGCATAGTCACAGGAATAAAAGTAACAGATACAGAAGGCAATCTATTTACTGTCGATGGCAATATCGTTAACGATGATATTCTAATATCTTTTACCGAACATCAAGGTGATTTTGGGCAAGGAAATGTTTATGAAATAAGTTATAAAGAAGACACGCAGACAAAGACAATATTTCAATATAAGTTTCCTATTAAAGATAATTTTAGTTCAGATAAAAACGCAGTTATAGGTTATTGTTATATTTACTCTCATCATTCTTCTATTATCTCACGTGTAAAATATGGTTTTTTCATCATCATTATCAATTCGTTGATAAAAACTTTTGCATTGTGGTTGATATTCTTGTTTTTCATCAAGCGAATTATATCTGAGCCACTTGACCTACTTAATCAAGCCACCCAGAGATTGATACCGAACGAAGCGGGAAAAATAGAAGAAGAGCATAAACTAGAGAGAATTTATCACTCTGGATTTAACGACGAGATCCACAGTTTGACCGATAGCTTTTTAAAAATGAAAAATGCTATTATCGATAAGATAAATATTATTGAAAAGCAAAATCTGACGCTGGAACAGAGAGTTTTAGAAAGAACATCAACAATAGAAAAAATAAACAAAGAACTCAAGCATCTCTCTTTACATGACCCTTTGACTGGCCTTCCAAATCGAAACCTTTTTCATGATCGTATTGAACACCTTCTTCACTCCGCCCAAAGAGAAGAATTTTGCTTCGCAGTCGCCAGCATTGACTTACGGAAATTTAAAGAGATTAACGACACCTTTGGTCATCAAGCTGGCGATGCAGTATTAAAGGAATTATCTCGAAGAATGAACCAATCAATGCGTGATGCCGACACCATAGCTCGTATGGGGGGCGATGAGTTTGCGATGTTGCTGCAAAATATTGACAAAACTTCGATTGAACATGTTGGCAAAAGAATTGTGAATTGCGCTTACGACCCCATAGCATACGAAAGCGAAAGTATATTTTCTGGCATTAATGTGGGTGTTGCTATATATCCAGATCATGGAAATGATGCTAGCTCATTATTTCGAAATGCAGATATGGCAATGTATCAAGCCAAAAAAAATGAAGATGGTTTTGCCCTTTATAATACACAAGTAAACTATGAGATACACCGGCGAGAAATAATCTCGAAAGATCTAGAACATGCTATTCATAACAATCAGTTAATTATATATTATCAACCTATCATCGTGAGCTCTACGCGAGAAGTCAAGGGTATTGAGGCCTTATTGAGGTGGAACCATCCAGATCTGGGGTTTATACCTCCTGATGAATTTATTGCTATTGCAGAACGATCGTCTTTAATTAAAACAATTACCGAATGGGTAATGAAACAAAGTCTAAAAGACGCTGAAAAGCTTAAGGCACAGGGATACGAGCTTAAAATATCCATCAATTTATCTGGTCGCCTGCTCAATGATGTGAATTTCTTCGAGAAATTAGGCGACATCCTAAATCAATACAGCTTCCCCAGAGAAAATATTACACTAGAACTGACAGAATCATGTACAACAAAAAACCCTCAACAAACTATCGATGCCCTGAAAAAAATTAAACCTTTAGGTGTCAAGCTTTCAATGGACGATTTTGGCACCGGTTATTCTTCTTTTTCTTATCTAGTTCGATTACCAATCGATGAGTTAAAAATTGATCGAAGCTTCTTACGCGACTTCAATGATAACGGCGGGATAGTAATAGAAGCAATTATTTTGCTCTCACATCGCTTAGGACTAACCGTTGTGGCCGAAGGTATAGAGGATGAAAATGTTTTACGTATCGTGGAAAGCTACGGTTGCGATTATATACAAGGATACTATTTTTCTCGGCCAATTGGCTTTGACCAATTAGTAGTATGGCTCGATAACTTTAATTCTAGCGCCGAAGCCATCTGATAGATCGATATTTCATTTTCAAATATCTCATTAGTGATAAATATGATCTTTGGCAATTCAGTAATTTTTTAAGCCCATTTTTACACCAAAGCCTAATACCACCTTAAAAAATAGCGAACATTTATATTCGATATGTGTTTTCTGTCTATAGATCACCTAAAGATGAACTTTAATTGATAATTCGATACTTAATAGGTAAATATGAATCGTCATTTATTGGATTATAAAAATGAAGCATTTACAGTCCTATAGACCAGTAGAATCAGATCGAGAAGGCAATGCCATATTTAAGAGGAACAGCGATTTTATCGCTAACAGAATAATTAAGAATTTTAGTAAGATAGTTCCTGTTGTAATTACAACGTCAATAATGGCAGCTGTTGTCTCAGTTTTATTTAGCGCTTTTTTATATCAATTAGTGGTCTTAAGTGGAATTTCTGCTGATTGGATAAAACTAATAAAGAATATGATATTGTTTCTATTCTTTATCTCATTTCCAATTATATTGTTTCTTCATTTTCCATTATTTAAAGAAAAGGTTTAAGCAATCAAATTTCACTAGAAAGAATACTTAAAGCTACTCAATCTAGTGATAACACACTTTATATACGATCTGCTTTACTAGAAGTGGCCAAGCACTGCCTTCAATATAAAGATATCATTTCTCCCACCAGAAAATGTGCAGTTTTATTAAGTAATTCTTCGATAACTTCAGCATCACTTTTTACATGTTCCAATGGCGCTGAAGGTGGATTTGACGCAACTTCTTTATAGTCCTCAGGATATTTTAAAGTTCTTTTTTGTCCATCGCTTATAATAACAAGATGCAATTGCGGGAGAACATTATCTCTATTTTCTGAGGAGGAAAGAAAGCCGTAGCGCTGAATAACAATCTCCGTTTTGGGGGGGTATTTGATTGATGTTTTTGCAAGTTGTTCTTGCAAAATACGCTCAATATTCACCTGCCCCGCTTTCGCACGCTCATCAATTTCTTTTCCTATACCCTCATCAATAGCGATACCTACCGCAATTCCAGTTGGCCCCAGGGTAGACATTAGCATCATTCCTGCACCCGCCCCTTTACCGGAAAAGCGTATCCTATTAGGGTCTTCGACTATAATTGAGAATTGTTGAGAAGGAAGTCCTGTTTGCGTGGAGCACGACAAAGCAATGAAACTTAATAGAGAAATTACCAGTATCCCCGTCCTACTTTTTTGAAAACAAAGCTTCCCTACTTTTAAAAAAGCCATACTATCCTCCACATCTTATTGATTTGGCACGCTACAGTTTATATAGAAATTACTTTACGGGTATTTTATCACCGTCTTTTGCCAATAAAGCAGTGCTTTTAATAGCTTTACTTACTATATCAGCATTTGCACTAAGATTTTTAAGACTGCGTTTCATAAAATGAGCCAGCACTACTTTTTTAGCCTTTGAGTTTTTGGCAATTACTGCTAAATCCTCGGGTACCATATGCAGAGCCTGCACAGGCTCTGGAGCACCTACTTCAATTGGCATATTAAGTACAAGTAGATCCACGTCTTTAACAAACTTAGCAATTGCATCGCGGGCTTTTGAACCACTATCCCCCATAAAAGCAAGGTGACAACCTCCGATATTCACCTTCCACGCCACAGATGGCAAAGCGCCATGACTTGTAGGTAGACTGGATACTATTAAATTTTTGTTTACCGTAAAATTTTGGCTTTTCTCAGCGGGTGCAGACTGCGTGCGAAAGTTATAACTATAAGGTGCTTCATATTCTGGGAGGTGGCGATGTAAATACGGATAGAGGCCATCTTTTTTATCGAGTATTTGCTTAATGTAGCTTTCCATACTCGGCAGATGCTCGTTGCCCCACGGACCAAATAGCTGAAGATCTTCTGCACGGCCAGTAAAAAATGAGCCTTTTACATATACCGGAAGATCGTTGACATGATCCACATGTAAATGAGTGATAAGAACCGCCTGAACATCATTAAACTTAAGAGACATTCGTTCAAACTCGCGACTGGTTCCCATTCCTGTATCAACCAACACTCGCGCCTTATCTTCCAATAAAATAGCAAAGCCAGAGCTATTGCGGCCGTCGTCCAGTTCCGGGCCACCACTACCTAAAACAGCTAAAGATACTGGATCACATTGATGAGCGGCATTAACCGAAATCGGAAGAATATAAAGCACTGCAGCATAAAGGATAATTTTAGTTCGAGACAGAAACTTCGTGAAAAGTATTTGCGATATTTGCATATAATTCCTAGGAGTATATTGGTTGTTTTGCAAGCACAGGTGAATATTCGCAGACAATTGATATCGGCCAGGCAGTTAGCCTTTGATCATTGGGATAATCGAATAGCGCGATTTACGGTGTTTGAATATAGATGACTGTCTCAGGGAAAGCAACGCTCTTATATGGATAAGTTTATATAATGCGCCAAGAGAAATCGATAAAATCAACAACAGGATCCAAGTAAAAGAGCGCTCTTAGGTAACTTGCGTAACAATGTGATCCATCCTCGGCAGACAAATTCGCATTAAACAAAAGCAATGCGGCAATATCAGTCTGTTATTGCGTGTACCGAACCTTAAATCGCTAGGATATTTTACACGCGAACCTAGCTAGATCTTACGCAGTACACTGCTTAGACGATATCGCTTATACATAGCTGAAAGAGAAGACAAGCAAAAAACCACTATCGCCAAATTAGTAAACGATAGCCAATTGTAAGATAACGCCATAGTACTGATTAACATAAGCACTACTAGCAAGGTGACCTTATCTCTAAGAGCAACATCTTCTTGATACTTATCACATACAAAATCAGCGGTTTCGCACGACCTGTCGATATTATCAATAAAGTCATCCGAATACTGAGTAGCCATTGTGCTCTTTTTGGCAAATTCTACACCACTACCATGTCCTACAGAGGTAGGATGAGTATGTAACTTCAACGATTTCATAACATTTCCTGATGCTTATAGTTATTTTGGTACCGAATGCCTGTTAGCAGACTGTTGCATCGAATTGCAATATATTAGCTTTTTATCATCTATTTTCAGATTTCTCAATAAGCTCATTTATTGTGCCAACTTGTATGCAACTTTACTACATTACTCATAAATTTGGAGTCTGTATTTATGAGAAAATTCCATGACGTTATATTTACGTGATAGACAGATATTTATACGGGATAAAAATAAAAAAGTTTCGCTTTTAACCAAATCTAGCTGACTAAAATTAGAGCGCATTTATCGTATTGATAAATTGATAAGATACATATTGGGAATATATATTTGTTCTTCTGGTTATATAGAAAGAATAATAACGAAAAAAGCCGTCAAAATAATGACATTTTTATAAGCGTTATAAGCCACTTAGTATAAGAGCTTAAGTAAATAGCCAACACTAAAAAGCCCTCTTTTAAAGAGGGCTTTAAAAATTTTACCTGCTAATAAAATGATGATATTGCTTGCAATTTTTTACTGATTATTCACCATTTATCGCAATTGCAGCAAACATAGTTTGTGCCCTCCTAGCTAGCTTACAACACCGATAAATTATCACTCACAGACTCTAAATCACTTACTCAAATATTTAATCATTTGATCTATACCATCTATGGTGAGAGGATACATATGATCTTTTAAAAGTTTACGAGTGATATCAATAGACTGCGTGTACTCCCATGCACTAAAACGTGTTGGATTTAGCCACACAACTTTATTAAAAGTGTCTGTTAAACGCTCCATCCATAGCGCGCCCGGTTCTTCATTCATATATTCAACTGAGCCGTAAGGGCTGAGAATTTCATAAGGAGACATTGAAGCATCGCCAACAAAAATAACGCGATAATCTTTACTGTATTTATGTAGGATGTCCATCATCGGTGTCATTTCCGTGGTACGGCGAGCATTATTTTTCCACACATTTTCATAGATAAAATTATGAAAATAAAAATACTCTAAGTGTTTAAACTCACTGCGACAGGCCGAAAATAATTCTTCGCAAATACTTACGTAAGGGTCCATCGAACCACCTACATCAAAAAACAGCAAAACCTTTACTGCGTTATGCCTCTCAGGCACCATTTTAATATCAAGCAGACCTGCATTTTTAGCAGTAGAAGAGATTGTATCGGATAAATCCAACTCATCAGCAGCCCCCGTTCTGGCGAATTTTCGCAATTTGCGTAATGCCATTTTAATATTACGGGTACCTAACTCGACACTATCATCTAGATTTTTGAATTGTCTTTTTTCCCAAACTTTTACGGCTTTTTTGTTACGGCTTTTGCCCCCGACTCGAATCCCTTCAGGATGATAGCCGTCATTGCCAAAAGGCGATGTACCGCCGGTGCCGATCCACTTGCTACCGCCTTTATGTTTTTTTTGTTGCTCCTCTAGACGCTGTTTAAAGGTTTCTATTAGTTTTTCTAAGCCACCTAAAGATTCAATCTTATTTTTTTCTTCTTCCGTTAAGGACTTTAAAAATTCAGACTTAACCCAATCGTCAGGGATTATTGTATCTATGATATCTTCAATACTGGCAAGACCATCAAAATATGCACTAAAAGCCTTATCAAAACGATCAAAATATTTTTCATCCTTAATCAGCACAGTGCGAGATAATAGGTAAAAATCATCGACCGAGCCAAACCCCAGGCCGGCATCTAAAGCTTCCAATAGTATAAGATGCTCTTTTATAGAAACGGGTAATTTCGCTTGTTTAAGTCCATAGAAGAAATTAATTAACATAACAATATACTATTTTATGGAGGTGTATTAACGCTTTTCACGGCGCAACATAAAAGCTAGGCGCTCTAACATGTGAACATCCTGCTCATTTTTAAGCAAAGCACCATATAGCGGCGGTATCGCTTTACTGGGATCACGGTTGGTCAGTACATCATCGGGAATATCATCCGCCAGCAGCAATTTGAGCCAATCGACCAGTTCTGAAGTGGAGGGCTTTTTCTTTAACCCTGGAACATTGCGCACATCAAAAAATATATCGAGAGCTTCCTTCACCAAGGTCGATTTTATCTTAGGAAAATGCACATTAACAATTTGCGTCATGGTTTCACGATCAGGAAAGTTGATATAATGAAAAAAACAACGGCGTAAAAATGCATCGGGCAATTCTTTTTCATTGTTACTGGTAATAATAACAATAGGACGATGTTTAGCTTTTACTGTTTCGCCGGTTTCGTAGACAAAAAATTCCATTTTATCCAACTCAACCAGTAAGTCGTTAGGAAATTCAATATCCGCTTTGTCGACTTCATCAATTAATAAAACTACTTGTTCAGGTGCAGTAAAAGCTTGCCATAACTTACCTTGTTTTATGTAATTATTAATATCGTGGACATCATCATTACCCAGTTGAGAGTCTCGAAGGCGAGACACGGCATCGTATTCATATAACCCCTGTTGGGCTTTGGTAGTAGACTTAATATGCCACTGGATAAGAGGTTTGCCTAAGCTTTCTGCTACCTCTTCAGCCAGCATGGTTTTACCCGTTCCTGGCTCACCTTTAATTAACAGTGGGCGTTGCAATGTTACAGCAGCGTCTACCGCCATTCGCAATTCGTCCGTCGCCACATACCGTTCAGTGCTATTAAATTTCATAAATAACTCTCTTTAATAATTCTATTTACTCGCCAGTCTACTTGCCTATTTACATTAGTATTAACAGGTCCTAGTTTAATACAATGGCAAAAAAACGTAAGTTAGTACGCAAATTCGTTCTTTGATATCAGCTTATATTTAGTGACATGTTTATAGGCTGTTTTTGGCAATATCAAGGCGCTATTTATTTGCCAAGTACTGACACATCAAGGCAGCACCATCGAGTATGCGCACAGTGTGTCGCTGGATAATATCAGGGGCAATAAAATGAAGTCGATTATGCTGAACAGCATCAATACTCGGCCATCGCTTCCAACTATCTAACCAATCAGGACGACTTTCCCCCATACCGCTGGCAATAATTACATGAGGGTCACGCTGGACAACGGATTCCACACTAATTTTAGGCGCCAAGCTCATCGCCTTACCAAAGATATTGACGCCACCACACAGGCGAATAACATCACTAATAATATGCGTGCCATTAATGGTTTGGATAGGATCATGCCATACTTGGTATAGGGTTTTCACCATGTGTTGATCCTGTTTTCGATTTTGTATGTGACCCGTTTGCTGGCTGTACCTGTGTTTAAGTTGACGATAACGAGATTCAAAACCTTGCGCGGCTTTATCTGCGATCTTTTGCGTATTGGCCAGTTCACCAAAGTCTCGTATTGAACGGGCAACGTCGGTCAGACGACGGGGATCGCTGGCGTAAACCGTAAGGCCTAAGCGTTCAAGTTTTTCAAGTATTTTGCCACCTCTGCCGGAGCGCCAAGCGATCACTAAATCAGGCTTAAGGTCGATGATGGCTTCGATACTAAAAGAGCTGATGCCTCCGACTCTGGGAATACGTTGAGCCGATTCAGGATAATCACAATAGTCAACCGCTCCCACAATATACTCCCCTGCCCCTGCAGAATACAGGTTCTCAACAATATGTGGCGCTAATGCCACAATACGTCTCGCAGGCTTTTCAAGAGCCACAGAGCGATTCATATAATCTTTTACATCGATAGCCGCGTTAGCAACGGTGTAAATACAAAAAAATAAAAAAGCAATACAATATTTCATAGAGTATATTTCTGAAAAATAACGTTGACTCGATCAAGTTGCTCGCCAGGCAAACCAAAGCGAATCCATGCACCTTGGCTTTGTTGAGAACTATCAATGTCTTGATGAAATGGTTTCCCATAACGCAACAAAACAGCGAGCCTGGCACAATAAGCGAATATCTCAAGACATTGCTCTACTGTTCCCCATAGGGTTAGAAACAACCCACTATTGTGCACCTTTAATCCAAGAGCATTCTCCAAAAGGGCTTCCATCACCTTACTTTGATGTTGGAGGCGTTGTCTTTGCAGCGCTATCCATTGATAATCTGCCAGTGCCTGCTGGCCTATAAATAAAGCGGGGGAATTAATACTCCATGGCGATTGAAGCGCAGCAAGGCGTTGTTTCCAAAACTCATTGGAAACAACGAAACCGAGCCGAATACCTGCCAAACCAAAAAACTTTCCAATGGAACGCAGAACAATAATATTGTTTGGCATATTAGGTTTAACCACAGATTCATCTGGCGTCATATCCATAAACGCTTCATCCACCAACAATAAACCTCCATTCCCCCAATAACGATATAGGGACTCTTGAATTACATTTAAGGTGGCCGAAGCCAGTAATTCACCTGTGGGGTTGTTGGGGTTAATAACAACCACATACTGCACTTTTTTTGAGGTGACTAGCGTCAGTAATTCATCAACATTTTTGTAATAACACAGGCGATGCCCAGCTTTTTGCCATGCTTGCTGATGTTCCTGGTAGCCATGGGCAGGAATGGCCACATACCCTTTTTCAACTAACTCAGGGATACAGGCAATCCCATATTGTGTTCCAGGAACGGTCAATAACTGAGTGGCAGCGCAGTTGTAGTAGCCTGCAGCCACCTCTCTTAAACCATCATCGCTCTGGGGTAATTGTCGCCAGATATGTGCTGGTACTTCAGGCACAAGCCAACTCCAGGGACTGATACCAGTAGACAAATCAAGCCACTCGTCAGCGGCGTAACCAAAGGTTTGGCTAGCCCAATGCAGGTCACCGCCATGAGCTGGCATTGCTTCGTCGAGTACAGCATGCCTACTCGCTTGTTGGTATGTGATATCAGCCATATATCTTCCAAAAGAAAAAAAACAATGCCGTGCATAGTGCACTTAACACCAGCCAGAGAATCAATGTCTTATCTACTAACTGCAAGCTGCGCACAATATCTTCATCACTGGGCTTAGCACCAATGCCAAGCACAGGACGCTGCTCTAGATTACCGTGGTAAATAGCATTGCCTCCCACTTCTATTTGTAAGGCCCCAGCTCCTGCTGCCATTACCGGACCGGCATTGGGACTTGCACATTTATGTGCCTGGTCTCGCCATGCCTGCATACCACTACGATGACTACCCAACATGCTATAGCTAAACGCCACGAGGCGGGCAGGAAACCAATTCATAAGGTCATCGGCACGGGCGGCGACTCGGCCAAAGTAAAAAAACTTATCGTTGCGGTAGCCCCACATAGCATCCAAGGTGTTCACCAGTCGGTAACATAGGGCGGCTGGTGCTCCTAGCAGTAAGAACCAAAAAATAGGTGCAAATATCCCATCAGCACCATTTTCCAATGCCGACTCTATCGCTGCGCTACGAATACCGCGTTTATCGAGTGAAGCAGTATCGCGGCTCACAATTAAACCAACCGCCTGACGCGCCTTATCTACTTCACCGCGGCTTAAAGGTCGATAAACCGCCATCACATGTTGATGCAAGCTTTTGCGAGCAATACAACAATACAAAATAACGCTTTCAAGAAAAATAATAGCCGTTATATATTCATGCTGAACAACCAGAATATAGTGTAGATAAGCAACAATCGCCGTTAAAGGTATCACCGCTATGCCCCATGCTAAACCACCCATAAGTAGTTTAACTTTATTGGAAGCGGAGATATTAAATTCTGCAGATAAATAGTTAACAAGCGAACCATAAGCGACCAGAGGATGATAGCGTTTAGGTTCGCCAAGTAATGTGTCTAATACCAAGGCAAGAAAGAGGGAAAGCAAATGTGCAAACAAAAACACTTCTATGTTCATAGCCCACTCGTGCTCGGTACAAGCCATAAGCATATAAACAGCGTAATAAGCTCCGAAACTTCAATTAAAGCGCCGACACAATCCCCAGTATAACCATTAATTTTTTTTAGCCAGAAAGATCGCCAGTAAAGTGCCCAAGCACCGAGCATCAGTATAATTAAGAGTGAGGTAAAGAAATGGGTTAGTAGCCATAGAAGAGTAAAGCTAAGCAATACAAAAATAATGATAATTTTCTGATAGGCATCAAGAATAATATTAGCAGCTAAACCATCTTGCCGCGCATATGGGGTATTAGCCATAAATATTAGCCCATTTAAACGACTTAAAGTGCTAGCTGCGACAATAGCGATACATGAATAATAGCTATCGGAGTCATTATCATAAATTAGCAGAGACTCGATCATTGCCAATTTCATAATTAATAGCAATACAACCGCCACAACCGCCATTGGTCCAGCACTGGGATCACGAAATACTGCAAGCGCGCGTTCTGGCGATTTATGAGAGGCAAAAGCAGCATCCACCGCATCAGCTAAACCGTCTAGATGAATTGCCCCTGTTACCATAACCCAAAGAAACAACACTAAAGCAGCTTGTACGAGCGGCGAAAAAGAAGCCGGAAAAAATTGTAGCAGCAATAAAAGAAAGACACACAACAGACAGCCAATGATGGCACCTACAACAGGATAAAATATAGCGGACACTGTCTTTAAAGACGCGTCTATATTAGATGGCAATTGCTGCAAGGGTATGGGAATACGCGTTAATAAACCTAAAGCGAGCAGCAGCCCTTGCAGCATAAAACGAGATTTTGATATGGCCATAATTCGCAATAAAACTCGATTTATTGGGTAAAATTATGGGCCGTCAATTTTACCCTATCGCCATGTTCCATGTGATACACACTCACCTGAGAGAGACTTGCATAAGGCACGTCAAAAGCCTGAATTTTTGAGCGTGGCATACCTAATAGAAAAGTGAGTAAAGCGCGGACTATTCCCCCATGGGTAACTAACAATATTTTTTTGCCACGGTGAGCCGCCAGTAACTGCTGATAACAAACTTCAACACGTTCAAACACCTCAGCAAGAGGCTCACCATTGGGCGGGTCGGCAGCTTCTGGGTTCTTCATCCACGCGGTTATGCTATCGTATTGCTCACGCCAGACATCTTCCATTAACTTACCTTCCCAACTGCCGAAAAACATTTCTCGCAGGCGTTCATCCACCACAAGCGGCCGCGATAACTCCTGTGACTTAGCTTTTGCAAACTCATGACAACGTATTAGTGGGGAAGAAACTATCACGTCCCACACAACATTTGACTGCTTACAGGCACTGTTCATATTAGCCATACCTTTCTCAAGCAAAGCGACATCTGTCGAGCCACGAAAAATATTTCCGCCTTCACACTCACCATGGCGCAAAATATAAAGCTGTGTCACCTCAATATCTGCAAACATATTGTTACCCTTAATACCGTGACTCCAAATACTATTAATTGAGAGATTGGGATAAATTTATGAGATTATACCGGCTTCAGAAAAGCTTGCCATTTCATTGTGAAGCTTAAGTGCCGATTGAATTAGAGGCACTACTAATGCAGCGGCGCTGCCTTCCCCCAAACGCATGGAAAAATCTATCAGTGGTTCGGCCTGAAAAAAATCCAGCGCCAAACGATGAGCAGGTTCTGCCGAACAATGAGAAAAAATAAACCAGTCCACGATGCGAGGATTAATTTTAGCCGCGACTAAAGCTGCAGCAGTGCTAATAAAACCGTCGACAACAACAGGTACTCCCCTTTGAGCGCAGGCCATATAAGCACCACACAGCGCAGCGATTTCGAAGCCGCCTAAGCAAGCTAATACAGCGATAGGGTCGTCTAGTATATTCGCGTGCAGGTGCAGTGCTTGTCGAACCACATTCTGTTTATGCTCTACCCCCGCTTGATCAACACCCGTTCCAGGCCCCACGGTTTTGCTAGCATCAAGCCCCAGTAAGGCACCATATAAAGCTGAAGCGCAAGTGGTATTGCCAATACCCATTTCGCCACCGATAAAAAGATCCATTTGCCTGTTATCTATTTCCCGTTTGCCTGCGGCTAAAGCCAACGTTAATTGCTCATTAGTCATTGCCGGGTACTCACTAAAATCCTGGGTTTTATCGGCGATATAAGCATCGATAATCGTAGCTTGCGGCTTACTATGTGTTGGGGCTGATGGAAGCTCTACCGCAGACACTGTGCCTAAATTAACCACTGCAAAGTCAGCCTCAATGATGCGGCTTAAAACACTAATAGCTGCACCACCACTGGCAAAATTAGCAATCATAGCGGCGGTAACCGCCTGATCAAAAGCCGACACTCCTTTATCACATACACCATGATCCGCAGCAAAAACTCTTACACAAATTTCATTTAGCAATGGTTTTTTTTGTCCCTGGCACGCCGCAAACTTAATCGCCAGAGTCTCCAAAAAACCAAGGGAGCCCGGAGGTTTAGTTAACGTGTTTTGATAACTTTGGGCTTGCTCGGCAGCAGCACTATCAAGCGGCTTAACAGCATTGAAAATCCAATGATTAGAGCTTAAATACTTGATCATGGTTTATCTCTTTTTATTTTTACTGCTTAATTACTGCTTCGTTATTGTTTTTTTATTCTGCTTTGTTTAGTTCTTGATTTTTTAAGACTAAAGGCAAACCAGCGACGACCAAAGTTACCGTATCACATAATTTAGCCAGGGCTTGATGTAACCAACCGCTATGATCCACAAAATCGCGCGATAGCTTACCCAGGGGCACAACACCCGATCCTACTTCGTTACTTACAATAAACACATCGCTACGAAGGCTTGGTAATATATCTAAAAATGCTTCCTTTTGCTGGGTAATGACATGTGTATTGATACTCTTTTCAGACGAATCGTGGTTATTATTTTGCTCACTTGCTAACAGACAATTGCTTAGCCAAAGAGTTAAACAGTCGATAACAATAATATTGTCTTCACTATCAATATTGTGTAACGCCTGGGCTAGATTTATCGGCTCTTCCACCAACAACCACTGTGACCCTCGTCGTCGTTGGTGGTGATCAATGCGAGCCGCCATTTCTTTATCTCCTGCCGTGCCGGTGGCAAGATATACACATGTTTTATCTTGCGACAGATGTGCCTGAGATAATGCTTGCTGCTCGGCATACTGACTCTTACCACTACGTGCACCACCTAAAATTAACGCTTTCATCACAACACCTTTTAACGCACATTTATCAACAGCGCCTTAAGTTAATACAATAGTTTTTTGAGTATGGGGATGCTGACTTATACAAACATGGGCACCATACAAGCGCTCCAATAAAGGCTTGGTCAATACAGATTGAACAGAGCCATAGGCAGCTATGTGGCCACGGTCTAAAGCAAGAATGCTATGAGCATACTTAGCTGCAATATTAACATCGTGAACTACCATAGCGACGCCAACACCTTGCTCAGCAAAACTCACCACTGCTTTCATCAACTGCTGTACATGGCCTAAATCTAATGCAGCAGAAGGTTCATCTAACAACAGTAAACGACTGTGCGCATCTTCTCTTCGCCATACTTGTGCCATCACTCGAGCTAATTGTGTACGCTGTTTTTCTCCACCGGAAAGCTGCGTGTAGTCACGTTTGGCTAGATGCGCGATATCCATCATAACCATCGCTTGGTGGATAGTCTGTTGGTCAATATCACGTCCCGTGCTGTGAGGAATGCGACCTAGGCCCACCACCTCTGCTACTTTATAAGGAAAATTGAGCAAACTTAGCTGCGGTAATACAGCTAAGTGTTTGGCTTTATCTTCTAGTGTCCATTCATTATTTTGCTTATCACACAACATAATGTTCCCATGAGTAATAGCAACATCACCGGTAATACTATTAAATAATGTGGTTTTACCTGCACCATTAGCACCTATCACGGCCAGAATTTCACCCGGCTTAAGCGTCAGATTGATATCTTTAAGCAGCGTTACACTATTTGCTATCACATCCAGTCGACGAATATCTAGCACATTAGCCATTTACCTTCGCCCGCCCTATTTTTTTAGTCCATAGCATAGTGATGACGTCGCCTTAATAAAGAAATAAATACAGGAGCTCCGATTATCGCGGTCACTAATCCAACAGGCAATTCGGTAGGTGCGATGACAGTACGCGCAAAGACATCGGCCACGAGCAGTAATAAGGCCCCCAACAATGCGCTTAGAGGAACAAGGAATCGATGATTAGGGCCAATACACATACGTATAATATGCGGCACTACTAAACCCATAAATGAAATTGTACCTGCGATAGCAACCGACACCCCCACACTCACAGCAACAACACAAACAATTATCTTTTTTATATGAGCTACATTCACACCCAAATGACGAGCTTCTGATTCTCCCAAAAGTAAAGCGTTTAACGCTGCATAATACTTTGGCAGTATGAAAAAAACAGGCACTAATACAAAGCTAACAATAAATACTCGAGGATAATCTGCGATATCTAAGCCACCCATACGCCACAAACTGATGCGTCTGAGCATTTCATTATCGGCAATAAATTCTAGAAGGTTAGAAATACTGCCCGCTAAAAATGTTATAGCAATACCTGCCAGCAGCATGGAAGACACTGAAGTGCCATGAATACTTGTAGCAACCCGGTAAACCACTATTACAGCTAAAACGCCACCAATAAAAGCACCAAAAGATACCAAGGACAGCCCCAGCACACTACCTTGTAAACTATGGGTTAAAACAATAACCGCACTGGCTCCCGCTGTCGCACCAGCACTGACTCCAATTAATGAAGGATCAGCCAAGGGATTGCGAAATAGACCCTGAGTAATGGCACCACAGCTAGCCATTAAGGCACCAATACTTGCCGCTAGCAACGCTCTAGGCAAACGCAGCTGCTGAATAATCACTTGGTTTTGCAATTCAGTAGCGCGAACCGTTTGCTCTATAGTTGCCACTTTCTCTGCGTTAAACAGATTAGGCAGAACACCCTTTGTCCAGAAAAAAAGCTGATCGATACTCATAGCAACGGCACCAAATAATAAGCTGATATATATTGCTAGTATCAAAATAATAAAAAAGAAAACCAGAACCCAAGGCCAATAGCGCTGCCATAGAGGTTCATCGGCAGTCATACTGTATTCCCTTGTTCTCTATGCAGGAGATTTTCAGACGCAATTTTTGATATTTCAATCTCTGATGTTTTAACTTGCAATAGTTTTGCAAGTTTTTCCGTATCTAGATACTCTTCTAAAGATGAAGCTAAACGTTCTATCTGAGCTTCACGAATAGCTTCAATATTCATTGTTTTCGCATGGGTTAAGCCTGCCCACTGTAAAATACATTGGCAAGCTTTAGGGTTATCGAATAAGCCATGCAAATAACAGCCAAGTATTTGTTCATCTTCACTGAGGTAAGCATCTTGTAGTTGATCACGATAAATAATAGGTGAGCGCGGAAAATCTGATTGGGCACTGTGGCCATTGTGAATTTCATAAGCATCAACGGGAACAGATTCACCGCATAAATTCAAAGTCGCATGTACACGGATAAGCTTCTTTTGCTGATGCAATATTGTGGTATGAGGAATAAAATTAAAAGCGCGATGGCAGCCTGGCTCTCCTTCAACACCAAGAGGATCATCCACTGCCTGCCCCAACATTTGATAACCACCACAAATACCAATGACTTTACCACCATAGCGCAAATGTTTTTCTAGTGTAGTTTGCCAACCATTATTCAGTAAAGAGCCCAAATCAGCGCGCACATTCTTACTGCCAGGCAAAATAATAAGATCGCACGCCGGTGGCACTTGATGGATACTGACGAAATGTAAATCTACTTGGGGATGTAGGCGCAAAACATCAAAGTCAGTGTGGTTGCTCACGCGGGGTAGTATGGGCACGACCACCTTTAACTTTTGGCCTTCAGCATCAGACTGCTGACGGCGATCAATAGCATCCTCAGCATCCATATAAAAATCATGCAGGTAAGGTAGTACCCCTAGCACCGGCTTGCCAGTTCGTGCCTGCAACCAATCTAAGCCCGGTTGTAGCAGTGCAATATCACCGCGAAACTTATTGATAACAAATCCTTTTACACGGTTTTTTTCAGACTCAGAAAGTAATTCAAGGGTTCCTACAATATGGGCAAATACGCCACCTTTATCGATATCGGCCACTAAAATTACGGGGCAATCCACTGCCTCGGCAAACCCCATATTTGCAATATCTCCCTCACGCAAATTTATTTCAGCAGGGCTACCGGCACCTTCCACCAGTACGATGTCATAAGCCTCAGATAAACGTTTAAAAGACTGTAAAACAGCATCTTTCGCTATTGGTTTAAATTCATGGTAGGACTGGGCATTCATGGTATGTCGCACCTGTCCTTGAATAATAATTTGCGCTCCAGTATCGCTGCTGGGTTTTATTAAAACTGGATTCATATCCGTATGGGCATCGATACCACAAGCGCTGGCTTGTAGTGCCTGCGCCCGCCCAATTTCACCACCGTCAATAGTAACAGCACTATTTAAGGCCATATTTTGTGGCTTAAACGGCGCGACTGAGACGCCTGTTTTTTTCAATAAACGACACAAGCCAGCAACAAGTGTACTTTTACCAGCATCAGAAGTAGTGCCCTGCACCATTAACATGTTAATCATAAAAGGTTAATAATCCACACCTTTACGCGCTTTTATACCGGACTTAAATGCATGTTTAATATCTTTAATTTCCGATACTGTGTCGACAATATCTCGCAAACGTGAGCCACCACCTCGCCCGGTAACAATAACGCTCTGCTCCTGTGGGCGGTCTGCAATGGCTTTTATTATGCTATCTTCATCGAGGTATTTATAGGCGAGCATATAGGTAATTTCATCAAGCACAACCAGATCGATAGTAGGATCTTGCAACATAGGTTCAGCTTGGGCCCAGGTGCGCTCTGCCGCGGCTATATCGCCACTGCGGTCTTGCGTATTCCAGGTAAAACCCGTTCCCATTTGGTAAAAATTCACCTGGGGACACTGTTCACGAATGTAGATTTCTTCGCCGGATAACTGTTCACCTTTTATGAATTGTACAACACCTACTTTTTGGCCATACCCCAGGGCACGTATTACCATACCAAAAGCTGAACTGGATTTTCCTTTGCCGTCCCCAGTAAGTAGAACCGCAACACCTCGCTCCGTGGAAGCCTGCTCTATTTTGTCATCCACCTTAGCTTTTTGCTTTTCCATCGCTGCTTTGTGTTTGGCGTTTTTCTTTTCATCATCCATCATCTCACTCCAGCTTAGAATTGATATTTTATACCGGCGTACACGGCCGATCCCGAAGTATTAAAGCCAAGTACTTCGCGATAGTCTTCATCGTTGGCATTTTCAACACGTGCATTGATAACCAAGTTATTAGTAATACGATACCTCGCACTCACATCCAATACCTCGTAGTCGTCAAGGGCTACCACTGTATCACCATTTCTCTCGATTGCATTTCTAGATGAGCGCAGGTTAAACAAAAGATTCAATTTATTTTCAAGCAAGGAAAAATTGAGCCCCACATTGGCAATATTTTGCGGCCTACGGCGGCGTTGTATATTGGTAATAGTATCGCCACTTGCTGCCATTTGGTTACGCTCGGCAAGTTCAGTATCGTTATAGGTGTAGTTAGCCACTATAGCCAAGATCGGTAGCACATTATATTCAGTGGCAAACTCTATCCCTTCAGACACTGTCTTACCATCGTCCTGTAAATAACCAGAGAAGGCACTGTTATCAAAGAAGATTTCATCTTCTACCTGCTGATCAAAATATGTTAGTTCAAAAGATAAGCCCAGCGCACTATTGTGGTATTCAAACGCAACATCATAGCCTGCACTATTTTCTTCTTTTAATACTGTTGCAGCTGCTTCGCCAAAGGCATTGTCACTGGCGTTGTAAGAAACTTCGAACAAGCTAGGTGCGCGAAAGCCGGTACCGTAACTTGAACGTGCCTTTAGATAGGCATCAGCGTTAAGCGTGTAAATATAAGCACCTGAAAGTCGCACACTTGTGTGCTCACCAAAATCATCGTTATCGTCATGACGGGCACCAGCGGTCACAAAAACACTATCGGCTAAAGCCAATTGCACCTCACCAAAGACTCCCAACTGGTCACGATCTTGAGATGTACCCGTGTCAATACTTTGGGACTGAAAATCACTGCCTACAACTAAAGTAAGTTGATCTGCAAGATCAAGTCTGCCGAGATATTCCAATTTATCAATACCACCTTCAGTGGCGAAGGTATTAATCGAGCCTAAAGCAATATTATTGCGTTCAATATCGGTGTAGGAATAAGCCAAACTATGAGACATTGCCTCGCCAGTATAAGCCAGTGAACCTCTGGCCGTTAGCTGGTCAAATTCCCCTAAACATTGATTGGTTCCAACAAAGCTGCCACTGCTATCGCGGAAACTACAATTATCGAACTCATTTTCCGCTTCCACGTTACGCACAACCAGTTGTGCCCGCCAGCTAGGTTGTATATTCCAGCCAAGCTTGGTGTGCAAAGTGGTATTGTCGTAACCGTCATTATCATTACTTAGATCAGTTTCACTGGTGTTAAAACCTTCACTGCGCTGATCTGTTATAGCAACAAAAATATCGCCGACATCATTACCGCTGGTAATATAAGCATTGAGCGCAGTAGAATCGAAGCGACCATATTCAGCACTTACCTTCCCCTGGGCCTGCTGCTTGCCAGAGCGAGTAAAAATATTAATAACGCCACCTGCGTCAGCGCCATAGATAAAGCCCTGTGGCCCTCTTAACACTTCGACTTTTTCAATATCGTCTGACGCTAACAAATGCTGTATTTGAGGGCCGATTTGCACTCCGGTAGGATCTGAGATGTCGACACCATCTATTTTTACCAAGGTACGAAAACCCTCTTCACCACGTATGCGAAGCGCCGTTGCCTTGCCTCGTCCTCCGGAATTACTGGCGGCAATACCCACTTGAGTGCGCAAGATCTCGCTTAAAGACTGATAACCTCTAAGAGCAATATCTTCATGGGTGATAATAGAAACTGAAGTACCGACCTGGCGAATAGGCGTTGCCACCCCTGAGGAGCTCACCAGCACCTGTTCTTCTAGACGTTCTTTGTGTTCTAGTTGAGACGGCCCTGAAGCGACCGTGAATTGACTGTAAAGCGCACTGACAAGTACGAAAGATACAACTGATTTTTTCATTAAAAACCTCAAAAATTAACCAGAGCCTGTCCACTTGTAGGGAGACTCAAATATTTGAGGAAGGCATCACAAGGAAAATATGCGCACGCAGGTGCCACAACATCGCCCCGGATGGTAGCCCTCCGCTCCATCTATGAACATGCGGCAGGCTGGTATCGGGCTTTGTTTTATATAGTTGAAGCACTATAAATTGATATGATAAAACCGGCTATTTAAGCGCTGTGTGGCGTTGCTCATTTTGCCTACAGGCCCATGCCTACATAGATTGTAGGTAAGGGGCGTGAGCAGGGAGCGGAAGCTTTGCGCGGCAATGAGCGCCTTACTCAGCACGAAAATAGTGCGCTTTTCTTTATGCAAATTTATAGTGCTTCAGCTATGCAAGACACTTACCGTTGCGGGGGCAGCGTTGGCTTTTCACCAAACTTCCCATTTAAGCTTATAGTTTTCAATTTCTAGCTTCACTCTAGACAAACCATAAGCACCTGAAGCAGCGCGGACTTTAGGTGGAAGTAACAAAAAAGTCAAATAGGCTGGGCTTAATAGTTAGAGTAAATGCTTTGTACCTGCAATGTCAGGGCAAAGCTGGGATTCCAATTGTCTTCGGCACGAAAACTTATTTCTGGAATAACGGAGAAGTATATCCAGTCGTCGTATACACGTTTTTTAAAGGCCACATGCGTAAAATAACCATCAAGATCATTATGAGGTTCACTATCTCCAAAAGCCCCGAGCTTATATTCTAAAAACAAACTATCACTATAAATATGATTAAGTTGTACCGACTGAAAATATTCTTGCAGGTTATCTTCATCGGTGTATTTATAGCGGCTTACAGATAAAAATGACCAAACATCATTGATGGTTTTGTCGAGATTAAAACTAACGGCGGGGATAGCTCCTTCTCTTGCAAAATATGAAAAATCGAAGCGACTGGTTAACATCCAAGACGGGCACAGTATATTTTTCTTGCGTAAGCGAAAGCGTGTAAATACATCAAGGGGAAAATCGAGCCTGGAACCCACATCAATAGAAGGACGCCACTCAAACTCTCGACTTTGCTGCGTAAACTCTATACCAGCAACCGCATTATCATTGACAATTCTATCATTGCGAAGACGGCCAACTCGCTCACTATTTTGTAAGGAAACATCTTCCTCTGGCTGCGATTCAAAAATAAATTTAAAACGTTGTTTAGTATTAGGCAGATCCGCTTTCGCTCTCGCTCGCACATTAAATTCATGCTCTCCAGCCTCACCAAAAATAGACTCCAAGTTCAGTACCAAAAAGCTTCTATCATCTTCAATGAGCCCATTTTTTTTCTGCGAAAGAATTCGGTCAAGACCATTTTTCAAACCTAAGAACTGATTATTAATAAAAACACGTTGGCGGTCTAAAAAGTTAGGTCGCGTTTTTTGCATTGCCAAAGGTTTAAAATCCAGGGATGTAATGATAGACCTTTGAGTAAACTGCCTGGAGATTAAAATTGGGCTGCAAGTCTGTGCCGAATCACACAGCATGTAGTGTGACTCTGGTTGTGATTGCGGCGGCTCAATATAGCTTTCTGCATGTGCATATAGACAAGGAAAAATAGATGTAATGACAAGACTTATGATGGGTTTATGCGTTTTTATTCCATTCTTTACGCGCTTTATTATTTGTTTCTTTGTGCTCTTTCTTAGACTATCGCCTGCATATTCTTTTATGAAATGGGTGATTAGTTTGCCGGTAAGATAAGCGATAAGAGAGCGCCGTTTACAACAACATCTACTTCCTAAACTTATTTGAATACAAACTAATAATTTAATACACGTCATATTGATAGTATATGACAAGCTTATGACTGGTATGAAGAAATTATTGATATGTACACCTTAAAGCTAGCTTAAACACGGAGGTAGCAACTAGCACAATTTATCGGTGTATAAAAAGGGGTCAGCTGGCGGTAGACACAAAACCCAAGTCGACAAAGAAATTACCAGATGGAATGCAATAAGGAATTACGATACGCGATGGGCCGGACAACTTTAACTCTGAAAAGTTATCAGCAACATAGGTGGAAGGTCGATTCATATTAAAATCGAAGCCATTTTCTTGCAATTGCACTTTTGCTGCCCCGGTAATCATATTGGTGAATTCGCCTGCGCAATCCATCACCATTTGATCAATTTCTTTACACTCTTCCATAATCATACGGCTAGTGATATCAAGGATAGCGCTTCCGGTAAAAGACACCACCAGCTGCCCTGTTACCTGCTCGCATTCCATAGGCATTACACTGGCAACTTCCCCTAAAGGTGCGGGCTTTTTATAAAGCTTCGGCGCTTGCGCCGCAGGTTCAAGTTGCACCATTGTGGTCATCACATTTTTCACTGCATGCACAAATGGACTAATAAATTTTGGGTCCAATTGAATTACCCTCTCCCAGTCGACATTTGAATCTGTTGTGACACTAAGGCCTATTCGTTCTATATACCTTTACATCATTTAATAGTAGCAGTCTAAAATGGAATCGGCGGGCATTTTTAGATCAAAAGTGATGGCCCTGCATAAAAATAATAAAACTAGGGCCTGTTGACCTTTCATAAGTATTCCTGTCGGAGTCTAAAAAAGCGCTAATCACGGCGCGAGGAGAGGCGTTTAGTGGCGCTAAATGAACGACGAGCAACACCGAGTAGCGCTTTTTAAGGCAGGAGCAGTTATGAAAGGGCAACAGGCCCTACAATAGTAATATAAAAAAGAATAAGCTTCGTAGAACATAAAAAATATAAAGGCAATACAACAAAATGACAGCAAAGCCAGTAATCTTTTGGTTTAGAAATGATCTTCGATTGCGCGATAACGCGGCTCTTTCGGCTGCGCTTAAAGTCAACCAACCCATCGTTTTCCTCTATATACACGATCCTCAAAAACCCTGGCCATTGGCCAGTGCGAGTAAGTGGTGGTTGCACCACAGCCTCACGTCCCTAAAGGAGTCTTTAGCAAAAAAAGGCGCCGAATTGATATTACGCCAGGGGGACAGCTTTGAAATACTTATGGCGCTGACAAAGGAAATCGAAGCTTCAACCATTTTTTGCTCCCGCCGATACGAACCCTGCGAGATCGCACTGGAAAATAAGTTACACGAAACATTTAACAAGCGCAGCCAGAATAACAATACGAAAAATATCCAGATAAAACGCTACGCGGGGTATCTATTATTTGAGCCAGAACATATTAAAAACAAAAGCCATACGCCTTTTAAGGTTTTTACCCCTTTTTGGAAACATTGCTGCCAACTGGGAAAAGCACAGATTCCCCTCGCCGCACCTCGTAGGATTTCGAATTTTGAGCCAAGTAGCACTCTCGCCTGCGACAATCTAGCAGACTGGAAGTTGCTGCCTAATAATCCTGATTGGGCTGTTGAATTTACGCAGTGGTGGTCGCCTGGAGAAAGCGGCGCACAAAACAAGCTGCGAAATTTTTTACGTAACAGCATCGATAGTTATGACCATGGACGAGACATTCCTAGCCAAACGCTAACCTCACGCCTGTCCCCACATCTTCACTTCGGTGAAATTTCACCTCGGCAGATTTGGCATGAAGTTGACAAAAGCCATGCGGATAATAGTGATGATGAAGATAGAAAACGTTTTTTAAGCGAAGTGGGCTGGCGAGAATTCTGCCACCACATGCTTTTTCATTGGCCACAATTGCCTGAGCAAGCCTTTAAAGAGAAATTTTCCCATTTTCCCTGGTTAAGCAACAGTAAACATCTTAAATGCTGGCAGCAGGGCCAAACGGGCATTCCCCTGGTAGATGCGGGCATGCGTGAACTATGGAAAACAGGCTGGATGCACAACCGCATACGTATGGTGGTAGCATCTTTTCTTGTAAAAAACCTTCTGATTTCCTGGCAACAAGGCCAAGCATGGTTTTGGGATACCCTGGTCGATGCTAACCTGGCAAGTAATGCAGGAGGCTGGCAGTGGGTCGCGGGCAGCGGTGCTGATGCAGCACCCTATTTCCGGGTCTTTAACCCCGTCACTCAATCTAAGAAATTTGACCCTGAAGGCGACTATATTCGTCGTTGGGTACCCGAATTAGCGCAGATGCCAGCAAAATATATTCATGAGCCATGGACAGCACCCGCACAGATTCTCAGCAGCGCCGACGTTACCCTTGGCAAAAACTATCCGAAGCCGATAGTAGATTTGAAAACCACGCGAGAGCGAGCATTAGCCGCCCATGCCCAATTGTCCGTGTGATCTATTAAGGTTTTATAGTTTCTCTGGAACCGGGGCTCCCACTAAGCGAGCGTAGAGGCTAACTACCCGTTCTATTAATTTGTCATTAAAATCGTAGTGGGAGCTATGGCATGGGTGATGGTGGTTGTTATTGTCGTCAGCCCCAATAAGGGCAAAAGCACCAGGTATCTCATTGATAAAATAACTAAAATCTTCTGAGGCCATAATGGGTACAGCAATATTTTCTGCTTGCCAGTGATCACCAAATTCTTGAGCTAAGGCTTGGCGAAAATTAGCACTCTGGTGTGCGTGATTAACGGTTGCACCATAACAAGGAGTATGAGTAACACCAGCCTCACAGCCATAGGCACGAGCGGTTTCATCGGCGATTTCTGTTATTAGTTCGCTGATCATATCCCGGGCTTCAGTGCGCTCAGCACGGATACCACCGGCCAAATTTACCTCTTCGAGAATGACATTACTGGCACTTTTAGCGTCGAATGAGGTGACACTTACCACCGCTGCCAACTGCGGTGGAATTCGCCGACTGACAATTTGTTGTAAAGCCATCACGATGGCAGAACCGGCCAACACTGGATCACGACAGGATTCAGGCTGACTGCCATGGCCACCTACACCTTTAACCTTAATATTAAAGATACTGTTTGCCGACATCACAGGCCCTTCAGGACACACCGCATGACCATAGGCAATAGAGGGCCAGTTGTGCCATCCGTATATTTCATCAACCCCTGACAATGCGCCCTGCTCGATCATTTTTAACGCACCATGACCACCTTCTTCAGCAGGCTGAAAGATTAAAGATACGGGGCCTGATAAACTGGCTTCATGCAGTTTTAACCATTGTGCAGTGGCTAATAGCGTCGCCGTATGGCCATCGTGTCCACACGCATGCATGCAGCCAGCATGTTTTGACTTCCAATCAAGGTGAGTATTTTCATTAATGGGTAAGGCATCAATATCGCCCCGCAAGGCAATGTGCTTACCTTTTTTGTCCTGAGCTAAGCGACCGATAGTGCCGGTATCAGTGCAAGGCTCCCAGGCTATGCCAAACTCATCAAGCTTGCTGCGTATAAATTCAGTCGTCTTAACTTCCTGCCATGTTAATTCAGGGTGTTGGTGAAGGTGCTTACGAAACGCAATTGAACTACTCTTTATTTCTTGCCACACAGTAATGTCTTCTCAATCGGTTAATGGGAGATGGGGCTCCGATTTATCTGCGCCAGTTATTGTCAATTATCAAAGGCCTTGTTGGTGTTTTTACCAATACTTTGGTTAACGATTCTATTGCTGCTAAAACATAAGTTTATAGTGCAAATATACTCTAACAAGCCATAAAAAGATTTTAGCTATAACGTTTTTAACGAAACTCCATGACAAGCACAAAACATGGTGTAAATGCAGATAACTTAGTCCAATTTAACATTCTTTTATGATATGTGACAGAGGTCACCAAAGTAGCTTTTTGGCACTGCAATTTAACAAATTTTGTATCAATACTGACAAAAAGCGTTACAATTTAAATATTAGTTAGGAATTCGATCGCTCCGTCCTGAGAATTCCATTACTTCACTATTCCAACTCTACAGAAGGTTAAGCAGATGTTTAGTGTGCTTAAGAGCAGACTGAAAAGACAACCCAACCACCATACGGATGTACAAGAAGAGCAAACGTATGAGCGCCCTGTAATTGCGACAGAAACGGTTGACGAAGAAGTGCTCAAACAACGGATAGCTAATAAATTACAAAATTATCGGCCAGAAGAGCGTGATGCTAATTTCACCGGGATTAAGTACTATAAGGATGTTTAGTAACTAGCGTGCGGTGTTAACAACTATATTGCATTCTCTGCTTAGATTTTTTTATGCAAAAAAAGCAAAGCTACTCTCCTAAGTTACTTCCTTAAAGCAAGAGCTAAAGAATCCAGTGGCAATAAAATAATAAGGCGATGTATTTTAATGACATCGCCTTATTTCGTTTAAGCCCATAAGCAACGCTTACAATCAAACATTACCTTCTCTAGCAGACTCGCGCATGGTCACATACTCTTCTGCTGAGGTCGGATGAATACCAATAGTTTCATCAAAATCTTGCTTAGTCGCCCCAGCTTTCACAGCAATAGCCAAACCTTGAATAATTTCACCGGCATCTGGCCCAGCCATATGAGCACCGATGACTTTATCTGATTCTTTATCAACAATTAATTTCATTAAAGTGCGCTGTTCTGATCCACTGACAGTATTTTTCAGTGGTTTGAATTCGCTGCTAAAAATCGCATAAGGCTTACCCGTTGCTTGCGCTTCTTCTTCAGTAACGCCAAGTGTGGCTATATTGGGTTGGCAAAATACTGCTGTAGCAATATTTTTATAACTCAAAGTCACATCGTCACCTCTAAATAAATGACGGGCTAAGGCCATACCTTCGGCTAAGGCCACAGGCGTTAATGTTTTACGGCCTACCACATCACCTAGGGCATAGATACTAGGCTCATCGGTTTGAAAATTCTCGTTGACAAGAATTTCGCCAGTTTTATTAAATTGCACAGCAGTGTTCTCAAGCCCCAAACCTTCGGTTTTAGGCACTCGACCTACAGCAGAAAAAACAGCATCTACCGTGCGTGTTTCGCCATTGTTAAGTTGCACATCTAACTTGCCATCATCGCGTTTATCGATCTTTTCAATATCCGTATTAAATGACAAATTAACACCACTTTTCTCTACTTCTGAGGAAACAAAACGGCGGATCTCCTCATCAAAGCCACGCAAGAATAGAGGCCCACGATAAAGTAGCTCAGTATCACAACCAAGGCCGTTAAAAATACCTGCAAACTCTACCGCGATATACCCGCCCCCTTGCACTAATACTTTCTCTGGAAAGTCTTTTAAGTAGAAAACATCGTTGGAGTCAATAGTATGCTCACCGCCAGGAAAGCTTGGCTTACGCGGCCAACCACCCACGGCAACTAATATGTATTTAGCAGTGTAGTTTTTTTCACCTACTTTGACAGTATGAGGGTCAACAATACTGGCATGGCCATTAATAAGCTCAACACCTGCATTTTCTAGAATATTGCCATAAATACCGTTCAGGCGTTCGATTTCTGCAGTTTTGTTATCACGCAGCGTATCCCATTGAAACTTAGTCTCACCTACAGCCCAACCAAATCCCGCTGCATCTTTAAAGCTTTTCGCATATTCAGAGCTATAAACAAATAACTTTTTAGGAACACATCCAACATTGACACATGTGCCACCCAAATAGCGATCTTCTGCTACCGCCACCTTGGCTCCTAACTGCGATGCAATCCTGCTCGCACGAACACCACCAGAACCGGCACCGATAACAAATAAATCATAATCGTAATTCACTTTATAATCTCCAAAATATTAGTGTTGAAGGGCTTTAGGGTAAAACAGCCACGATAACATGTGTGTCACTAGACCCTGCCATAAAAGATGTAAGCCGCTTGGACAGGTAAAACTGTTATGAGTTTAGACCCTTGGGCATAAAAACCCAATGTGTAGAGGCAGGTTCCCCATAGGAGTAAAAAACAAACAACTGAGAACTTAAAACTAATGCTAAATAAGATTCTTTATATCCTTAGCGTTAATATGTGCACTGGGGTTAAATTTTCAACTCAACTTTGCGTCCCCTGTCGCCCTTGCGTCGTCCCCTGCCCGACCGCATGTCATACAGTGCTCTGATACCTCGCTGTAGCCTGCGTCGATCACGCCTTTGGCGTCGATCAGGCCTGGCAATATAAGCTCCAGTGGCAACCGAGCTTTTACCACTATCATTATGACTGTGCGGCTCAGCCGATGCTTGAACTTTGTTCACCGTGGTTCGTCTCACAGGCTGACGATAGGTTTTTTGAATATTATCAATCATCTGCTGAATGCTTTTTATACCAATGCAAGCGTTTATGAAGGGATACTACGCTACCGATAATCAGCAAAGTCGGCGCGTGAATATCTTTGTCTGCAATATATTCAGGCAAATCTTTTAAATTAGCAATATGCACGCGCTGGTTGGGTAAGGTTCCTTTTTCAATAAGCGCCGCAGGCGTGTTTTCATCCTTACCGTGCTCAATAAGCTTTTGGCAGATTATCGGCAAGCGGGCCAGCCCCATATAAAACACAAGAGTTTGTTGATCGTTAACAAACTCTGGCCAAGGGTAGTCGGTTTCCCCTGCTTTTAAGTGACCAGTAATAAAACGCACTGACTGAGAGTGATCTCGATGGGTTAAAGGGATGCCCGAATAAGATGCGCAACCGGAAGCCGCAGTAATTCCAGGTACCACTTGAAAAGGAATGTTGTTTTCAGCGAGCAAATCAATTTCCTCACCACCACGACCAAAAATAAAAGGATCTCCCCCTTTTAAACGCAATACACGCTTCCCTTCAAGGGCGAAATCTACCAACATTTGATTGATTTGCTGTTGTGGCACCGCGTGTTTATCACGCTTTTTACCAACGTAAATACGTTCGGCATCTCGTCTTACCATATCCAATATTGGCGGCGAAACAAGGCGATCGTATAAAACCACTTCTGCCTTTTGCATGAGACGCAAGGCTTTAAATGTGAGTAGATCAGGGTCACCAGGGCCTGCCCCTACCAAATAAACTTCGCCACCACTGTCACATTCTTTTGCATCTATTTTCTTCTGTATTAAGACTTTGGCTTGATCGCTTTCACCGGCGAGTATCTTCTCGGCAATATCACCATTTAACACAGCTTCCCAAAAGCGACGGCGCTCATCCTCAGAAGCAAAGGTACTCTTCACTAGGCTCCGAAATTCACTGGCAATCCTGCCCAGTTCGCCATAGCGACCGGGAATCATACTTTCAAGCTGGGTTCTTACTCGACGAGCTAAAACTGGGGCCTCACCACCGCTTGTAACACCGATAATAATCGGATCGCGATCGATAATAGCCGGCATGATCACGCTGCATATAGCAGGGTTATCAACAACATTGACTGGCAGATGACGAGCGTGGCAGTCACGCGCCACCGCTTCATTAACGCTATTAATATCCGTTGCAGAGATCACCAATACCTTGGAGCTAAGGTATTGGCTAGCATAGGTATCACAAAAATACTCACCACCACTGTCGTTAACTATCTCTAAAAGCTCTTTGTCGATATCTGGGGCAACTACATCAATTTTTGCTTGCGCCTTATGTAATAAACGCGCCTTACGCGTCGCTATCGTTCCACCACCAACAATCAAGCAGGGTTTTTTCTTAAGATCAAAAAAAAGCGGTAGATAATCCATGTATGTCTTTAGGACACCTTTAATTGCAATTCAGTTATTTCTATTTAGCAATATTAATATGGGTTTTGCCACCCATATAATTTTGCAACGCAGTGGGCACTTCAATACTGCCGTCTTGTTGTTGATAATTTTCAAGAATTGCCACCAAAGTACGGCCAATCGCCAAGCCAGAACCGTTTAAAGTATGGAGCAAGACTGGTTTGCCAGTTTCACTACTGCGATAACGCGCCTTCATGCGGCGAGCTTGGAAGTCACCAAAATTACTGCACGATGAAATTTCGCGATATTTATCTTGCGATGGCAACCACACTTCTAAGTCGTAGGTCTTGCGAGAAGAGAAGCCAATATCACCGCCGCACAGGATAACTTTGCGATAAGGCAATTCTAGTTTTTGTAAAATAGTTTCAGCATTCGCCGTCAACTCTTCCAGTGCTTGGTCTGAGTCTTCTGGCTTAACAAATTGTACAAGCTCTACCTTTTCAAACTGGTGCTGGCGAATCATACCCCGCGTATCTCTACCATAGCTGCCCGCTTCAGACCTAAAACAAGGCGTGTGACAGGTATATTTGCGAGGTAATGCACTCTCCTCAATAATTTCATTGCGCATAATATTCGTCACAGGAACTTCCGCTGTAGGAATCAGATATAGTTCGCGCTCATCGTTTAACTTAAATAAATCTTCCTCAAACTTTGGTAACTGGCCTGTACCAAATAAAGAATCGCGATTGACCACATAAGGCACATATACTTCTTGATAGTTATGTTCATTAATATGCGTATCGAGCATAAATTGAATCAGCGCACGATGCAGTCTAGCCACATCTCCTGACATCAAGGCAAAGCGCGAACCCGCGATTTTACCTGCCGTTTCGAAATCGAGACCACCTAGCGCCATGCCAACATCGACATGGTCCTTAACATCAAAGGGAAATGTCTTTGGCTGTCCCCAGGTAGATATTTCCACATTGTCATCTTCACTGCCACCTTCTGGCACCTCATCAGATAACATGTTAGGTATTGTTAAATACAAAGTTTCGATATCATTCTGAAGATCATGAAGCTTTTTCTCAGCTGCAATTTTTGCTTGCTTAAGCTCGTCTACTTCCTGCAGTAACGCCTGAATATCGCCGCCGGAAGCTTTTACCGCACCAATTTTTTTCGAACTCTGTTTTTGCTGATTTTGTAGGGACTCAGATTCTGTTTGAATCACTTTACGAGTTTCTTCTAACTGAGTGATTTTCTCAACATCTAAGGTGAAACCACGCTTTTTTAAATTCGCGGCAACCGCCGTTAAATCAGAACGAATGAGTTTTGGATCTAACATATTACTTCCGTCAAATTAATTTATTGAATATTAAATATCCGCCAAAAGCTGCGAAAACGCAGGCCAAGACACTGCTTGTGGCGTAAATTAAGGCTAATTTCCAATGACCACTATGCAGTAACTGAAATGACTCTAGAGAAAAACTAGAAAAGGTCGTTAATGCACCTAAAAAGCCCACCATAGCAAATTGTCGCCAAATGGCGGGCAATACGCTTTTCTCAACAATGACAACAAAAAACATACCGATCAAAAATGAGCCGACCACATTGGCAAGAAAAGTTGCTAAAGGTAGTTTTCCCGGTGTATTGGGCAGTATAAGCGTAAGCCCATAACGACATAAAGCACCCATGCTGCCCCCCAACGCTACTGCCAACCAATGCATTATGTATCCTCTTGGGCATTTTTATTTAGCTCGCGCAGGTGCTTGAGTTTATCACCAATTTTTATCTCAAGACCGCGTGTTACTGGCTGGTAGTAGTATCTCACGTCCATCTCGTCAGGAAAATACTTCTCTCCGACAGCAAAAGCACCCTCTTCATCATGGGCATAGCGATAACCATCACCATAATCCATGTCTTTCATAAGGCTTGTGGGCGCATTGCGCAAGTGCATAGGCACATCATAGCTAGGCAGGGATTTGACATCGGAACGAGCAAGCTTGAAGGCATTATACACGGCATTACTTTTTGCCGCGCAGGCAAGATAAACCACCGCTTGGGCAATAGAAAGCTCACCTTCGGGGCTGCCAAGACGTTCTTGCACTTCCCAAGCATTGAGTGCCAAT
The DNA here is from genome assembly GCF_002157225.2 of Agarilytica rhodophyticola. Classification (NCBI taxonomy): domain Bacteria; kingdom Pseudomonadati; phylum Pseudomonadota; class Gammaproteobacteria; order Cellvibrionales; family Cellvibrionaceae; genus Agarilytica; species Agarilytica rhodophyticola. The sequence continues at coordinate 4,061,087 of NZ_CP020038.1, forward strand.
TGCAAGCCACGTGGATCAGCGTTACCAATATCTTCACTGGCCATACGCACGACACGACGAGCCACATACTTTGGATCACAACCACCATCGAGCATACGCATTAACCAGTACAATGAGGCATCCGGGTCTGAGCCTCGAACAGATTTATGCAATGCGGAAATTTGTTCGTAGAATAGGTCTCCACCCTTATCGAAACGGCGCACATCGCCACTTAATACTTGTTGGAGAACGTCGTGGGCGATAGTCTCTCCATCTTCAACAAGATCACTGGCAATTTCCAATAAGTTAAGGACTTTGCGGCCGTCGCCATCTGCAGCTGCAGCCAGCAAACCTAAATCTTCAGCCTCAATCTCAAGCTTTCGCTTACCCAAGCCCAAAGCCTCATCACTTAGTGCACGATGAATTAGTGTGTGCAATTGTTTATCAGAAAGACTTTTTAGTACATAGACTCGACAACGAGATAACAATGCATTGTTAAGCTCGAATGAAGGGTTTTCGGTGGTTGCGCCGACAAACACTACAGTACCATCTTCCACATAGGGCAAAAAAGCGTCTTGCTGTGCCTTATTAAAACGATGGACTTCATCGATAAATAAAATCGTTTTGCGGGAATAATTCAGCTGTTGAATTTTCGCCTCATCTACTGCTGCGCGGATATCTTTAACACCCGATAAGACTGCAGAAATCGCAATAAAATGGCCGTTAATCTCATTCGCTAGCAGACGCGCAAGCGTAGTCTTACCGACACCTGGTGGCCCCCAGAATACCATTGAGTGAATTTGACCCCGTTCCAACGCGGTGCGCAGCGGCTTGCCATCACTAAGTAAATGCTCTTGGCCAATATAGTCACGCAAATGAGATGGGCGCATACGCGCTGCAAGCGGCTGCCCTATATTTTGAGTTTCACCAAATAAATCATCCATCGATAATAATATCGGTATCTTTTGGTGGAACAAATTGAAAGATATCGTCATTAATAGTGCGATTAATCGTTAGCTTCGAAAGACTAATCTCTGTTTTTTGTCCCAGTTTATCCACAAATACCATACTATTGAGCAATTTCTTCTTACCCTTTTGTAAAAATGAAAAAGACAAAGAGGCAAAGGAACCTTGTTCACTATTTTTATGCGTGAGCGTAAAGGTATTATTTTCACCGCGATACTCTACATCGTAGTTTTCTGAAATACGTTTGACATCACCACTGATAAGCGCCGCTGGGCTGCCTGCCAATGAATCCTTTTCATATATTGTCATTTGCTCAAGATCTGGATCATATACCTTAAGTTCTGAAGGCGTACCCACCACCACTTGCTCATAGGGCGGTGCAATTTTCCACAGAAAATAACCAGGACGCTTTACGCGAAATTCCCCTTCGGTCACCTGCAGCTCATTATCATCATTATCACTTATTCGTTGCTTGAATTTACCACTCATGGTTTCAAGAGCATTTAGTGTTGTCACAAATTCTTGCGTAGCTCCACCCTCGGTTACGACATTCTTGCTAGCTTGGCCTTGGGCAAAGCATGAGCTGGTAAAAGAGAGTAATAAAGCAAAAAAGATAAAACGATGTATAAGGTCTTTCATAGAGTTTCCTGTTGAATTTTTAGGCACTTAGTGCTTAGGTGCGGGAGGGGCAATAACTTCACGACTGCCATTGCTTGCCATCGCTGTAACCACACCGGAAGTTTCCATTTGCTCAATCAAACGCGCTGCGCGGTTGTAACCGATTCTTAGTTTACGCTGAACAGAAGAGATACTAGCCTTGCGCGATTCAGTGACGAAAGCCACCGCCTCATCATAAAGAGGATCTGATTCGTCATCACTATCGCCACCACCTTCGCCTTCATCGCCGCTGTAACCGGGCACAGGGATGGACTGAACACTCTCACTGAAAATGTCTTCAAGGTAGTCAGGCTCTCCCCGTTTTTTCCAATCGGCAACAACATTGTGCACTTCGTGATCGTCAATAAAGGCACCGTGAACACGCGTGGTAACCGCAGTGCCTGGCGCCAAGTAAAGCATGTCACCATGCCCCAGTAACTGCTCTGCGCCGCCTTGGTCGAGAATGGTGCGCGAGTCAATTTTAGAAGAGACCTGGAAAGCCATGCGGGTGGGCACGTTGGCTTTGATCAAACCAGTAATGACATCTACTGACGGACGCTGTGTGGCCAACACCAGGTGAATACCTGCCGCCCTTGCTTTTTGCGCGATCCGGGCGATCAGCTGTTCAACCTTCTTACCGACAATCATCATCATGTCAGCGAATTCATCAATCACCACAACAATAAATGGCAAAGTATCCAGCTCAGGAGGCTGTGCGTTTTCCATCTCGATAACACCCTCATCTTCTGGTGTCCAGAGGGGGTCTAATATAGGTTCTCCCCCTTTGCGGGCATCTTTAATCTTTTTGTTAAAGCCAGCCAAGTTACGCACACCGAGAGCAGCCATCAATTTATAGCGGCGCTCCATTTCCCCCACGCACCAACGCAGCCCTGTGGCAGCATCTTTCATGTCAGTGATAACGGGGGTAAGAAGATGTGGGATACCATCATACACTGATAGTTCAAGCATTTTAGGATCCACCAAAATCATGCGCACTTCTTCTGGTGTAGATTTATACAGCATACTTACCAGCATGGAGTTGACCCCCACAGATTTACCTGATCCGGTGGTACCCGCCACCAATAAATGGGGCATTTTCGCCAGATCCGCAATCACTGGTTCGCCTGAAATATCGTGCCCCAGCGCTAAAGTTAGAGGCGATTTAGCCTTGTCGTATATATCTGAAGAGATCACCTCACTTAAACGAACAATTTCTCGGTGTTCATTGGGGATTTCAATACCAATAACAGATTTACCCTGGATAACTTCCACCACACGTACGCTATTAACCGCCAGGGAACGGGCTAAATCTTTTGCCAGGTTACTGATTTTACTCACCTTAACCCCCGGCGCTGGCTGGGTTTCAAACCGGGTAACCACAGGGCCCGGCAGCACCGCAACTACCTCAGCAATAACCCCAAAGTCTTTTAACTTAAGTTCTAACAGACGAGACATAGCTTCCAGAGATTCTTCAGAATATCCTTTGTTGCTTTGCTTATCGGCAGGCTCTAGTAAACTCACTTGCGGTAGTTCACCCACCACCGGCTGATCATCAAACAACTTCTGTTGTTTCTCTTTTTGCACTCTAACACTAACATCCGGTTTCTTTTTCACCGGCTTAATGGTTGGTGGTATTCTGGCCTCAAGACGAATACTTTCTTCTTTCACTGCTTCGCGCCGCTCCTGAACCGCTTGCTTAATTTGCTTTCTTTCTTGCAAGCCTGCACGCCACATCATGAATCTTTGCTTAATGTGATTAATAAACCATAGAATGCCAGCCCCGATGGAGTCCATCACTCCAAACCAGGAAATCTCAACAAATACTGTGAGTCCAAACAGCAGCATGGCACTCAACATAAGGCTGCCGCCCACGTAACCAAACGATGCATCTACCGCAGAGGCCGTGGTCAACCCTAGATAGCCACCAGAAGAAAAAGGCAGGGAGTTGCTACTTTGCCCATATTGCATTACTGCGATACCTGTTGCCGATAACATCACCAGTAAGAAACCAATAAATTTAAGCAGTAGCATTAATGGATCGAAATTAATTCCGCTTTTATGACGCAATTGCAACCAAACTTGATAAGCCAACATGATGGGAAACAGAAAAGCCAAATTACCGAACATGGAGAAAAACACGTCTGCCAACCAAGCACCTGCCGGACCGCCAGCATTCTGAATTGGGCCACCTGTGCCAGTTTTCGACCAACCGGGATCATTGGCACTGTAGCTAATAAGTGCTAGGGCGAGATATACGCATAACGCAATCAGCGCAATTAACAACCCCTCACGTAAAATACGCACCACCGCACCCTGCGCTTCCTCAATTACTTCCACTTCTTTTGCTGATTTTTTAGCCATTTATCGCCAATATTCACTCAATTTACATTTCCTACCAATGAAGGCAGGCCAAAAGCCCGTATATTTTACCCCAGTTTTGGCCTCACTGAACGCATTCAGTGCCATAGAAGTTGTAGGGACTGTTCACACTAATTACATATAGTCACGGCGGCATTGCTTCAATAAACAAGGTGCCTTTCAAGCCCCCTTTCACCACAAGTAACTAGATACACTCGCAATACACTTACATAAAATAATCCATACTGTTTGCTTTGTTAATTTTTCAAACTGTTTACAGGTAGCATACAAAATATTGCAAGAGCAATCGCGTCTGATTACTCGGAGCAATTCATCCACAATGAATAGTATATTTAAAGTCAACAAAACTGGCCAAATTAGCTATTATTTATCATCTGAATAGAACGCTTTAAATAGCTTAATAATGATGAATAAATTATCATTCGATCAATATTGAAATCCTCTGAATTAATTTAGGAAATACACACACTATGAGTGATAACAAGCACCACCAACTAATTATCCTCGGCTCCGGCCCAGCTGGATACACTGCCGCAATTTACGCTGCCCGAGCCAACTTAAAGCCTGTAGTTATCACAGGAATGCAACAAGGCGGACAACTTACAACCACAACTGAGGTTGAAAACTGGCCTGGTGGTGTTGCCGACTTGCAAGGCCCTGATCTTATGGTGCAAATGCAACAACATGCTGAGCGCTTTGATACTGAGGTTATTTTTGACCATATCCACGAAGTAGATCTCAAGCAAAAGCCTTATACCTTAAAGGGTAATGAAACTTACACTTGTGATGCATTAATTATTGCAACAGGCGCTTCTGCACAATATCTAGGTCTTCCTTCTGAAGAAGGCTTCATGGGTAAAGGGGTTAGCGCATGTGCCACTTGCGATGGTTTTTTCTACAGAGATCAAAAAGTTGTTGTAGTGGGCGGTGGTAACACTGCAGTTGAAGAAGCGCTTTACTTAGCCAATATATGTAAAGAAGTAGTGTTAGTTCATCGTCGAGATAGCCTTCGCGCCGAGAAAATTCTACAAGATCGTCTGTATGATAAAGAGAAAAATGGCAATATTACCATTGTCTGGAATCATACTTTGGACGAAGTGCTAGGCGACGATACTGGCGTTAGCGGCGTGCGTTTAAAATCCACACAAGATGATTCAACACAAGAAATTGAATTAACTGGTGTATTCATTGCCATCGGCCACAAACCTAATACCGATATATTTGAAGGCCAGTTAGAAATGAATAACGGTTATATTATTGTCAAAAGTGGTATCGAAGGTGGAGCCACCTCAACCAGCGCTCCAGGTGTATTTGCCGCAGGTGATGTGGCGGATCATATATATAGACAAGCCGTCACTTCAGCAGGCTCAGGCTGTATGGCCGCACTGGATGCTGAAAAGTATCTCGATAGCTAAAAATACCTCGATAACCTTGGGATAAACAAATACCTATGCATCAATTGGGCTGGCTTGGAGTTGAATATGATTTTCCGGACACGTCAAATGCATTGGATGAACCCAACGGCTTACTCGCCGTTGGGGGCGACTTGTCGCCCGAGAGACTGCTAAGAGGCTACAGCAAAGGAATATTTCCGTGGTACAGTGACGAACAACCGATTCTTTGGTGGTCCCCCTCCCCTCGTATGATTCTTGAGCCAAATAAGCTTCATGTAGGCCGATCTGCTCGAAAACTTCTCAATAAGCAACTATTTTCAATTACAACAGATACCGTTTTTGCCCGGGTAATTGAGCACTGCGCATCAATTGAACGACCAGAACAGGACGGCACCTGGATAACAGACGAAATGCGACAAGCTTATCTCGATCTGCATAAGCTAGGTTATGCCCACTCTATTGAGGCCTGGCAAGGTGATCGTTTAGTAGGCGGGTTATACGGTTTAGCTATGGGCAAGGCGTTTTTCGGCGAATCCATGTTTAGTCTTGTCTCTGGCGCGTCAAAAGTTGCGTTTATTCACCTAGTTCACACACTACAAAAATGGGACTATAAACTCGTCGACTGTCAGATTCATACTGAGTATCTTGCCTCTTTGGGTGCGCAGGAAGTGCCTCGTGAAGAATTTGAATCACTGTTGAAAATCGCAGTCTCAGAACCAAGCGAACACACATGGCAACTAACATCAACGACGAACATTGCTTGACCAATAACCCTTCTAAAGGTGCATTGCATTGACAGATCTCTCTGAACTTAAGCTTTATGCAACCAAGCCTCATCCATGCTCATATCTGCCTGGGAAGGACGCCACAACAATATTTATCGATCCCGACGCAGATATGAACGGTGATATTTTTAGCCAATTATCCGAGCTAGGATTTCGCCGCAGTGGGCATCATGTATATCGTCCTAAGTGTCAGGACTGTCGCGCCTGTGTTCCTATCCGAATTCCTGTAGAGGAGTTCAAAATGAGCCGCTCTCAGAAGCGCTGTATCAAAGCGAACCGGGATGTACAAACCCTTATCGTAGACAATATCGATACCGAAGAACACTACCAGCTCTACGCCAACTATATAGAACAGCGTCATGCCGACGGAGATATGTACCCTCCTTCGGTTCAGCAATACCGTGACTTTTTAACCAGTGAATGGGGCATCACTCGCTATCTTGAGTTTCGAATAGAAAATCGTCTAATTGCGGTTTCTGTATGTGACCTGCTGGACAATGGAATCTCTGCTATTTATGCGTTTTTCGATCCAAACGAAACCAAGCGTAGCCTCGGCGTTTTTAATATCTTGTTTCAGACACAGTGGGCAAAGGAGTTGAAGCTCCCTTTTGTCTACTTAGGATATTGGATTAGCAAATGTAAGAAGATGAGCTACAAAGTTGAATACCGTCCCTTTCAAGTGCTCATCGAAAATCGCTGGGTCGTCGTGAAAGACTACAAATCATAGGTATTAGCACATTAGTTAAGCGACTATGGCCAGAATTTCGCGCAAGTTCTTGGCTTTACGTCATAATTAAGGCAAAATTGCCGCCTTTCTAAATCTAAGTATATTTTTGAGGTCGAGGTTACTGCCCGAATGGCAAAAGAAGACAATTTTGAGATGGAAGGTGAAGTTATCGATACACTTCCCAATACAACTTTTCGTGTAAAGCTAGAAAATGGACACGTAGTTACGGCCCATATATCTGGCAAGATGCGTAAAAACTATATTCGCATCCTTACCGGTGACAAAGTAAAGGTTGAAATGACACCTTACGACCTAAGCAAAGGCAGAATTACCTACCGCGCAAGATAAAATATGAAATGAGAAGCGGTTTAAACCGCTTCTAGTTCTGGCCTGAGTGCGATGTTATTGTCTTTAACATCTATTATTACCGTGCCGCCTTTATCAGACAGATCTCCGAATAGCACCATTTCTGCAAGTGGCTTTTTAATGCGATCCTGGATAATGCGAGCCATTGGGCGAGCACCCATTTTCTCGTCATAGCCATTTTCCACTAGCCAGTCTCTCGCTTCATCGGTGATTTCCATTGTGATCTTCTTATCATCCAGCTGAGATTGAAGTTCGGTAAGAAACTTATCGACAACTGTTTTAATAACATCTACCGACAAAGCTCCAAACTGAACAATACTATCGAGACGATTACGGAACTCTGGTGTAAAGGTGCGCTTAATCACCTCCATACCATCGGTGCTGTGATCCTGCTTAGTAAAGCCAATAGAAGCACGACTCATAGATTCGGCACCGGCATTAGTCGTCATAATTAAAATGACATTACGGAAATCAGCCGAGCGACCATTGTTATCTGTTAACGAGCCATGATCCATAACTTGTAGTAGCAAGTTAAACACATCAGGATGAGCTTTCTCAATCTCGTCCAACAGAAGAACGCAATGAGGCTGCTTAGTAACTGCTTCGGTCAGCAATCCGCCCTGATCAAAGCCCACGTAACCGGGAGGCGCACCAATCAAACGAGATACAGTATGACGCTCCATATATTCCGACATATCAAAACGAATTAATTCGACGCCCATCGCCATGGCCAACTGCCGGCACAGCTCAGTTTTACCCACCCCAGTAGGACCAGAGAACAGGAACGAACCGATAGGCTTGTCGTGATTAGTCAAGCCAGCGCGAGATAATTTGATAGCGGAAGAAATAGCACCGATGGCTGTCTCTTGACCAAATACCGTCATATTGAGTACGTCGTCAAGCTTGGCCAACTGTTCTTTGTCAGAAGAAGAAACTGTTTTCGCTGGAACTCGCGCAATTTTAGCGACGATTTCTTCAATATCACGCACACCAATTTGCTTTTTGCGCTTACTCTCAGTCTGCAGTTGCTGGAAGGCTCCTGCCTCGTCAATTACATCGATGGCCTTGTCAGGCATAAAACGATCACTGATATATTTGCTGGCAAGTTCAGAAGCAGCTTTCAGGGCTTTATCTGTATACTTAAGGTTATGATGTGCCTCAAATTGGGACTTCAAACCTTTCAGTATCTTGAAGGTATCCTCTACATTTGGCTCATCCACATCAATTTTCTGGAAACGACGAGAAAGAGCGCGATCTTTATCAAAAATCCCGCGATACTCTTGGAATGTGGTAGAGCCGATGCAACGCAGGTCGCCGGAAGTCAGCAGAGGCTTGAGGAGGTTGGAGGCATCCATAACCCCACCAGAAGCAGCGCCTGCACCGATGATAGTATGAATTTCATCAATAAATAATACGGCGTGATCTCGTCTCTTTAACTCAGCAAGCAAGCCCTTGAAGCGTTTCTCGAAATCACCGCGATACTTAGTACCCGCCAGCAGTGACCCCATATCAAGGGAGTATACGGTACTCTGAGCCAGCACCTCAGGCACATCGCCATCGACGATTTTTTTCGCTAAGCCTTCGGCAATAGCCGTTTTACCCACACCACTCTCGCCAACAAGAAGAGGATTATTTTTACGGCGACGGGCCAATACCTGTGTTAAACGTTCAAGCTCCATATCTCTACCTATCAAAGGATCGATACGGCCTAATACAGCCATCTCATTCAAATTTGTCGCATATGAGTCTAGCGGATTTTGCTGTGAGCCATCACCAGATCCTACGCCTTCATCCTCGTGATGCTCAGGTTGTTCGCTATGGCCGCCGGAACCAGACACCTTGGAAATACCGTGAGTGATATAATTGACCACGTCAATACGTGCAACACTCTGTTTTTTCAAGTAATAAACTGCCTGGCTTTCCTGCTCACTAAAAATAGCGACTAGCACGTTTGCACCGGTAACTTCATTTTTACCCGATGACTGCACATGGAATACTGCTCGCTGGAGAACGCGCTGAAACCCCAGAGTTGGCTGCGTTTCTCTCTCTTCATCATCTTCTGGAATGAGTGGTGTTGTGGAATCAACAAACTCCGAAAGATCTTGCCTAAGAAGGCTTAAATCAGCACCACATGCCCGCAAAACGCCTGCTGCAGAGTCATTGTCCACTAACGCAAGCAGCAAGTGCTCAACCGTCATAAATTCGTGACGCTTTGATCTAGCACTTTTAAATGCTGTATTTAGTGTTGATTCTAATTCTTTACTCAACATTGTGAATTACGCCTAGATTCAAGTTTTTTGTTAATTTTTAGGCTTCAATCTGGATCGCTATCATCCGAAGCTTCGATTTCGCACATCAAGGGATGTTCGTTTTCCTTTGAATATTGATTCACTTGTGCTGCTTTAGTTTCAGCAATATCTCGCGAAAATATCCCGCAGACCCCTTTGCCTTCAGTGTGCACTGTTAACATCACGCGTGTTGCATTTTCTTTGCCCATTGAGAAAAAACGCTGTAACACATCAACAACAAACTCCATAGGAGTATAATCGTCATTAAGCAAAACAACTTTATACAGTGGTGGACGCTTGAGTTTAGGCTTTTCCTCTTGTACCGCAACCCCGCCATCATCACCAGTGAGCGAGTCTGAATCGCCCTCTTTACTTAATGTTAGCTGAAGTTTTTCAAGATTACCCATGGATTCTTTTAACCTTATAAAAACGTTCTATATTTGTGTCTTTTACAAACCAAAAGTGCAGTAAGGCATTCAAAACTAAATACTGGCACACAAAGCCGTGACGGATGAAAAAAGCCACAAAACTTGACAAGCGCGCCATTATTGTATACAAAGTGCCAAATTATTTCATTGCAATATATGACAAAACAATAAAATATTTAACCCTCCAATACCACACCTATTTACTTATTATAAAGGTGGCAGTTTCGTAAAAAAAGGGGAATTAGTATGTCCAGGGGAACAGTTAAGTGGTTCAACAATGCCAAAGGATTTGGGTTTATTTTACCTGAAGATGGTGGCGATGACTTGTTTGCTCACTACTCATCCATTGAAATGGATGGCTATAGAACACTCAAGGCAGGTCAGAGTGTAACATTTGAAATAGAGGAAGGTGACAAAGGGCTTCATGCCAATCATATAAAACCTGAGCAAGCCGAAAAAAACTCGAACCCCGATAATAATCAGGCTGAAACTAGCGAGTTAGCCTAGAAACCGGCACTTAACAGACTAATTTAAGTTGATCTACTTCGTTGACAATCTGCAATAAGGTCATGATTACCTGCAGTTTTGACAAAAGTCGAACATAAGGCAGCGAAAAGAAAGACAGCAAATATAAAGATGGTAAGTTGAGGCTTGTGATTAAAAAACCAGCAGAAATAGGTTAAACAAAAAAGCCCAGTGAAAACTGGGCTTTTTTATAACGCACACATCTAATTGTTTACATGTGCTTAATAACTTCTTCGCCAAACTCTGAACAGGATTTCAGTTGGGCACCGTCCATTAAACGCTCAAAGTCATACGTTACTGTTTTTGCACCTATCGCTCCTTCAACACCCTTGATCACTAGATCAGCAGCTTGATTCCAACCCAAGTGACGTAACATCATTTCGGCGGAGAGAATCAATGATCCAGGATTAACTTTGTCTTGGCCGGCATATTTAGGTGCAGTACCGTGAGTCGCTTCAAATAGCGCAACACTGTCTGACAAATTCGCACCAGGAGCAATACCAATACCACCAACTTGAGCAGCAAGAGCATCTGACAAGTAGTCACCATTGAGGTTCAAGGTAGCGATAACGCTATATTCCGCTGGTCGCAACAAGATTTGCTGTAACATCGCATCAGCGATAACATCTTTAACAACAATCTCTTTGCCTGTCTTAGGGTTTTTGAATGAACACCATGGACCACCATCAATCGGCTCAGCACCGAACTCAGATTTGGCTAACTCATAGCCCCAATCAGCGAAAGCACCTTCGGTAAACTTCATGATATTACCTTTGTGAACTAGAGTTACAGAAGGTAAATCTTGATCGATCGTGTATTGAATCGCTTTGCGAACAAGACGCTGAGTCCCCTCTTTTGACACAGGCTTAACACCAATACCACTTGTCTCAGGGAAACGGATCTTAGTTGCGCCCATTTCATTACGTAAGAAGTCGATGAGTTTCTTAACTTCTGGCGTACCCTCTTTGTATTCAATACCTGCATAGATATCTTCAGAGTTTTCACGGAAGATCACCATATCGACCAAATTGGGCTCTTTAACAGGACTTGGCACACCATTGAACCAACGCACAGGACGCTGACAAACATAGAGATCCATTTCCTGGCGCAAGGCTACGTTGAGAGAGCGAAAACCACCGCCAACAGGCGTAGTTAGAGGGCCTTTGATGGCAACAACATATTCTTTGATAGCTTCTAAAGTTTCAGCAGGAAACCACTCTCCATCGTAAGTCGACGCGGCTTTTTCACCACAAAAAACTTCCATCCAAGCAATGCTCTTCTCACCGCCGAATGCTTTCTCGACAGCCGCATCTATTACTTTGATCATTACTGGAGAAATATCAACGCCAATACCGTCACCTTCTATGTAGGGAACAATGGGTCGATTAGGTACGTTGATTGAAAGGTCATCATTTACAGTGATTTTCTCACCGTCAGTAGGAACTTGGATATGTTGATATCCCATGCGCTAACTCCGTTGTTAATTGGCAGTATAATTGGATCGCTATATGCAACTGTAGTATTTCGAATGTACTATTTCGAATGTACTAGTTTCGTACTAATTTCAGCTGTACTGTTTTAATTGTACAACGTCGCATATTAGGACACTAGGAAAGCTCTGTGAGCCCTAGAAATTCGCTTGAAATGGACGCTCTTTGGCGAAAAGCGGGCGGATTATACCAGCATTTTTTCGCCATAGTAAGAGGCATCTAACGTCGCCCTACTCTGCCCGCAATCAAATACCTAGACTGACGCCGCCCCTGGAGCATAATCAAGGTGATTCATTTTTTAGTTAGGAGAATAAAACGCCAACTAGGTCGGTTGAGAAATTCCGTTCAGGGTCATATTTATTTAGAATTGCCTTGACTTCGTCAAAGCTCATATCGCCGTTGGCGAAACTTGCAGGAATAGTGCGTCGCAAGCGTTCTCGGTCTTGCCATGCCCCTTGTTCGCTATAGGCCCAACCCTTCGACCATTCCACTCTATTTTGTGCGGCAGGATAATTGTCATACAACCAAGCCTCCATATCCCGATAAAACTCATTCTGCCCGCTTGCACCTGGAATTGTTAACAAGTCCAACCAAATCGCAATATCATCACTTTCTCCACCAGTTAAATTCTCAGGTATCTCATACTTTTCCGGCACAACGGGCGATAAAGCTGGAGGTTTAGCATCACTCACATGCAGATCTTTCACACCATCTAATCCGGTGAAACGGTACTCTACCGGCCCAAGTATAGGGTACAGCCCTCGAGAGTTATATTCTTCCAGTAAAGATATATATTTGTTGGAAAAACGGTTCAGCACTTCCTGCACACGGCTTCGTGGTACTATCACCGCATAACCGTTAGCTGTGACTCTCAAGGTTTGTTTTCTCACATATAACAGGGTGTGATAGGCAGGCCCCCAAATATCCGCGGCGCTTTGCTCGGATGTTGGCGTGTTATGCAAATGATAAGACTCCATATCAATACCTTCCGAGACCATCGCCCGACTTAAGCTATCTTTAGTTAGATTACCTCCGAGGCCCAATTTAATAACGTGCAGTTGAAATTTACTAAAACCTTTAATTTTTTCAGGAAACGCATTGAGTAATAAAGCAATTAGGTCAGAGGCAATTTCTGGAATTGAGTCAGAAAATGGATAATTGTAAGGCCCAGATGTTGCCAATGAAGGCTGTGGTTTTTCAGGAATATTTTGCCAAACTTTAAGCCAAGGTGTCTCGGTGTAGGGAAACCATATAGTCTCTATACGTCCGTATTTATTTAATAAGTTGGTCACGGTAAATTCACTATCACCCGCATTAGGGGCAAACAGTTTGCGCCAGCTAATATCCGTAAAGCTTAAACAGCGTAAAGAGTAATTTGGCACAACCTGCAAAGTGTAGTCGACAATAAAGGCTCGCCCAATGTGTACAAGAAATGCGGCAGTTTCTCGATCATCGCGCTTAAACTCACGAAGCGTATACTTGCGAGTATTTGCATCCCAAACGACAGCCGTCAGCGACAAAATCATATTACTGATGCAGCCATTAAAGCTCGCACTTTCTAAAGAACCTTGGTAGTCAACGCCAGTACCATGTCCTCCGATGGCCATCATGCCCCCGACTGTAATATCACCAGGAGCAGGCGTATTACTAAAGGCATAACCGGTTATAGAGCCCTGCGCTGTTTTTTGTTTATCGAGAAAGCGATATAAATCCTCGGCCAATACACCTACCCCCACTTTTACTACACCGTAGTTAGGAGATTCTTGCAGCATAGCAAGTTGATCAAACAAAGACATGTCTACTAATAAAAACTCGTCAGCGCTAGTAGCAAAGTTATTAATTGCGATAGGAGACCAGTTATGCATTTGGCCAAATGGGCGAATTTTTAGATTTTCTTCAAGTGCACCATTTATTACTTGGAGTAAACTATCTGCATCATGGGGCTTGGACGCGAGAACATTAGAGACATCAATTTCACGAGACCAATTCCGAAAACGAATTCTGTAAAAATCGGCCTGGCATCCTGTCAACAAAGCAGAAAAAGAAATGGACGTTGCCGCTAACGAAGTGAAAACCAAATGGCCAGAGCTTGATAAAAACGAACGACGGGATAAATTCATTATATACCTCATTCTCTGCTATAGAAATAAAATATTTGTCATACAATGAAGTATTACTCAACTGCATGATCAAGTAATACAGAGCTGAATAACAATAAATTGCCCTATTAAAACCTTGAGGCAACTTCATAACTGTTGCATTTATCTGAACAGTTTCTAGCAATTAGCTCTATGTATAGAAAAAATCAATATTAAACATCTGTGCTTTATTAATATTTATTGGCAACAAGCTAATAAACATTATTAACAAATATCTTATAAACAGTATGTTTGCCAATTTCTCCTGCATTTTTTTTAATGCTTGTTGCTATTAGTGTTTACCGGATCATAGCCAAGTGAACTTTTTTTATTGCTTAGGCTATTTTTGATCGACAGCGATACGATATTTTAATGAGAAGTGCGTGTGGTAAGATTGCAAAAGTAAAACATTTTGATTGGCTACGTGCAGTAAACGAGAAAACCGTTAGTTATCGAGGCGCTAGATTACTCATAGAAGCCCTATGAGTAATAGCTCCATTAGGTATTATTCCTAACCGGGCTAACAATTAAACGGTAGGTTAAATTTATTCTAGGAGAAACTATGTTTTGATCTTTTAAAATAGCGTGATGCCAAAATGTTTGTGTTTTTCCTCTCATAATCAACAGATCACCGTTGTATAGGCTTAAATGAATAGGACTACATTTAGCATTAGCCAGCTTTGCCGATTTTGGTTTCAGGCTAAATACGCGCTCACAACCAAGGCTGAGAGAAGCAATGACAGGATCGACACCTAATTCAAGTTCGTCATCTGCATGCCACCCCACACTGTCCTGTCCGTCACGGTATAAATTTACCAATACACTATTAAAGCGAAGGTTGTATTGTTGCTCAATGCTCTGTTTTATTGTTAACAACAAAGGATGCCAGGGAGTGGGTGAAAAAATTTTACCGGAGTAAAGCATATGCGCTTCGCTCTCTCCAAACCAAACTTGCTTGCGAGGAATAGCACGCGTTTTACCGTAGACAGTCGTTTTCGGTTGCAGCCACTCCAATTCGCTATATAGGCAATTAAAGTAATCGTCGGCTTGTTCCCGGGTGAGCCACTTGGGAAAATAATCCAGCTCCCCAAAACCTTGTAGTGATAGTTTATTATTACTGCCTTCTTGGGCAAACAGGTCAGACTGATCCATACCCTACACTCTATAACTCCCCTATTAGCCTTGGCTCAAGCTCCAAGCTAATATCAAATTTTGCGCGTACATCTCGCGCAATAGCGTCCGCCAAGCCGAGTACTTTATCCGCAATTTCGCAAGACGGATTGGTTAATACCAAAGCATGGTCTTTATGAACAAGTACCTTATCCAAAGGTTTCCCTTTCCAACCAGTTTGTTCTATCAACCATGCAGCGGCAAGTTTCTTTTGAGTTAAACTGACCTCATAAGCAGGAATATCGGGAAAGCTTGCTAGTAAAGTTTGATACTGCTGCACACTTACCACAGGGTTTTTAAAGAAGCTCCCAGCATTAGGAACCAACCGTGGATCAGGCAATTTAGAACGACGAATATGAATGACGGCATTCAGAATATCTTTAGCATCAACATTATCGATTCCCCGCTCACGCAGATGAGAAGCTAATGCAGGATATGAAAGGTTTGGTTTTGCCTTCGTCGAAAGTTTTAAGGTAACACTGGTAATAATATACTGATCGCGTTTAGCATTTTTAAAAACACTATCGCGATAACCAAAATCACAGTCGGCAAAATCAAAAACCTCCAGTTGTTGAGTTTGTATATTTAACGCTTCCAATTGCCAAAAAACGTCTTTTAGTTCTGCACCATAAGCACCAATATTTTGAATCGGAGCCGCGCCCATATCGCCAGGAATAAGCGCCAAATTTTCAACACCGTGGTATCCACGCTCGACACAGTAACAAACAATGCTATGCCAATTTTCTCCAGCCCCGGCTTTAACTAAGACCTCATCGTTGTTGTGAACAAAAACTTCGATACCTTTGAGTTTAGGCTGAAGTACAAGACCTTGAATATGCTGTAACGGAATAACATTGGATCCTCCACCAAGCACATAAACCTTTTTATCATGATCACACGCCCAAGCAATAGCTTGCCGAATTTCCAGCAGACTGCGGCAATTCACATAGGCATTAGCAACGGAGGGAATACGTAAGGTATTCAGCATCTGTATATTTTTTTGATGTTCTAGCTTCATTTTTTACTGATATGCGTTAATAAACCGTGGCAGGCATCCTCAACTAGATCTAACACAAGATTGAATCCACTTTCTCCGCCATGATAAGGATCAGGCACTTCTCGGTAAGTTTGTTGTGTGGAAAAATCTAAAAACAATCCTAAATGGCCTTGATAATTTACCGGCTTTAAAGTCTCTAACTCATGTAAGTTGTCTGCGTCCATTGCCAATATATAATCAAAGGCTGCAAAGTCTTCAGTCATTACTTGACGACCGCGTAAATGATCAAGCGAATAATTACGAGTCTTTGCCGCTTGGATAGTGCGACGATCAGGAGGGGAACCAATATGCCAACTAGAAGTGCCAGCAGAATCCACTTCAATACTCTCTGTTAAGCCAGCCTCATTTACAAGTTTCTGAAAAACGCCATCAGCTGTGGGCGAACGACAAATATTTCCTAAACAGACAAATAACACGCTAGTTTTTTTTGACGATGACAATGTATTAACCTCTTTTAGAAAATATTTTTTGCACTTTAACTAAGTCCTCAGGAGTATCAACACCACCAGGAACCGGTTGACAGGCCTTGGCTACATGAATTTTACAGCCGTTACTTAATATTCGTAGTTGCTCAAGTCTCTCGTTTTGCTCCAAAGCACTGCTGGGCCACGTCACAAATTGATTTAGTAAACTTACGCGGTAAGCGTAAATACCAATGTGCAGCTGTGCCAGGCTTGCACTAGGTAACGACGGTGAGTCACTATCATAGTTATCCCGCACCCAGGGAATACTGGCACGCGAAAAATATAGGGCGTAGCCTTGCTCATCAGTAACCACTTTTACCGCATTAGGATTAAATACCTTTTCTATATCGACAATAGCTTCACTAAGTGTCGCTGCTTGCGCTTGTGAGAACTGTTGTAAGTTTTCGGCAACTTGGTTGATGACCACGGCAGGGATAAGAGGCTCATCACCTTGTACATTAACAACAATATCATCACTATCGAGAGACAGCAGGCTTGCCACCTCTTGCAAACGGTCGGTGCCCGACGGGTGGTCGGCCGATGTCATCAAACAATTACCGCCAAAATCCTTGACAGTTTTGAAAACACGCTCGTCATCGGTAGCAACATAAACATTCTTAGCATCACTTTTTTCGGCAGAGCGGTAAACCCGTTCGATCATGGTTTTACCGGCGATATCGGCTAGAGGCTTGCCCGGTAAACGTTGCGATGCATAGCGAGCGGGAATAACAACAGTAAAACTCATAATAATTCCAGTATTTGGTATTGAACTAGCTATTATTCAACAATTTTGTAATAGCACTACGAAATTGCTCGATAAAGGCTTCGGGAAAAACCATTTCAATAGCTAAAGAGTAGGCAACGCCAGTAATCAAATGACGACATTTAACCGCGTCTTTCTCTGTCATGATGATGGTTTTATTTTCTAAACCCGAAAAGTCTTCAGCACAATAATGATGGTGATCAGGAAAAGGTTTCTTGTGATAGCGAAAGCCCAGAGAATCCAAGGTCTTAAAAAACTTATTCGGATTACCCAGTCCAGCAAAGGCAACCAAATTATCGCAAGACTGCAAGATACTCAAAGGGTATTGCTGTGCGGATACAATATCCGTCAGCACCTTAGCTTTTACTCTTATAGCATGGGCTGTGGATAATTCTTGCAGGTTTTCAAGGTCACCAAAGCTCGAACCAGAAGGCATATTGACTAGCACCCAGCTAGCTTCGCGCAGACGAGCGGGATACTCTCGCAATGGGCCTACGGGAAGCAAGTGACCGTTGCCAAAAAGGCGCTCGCCATCAACGACAATAATTTCCTTATCTCGATGCATTTTATAATGTTGCAGTCCATCATCTGACAGTACTATATCGCATTGATGCTGCTTCGCTAGGGTCTCAATAGCTTCATGCCGGTCACTGCTAACCGCCACATTACAAGCAGTAGCGCGATAAATAAGCAGAGGCTCATCACCCACCTCATGTGCTTTAGAATTATCATCAACTAGCGCTAAAGTATCCGACTTACGGCCATAACCACGAGAAATAACACCCGGCTTTTTACCCATATTTTGCAGCAGCTTAACCAAGGCGATAATTGTCGGCGTCTTACCGGTACCCCCCACCGATATATTGCCAACGACAATCACAGGGCAAGAATAAACGCTACTTGCTTGCAAGTGCGTTCGTTTGCGCTTTTGAGTTATGGAAGAAAATAGCTTTTCTAAAGGAGACAATAACAATAGACACCCTGGCTGACCATACCAACGCCGCTCAACCGCCGCTTGCAAAGAAAAGCGTTTAGCCACCAAACGGATACCTATGTATAGAAAATCGTGGCATACATACTGCAAGGCGGCCGAAAGCTAGCCGCCGAAGATTAAGAGTCAGTCGCCAATATAAGAGAAAGACTGCACACATTACTGTGTCTCACTCCCGCTTCCTTCAGCGCTTTGCGGAGTGCGAGTGGTCATACTAATGTTAACGAAGCCCATTTGTCCGGCCGTGTCCATTACCGAGATAATCGACTGATAAGAGCTGGCAGCATCGCCAGTGATGACAAAGGGAATTTTGGTTTCACCACCGGAAGCATCGGATAACGCACGACGTAGAGTATCGAGTTGACTGTTAATCAATTTCTTACCATTAACTGAGTATCCCCCCTCGGCATCCACAACCACATTAAGTTGTTCTGGTCTTTGGGGAGAAGCTTCACCCGTCGCCTCGGGTAAATCGATTTGTAAATGGCTCTCTTTAGTAAAGGTCGTCGATACCATAAAGAAGATCAGCAATAAAAACACTACATCAATAAGAGGTGTTAGGTTAATCCCCTCTTCTGCAGATACCTGACGTTTAAAACTCATCGCCATGATTAGGCCACCTTCAAATCAACGCGACGATCACCGTGTAAGGCATCCACTAATTTCACCGCTTCTTGCTCCATGGTGACTACCAGTGAGTCGACCCGACGAACAAAATAACGGTGGGCAATCATAGCCGGAATTGCGACACATAATCCGGCAGCAGTGGTGATAAGTGCTTCCGAGATTCCTCCGGCAAGCACAGCAGCATTACCTGCACCCTCTAGATTCAAGGCAGTAAAAACATTAATCATACCAATCACTGTGCCTAACAAACCGAGTAATGGTGCAATAGCAGCGATAGTGCCCAGAGGGCCTAGAAAGCGCTCAAGTTCATGCACTACCTGACTGGCTGCTTCCTCGATACTGTCTTTCATAACATCACGCCCTTGGCGTGAGTTACTCAAACCTGCGGCGAGTATCCGACCGAGTTGAGAGGATCTGCGTAATTGCTTTAAACGATCACTATCCAACTCATTATCTCGAATCCAGCTCCATACCTGTCCCAATTGTGATTTTGGCGTTATTTTGTTCGCATCAAGCGTCCAAAAGCGCTCGATACTAATAGCGATAACCGCAATAGAGCACAAAATTATGGGTAACATTAATATGCCGCCAGCAAAGACTATTTCTTGCACACCTGCCTCCTCAACAGTGGTTCACTCGCAATCGATGAACCAGAAAATTCGAATTCACATAAAGCTGGCGGTATAGATGGCCACCAGCTAAGGGCGCTATCATACCCTAACCTCTGTCGAAATTGCTCGCCTTTGGCTAATGATTGAGGTGAAATTACTAGGCCTGTTCACATTAATATTCCTATTAGCACGCTCTTATTAATACCAAGGCTTGGGATGCGTCTCTCGCTCCGACATCAACTGAGCCTCACCCTCGCTGTCGATATGGATCACAATAGCCCCATCATCCGCGGTGTTCCAAATAACGTTGTCTAATTTTTCGTAACGTTTGAGTACCTTGGTTGCAGGATGACGGTAGCGATTCTTATAGCCACTACTAAAAATCACATGCTGAGGAGATAGGTGAGAAATAAATTTTATAGATGAGGAGGTATTGCTACCATGATGGGGCGCAATCAGCACATCTATATTCATAGGTAAGGTACCATTTGCAAGTAAACGACGCTCCACAGAACGCTCGATATCGCCAGTGAGCAGCATCGAGAAGTTATCTAAGGTAAGTAGAATAACGCATGAAGTATTATTAGAACTAACCTGCCTGCGATGTTTATGAGGTTCGTCGCCAACAGAAGCAAGAGGGACACTAGTATCAGGCCATAAAACCTTCAAGGTCATGCTGCCCATATCCCAGCGTTGTCCAGCCAAGCACGTAGATCGCAACACACCAGGTTGTTTAGCCTTAAGTAGATTATCGACCGGCAATACTTCGTTGCTTGCCAGTTGTCGTGTTTTAATATTATTAAGTAAACCTACGAGCCCCCCGGCATGATCATTATCACCGTGACTAATTGCAAGAAGATCAATTTCTCTAACCTCTTGATAACGTAGAAAAGGCGCCAGCACGCGGCTCCCAATATCAAAATTATCAGAGTATTTCGCACCCACATCGTAAACAAAGGTGGTTGCATCAGACTCCACTACGACGGACAAGCCCTGCCCCACATCAAGTACGGTAATACGAGTATCTGAGCGCTTATTATCAAGCATTAAACATACTGCTAATAGCGCCACGCCGGGAAGCTGCCCGCCCAAAGCACGCGGAGACAATAACAAGACCGTCGCAGATATGGCAAAAAAAGCAGCAAGCGGTATTGATGAGAATAGCCATAGTAGACTATCTCCCTGGCTCAGCCATTGCAAAAACCACCAAAGCTTTGCCATCACCCACTGGCTGATGGAAAGAAAAAACTGCGCAAGGCCTGGTTCAATAAAAACACCCAGTCCCGCCGCAAATAAAAACGGAATGACAAAAAAAGAAACAATAGGAACAGCAATGATATTAGCCAGAGGGCTCATGTACGTCAGAGGCAACTGGCGCATATTCAATAGTGCAGCCAACCCTACAAACACGGCGAATTGGGCAAGCAATATACTCTTCGCCCCAGAGATTTTGGGCCTGCGATGTGAGAAACAAAATAACAGACAGATGACAGCACCGAAACTCAGCCAAAATCCGTTTTGTAATGCCGAGAACGGGTTGATCATTAGAATAACAGCAGCAGCCAAAATAAGGCTATAAATAACGCTGAATGTGCGACCAAAGACATGGGCGAAGTTAAATATGGTGACAAGAAGCCAAGCCCTTTGAGTGGGTATGGCAAAATCTGCGATACCCGCATAAATACCTGAGGCAAGAATACTAAACAAGGCTGGTACTAGGCGCAGCATTAGTGGGCTTGGCTGGTATATTGGAAGAAGCCAAACAAGCGCCATAATTCTCCTGATACCGAAAAAAGCAAAACCAGCGACTAAACCAATATGCAAACCGGAAATAGCCATCAAATGCGCCGTTCCGGTTTTCACCAATAGCTGCCATTGCGCCTGAGAGATAAAAGATTTATCGCCAAGAATAAGCGCCCGCAAAATACCGTTGAGATCCTTCTCGCCATCGCTGAACAAACCATGATCGAGATGCTGCCTGAGGCCGTCAAAAAATTTAGGCTGTCCCGTCACTAGCATAACATTATCAGCCTGAATTTTGACGTAGCCAGTGGCACTGATATGTTGTTGCAGTAGCCATACTTGATAGTCAAAACCACCGGGGTTGGCAAAGCCTCGCGGACGCTTCAAGCGGACATATAAGCGCCACTTCTGCCCTGCTCTTAACGCTTCCCGCGCGGCATCTTTTCTCCAAGAAAGGCGAACCTTCTTGCCCGTAAGCACCTGTGTAGGAGAAGGATAGTTTAAACTTACGCCATTTTTATCACTTATTTTTTTGCCTTCATATTTCTGACCAATATACTGTGCCATTATTACCCTAGCATCAAAGCGTAACGACTGAGACCGAATCACTGGTAGACCAATAACTTCAACATCGAGCACTAAATCAAGGCCTTCCATAACACTCGGCATTTGATGATCTATGATGTGGCGTATATGCCAGCTGTTGATACAAAAGCTAATAGCAAAAAGGCACGCTAACGTTATGAAATGGTTCACTACTGGCGAAATATACGCTTTTGATAACAAGCAAATGAAGCTTGCTAAAAACCCTAGTAACAACAAGGTATTAAGGTCTGGCAAAAACGGGAAATACACCGGCAGCATAAGGCCGAAGATGAACGAAGATAGATATACAAAGCTGGGCATTCCTTGCCTCTTGGTAAACGTTAAACAGTCCATATATATAGAGCTAATTAAATACAAATTGGCTCTGGATACCAGTCTACCTTGCCACGACTTTTAAGAACAGCATTTGAGGAAAGTTTAATCAACTTTAGGAGCAAAAATCTTGTACAAGTTTGTCTGGAAAATCCAAGTATTCATCGGCATAATACCGGCCCTTTAAAGTTGGCAGAGCACTCTTAGATACGTATTTAACATGCCGCGAAATATTCTCAAGCGATGGATGCCCTCGCCCCATACAATTCGTGAGAAACCTGCTCTCAAGTTTTTAGGCGTTTTGCTGCACGACCCCAACCTTTTTCATTTGAATCGGCACTCGGTCTCGGTGGCATTTTTTATCGGCTTATTTCTCGCTTTCCAGCCGATTCCTTTTCAAATCCCTCTGGCTGCAGCTGGAGCGCTGCTAGTACGCTGCAATCTGCCTATTGCCATGACCTTAGTGTGGATTAGTAATCCTCTTACCTTCCCTATTATTTTCTATGGCTGCTACATTTTTGGTGCACGTATTCTGCAAATGCCCGAACGCAGTTTTAGCTTTGAGTTGAGCTTCGAGTGGTTTCACTCAGAGTTTTTAATGCTCTGGCAACCACTACTCACCGGCTGCTTCCTTGCTGGTCTGTTCTTTGGCTGTGCAGGCTATATAGCCATCCAGTGGACATGGCGCTGGCACGTGGTTAAAAAATGGGAAAGCCGCAAGCTAAGACGCAGCCCAAAATAGCATTAGCTAAGAGCAGTTGTTGTTATTCGTAACGCAAGGCATCAGCCGGCTGCACGCGAGAGGCCTTCCAAGCCGGATAAATCGTGGCAATTAAGCTCATGCCCAGTGCGGTGAATGTAACCGATGCGATATCACTTAAACGTATTTCTGTCGGTAAATAGGTTAACGGATAGACATCTGATTTAAGAAACTGAATATTAAAGACACTTTCCACTAGCGCCACAAAATCTTGAATACCGAGGGATAACAAACACCCGATAGCAATCCCCAACAATACCCCCCAAAAGCCAATCACAATGCCCTGCACCATAAATATGGCCATAATTTGTCGAGTATTGAGTCCCAAAGTCCGTAAAATCGCGATATCTCCTTGCTTATCCACCACAACCAACACCAAGGTGGAAACCACATTGAATGCCGCAATCGCGACGATCAACAGCATCAACAGGCCAACCAGATTCTTTGACATTTGAATGGCCTGATATAAATTCCAATGGGTGCGCGTCCAGTTACTGGTGTAGTAATTGGAACCCAACGTCACGCCAATCCGGTACATCACACTGGGGGCTTCAAATAGATTAGTGATTTTTAAGCGTAAACCGCTAACACGCTCTGGCGTCCCGGTTAAATTTGCCGCCTGTTGCAAAGATGTAAGCGCGAGTGTTGCATCCAACTCCGTTTTCGACTCGATGACTTGTGCCACTTCAAAGTAGGCTAAGCGAGGTGAGCGAGAAGTGGTTCGACTGCTGGGAACAACCAGCATAATTTTTTCTCCCTCTTCAACCCCCAGACTTTGAGCCACATTTTTACCCAGCAAAATAACCGGCTCATCTTCTAAAATTCTTCTCTGTACCTCTTCACTGACATAATCATTAATAAGGGATACATCTTTTTCTGCGTGAGGATCAAAGCCATAGAGCAAAACCGCTGCAGTAGCCTTACCATGGTTGATTAATGCATTGAGACGGATAAACGGAGAAGCCGCTTCCACCCCAGGCATTTGCCGGACATCTTTTTGCAGGCTTTGCCAGTCTTCAATTTTACTACGATGATAAATCGCTGCTTGCGGCACTAGGCCCAGTATCCGCTCCTTAAGGTCCCGGTCAAAGCCATTCATCACCGACAACACTAATAAAAGCAGGGAGATCCCAACGGCCAAACCCGTGATAGATACACCAGCAAGAAAGGAAACAGAACGAGAGGAGCGTTTAACTCCGGTGTAACGCAGGCCGATGAAAAATGCTAGTGAGCTTTTCATTAAGAAGCACGCTCAATCAATACGCCGTCTGCTAGCTCGTATACCAAATCAAGCGTATGGGCCAGCTGTTCATCATGTGTTACCACCACAAAACTGATGGCTAAAGACTTACTTAAGCTCATCATAAGTTGCTGAATTGCCATAGCATTATCTTTATCTAAATTACCGGTAGGTTCATCCATCAAGACACAAGCAGGATCATTAGCTAAAGCCCTTGCAATCGCAACCCGCTGACGTTCACCGCCAGAGAGCTCTGCCGGTTTATGATGAATGCGCTCGATTAAACCGACCTCAGATAGTAGCTCCTGTGCTTTGTCTTGCGCTGCTTTTTTATCCTGACCAGCAATCAACAACGGCATCGCCACATTTTCCAAAGCACTGAACTCAGGCAGAAGGTGGTGGAACTGGTAGACAAACCCCATACTTTGATTACGCACCTTACCACGCTTATTTTCGCTGAGCTTGGAAAAGGCCTGGCCAAGCACAGTGACCTCACCACCACTAGGCTTATCGAGACCACCGAGTACATTGAGTAAAGTACTTTTGCCACTGCCTGAGGCCCCCACTATGGCGACTCGCTGAGCGCGCTGCAATTGAAAATCCACCCCTTTAAGTACGCTGACACGCTGTGGGCCTTCATCATAGTCTTTGGTTACGTTAGCGCAACTTAATACAATATTGTCCATACTTGATTCATCTATATGTCATAACGCAGCGCTTCGGCAGGTTCAATTTGAGCTGCGCGAAAGGAAGGATAAATGGTCGCCAGGAATGAGACCACAAGGGCAAACGAGCACGTGAGTATGGTGTCTTCAGGTTTCCACAAAGAAGGTAGGTAAGAGACAAAATATACGTTTTTATCAAACACTTGAAAACCGAGTACACCTTCAAAAAAACTTATCATAGCAGACAGATAATGAGCCGCGAGGATACCGCTGAAACTACCGATAACAATACCTGCAATCCCCATCACAGTTCCCTGTACCATAAAAATCTTAATCACATCTTGCTTAGCCAAGCCTAAGGTACGCAATACGGCAATATCACTGCGCTTTTCAGTCACCATCATTATTAAACTGGTGATAATATTGAATGCCGCCACGGCAATGATGACACTTAGCATCACGCCAACCACAGTCTTTTCCATCTTAACCGCAGAAAATAGACTCCCTTGAGTATGGCTCCAGTCTGTTCCGCGATAGTCATCGCCAAGCTTTTGACTGAGCCGCTTCACCCCTTCAGGCGCCGCATAGATATCATCAAAGCGTAAGCGCAGACCATGCACTTGATTGGGCAGGCGAAATAACTTTTGCGCATCTTGAATATGGATAAGCGCTAGACTCTGATCTACCTGAGCCCCCACTTCAAATATACCAGTGACAGTAAAACGTTTACTGCGAGGGAAAATACCCGCTGGAGTAACGGATACCACCGGTAGGGTCACCGATACCTTATCTCCTGTAGTGACACCAAGATGACGAGCAATTAAGCTCCCCATGACAATACCGTATTGCCTTGGCACAAGATCGTCAATTTGGCCAATCAACATACTGTCTGCAATTTCAGACACTTGCTTCTCAGACTCTGGCAAAATACCCTCAAGAGCAATGGCGCGAATTGCTCCCTGAAAATTAATCAGTCCTTTGCCCTCAATTACCGGAGCCCGCCCCAACAGGTGAATCCTCTCTTGCTGAGCAATATCATCTACTTGAGAAGCAACAGTCTGCCACTGGCCCATAGGATCAGTGCTTTCAATCATACCGTGAGGCACAACCTTTAAAATGCGATTTTTCAGCTCTTGATCAAAACCATTCATCACTGAAAGTACGACAATAAGAGCAAACACGCCCAACATCATACCCAACAAAGCAAACAGGCTGACAAAGGCTATAAAGCCGTTGCGCCTTTTAGCCCGGATATAACGGAGACCTATGTACCAAGAAACAGATTGCGACATGGCGCAGATTAAACAGCAGAAATACAAACGGGACAAGATATATCGTGGTGATCTATGATTTAAGTACGACAAAAGCACAAAAACGCGACATGTTATGAGCAAAACAACCAATAAATCATCTACTTCTGCTGATAAACGGGACTTCTTTCGTATCAGCCACGATGTGTTATTCGACTATAAAGTGACAGACACATTCTGTGCCGAAAATGACCAACCCGAAGATGTCTTTGATGATAGTGCCTCGTTAGGCCTTATCAATGAACTGCGTCGACTCGATCGAGACAATGTACAAACTTTGCGTTTACTCACAGAGAAAAACCGGCTTTTAGGTGACTATCTACAGATGCTAAGCAACAAAATTGATCTTATTGGACGTCATACATTATTTGCTCACGATGCAGAATCTAACAGTAAACCAACAACACGCATTAACTTGAGCGAAGATGGTCTCGCCTTTCATTGTGACCGTATGTTGTACAAAGACAGCTATATTGCAGTGAGGTTGGTATTCTTGCCAAGCTACTCACCGGTGATCACTTTTGCTAAAGTATTACGCTGTAACCAGAAAGAGGATAAGTATCAAGTCGCGGTTAAGTTTTTTCGACTAAATGATGCTCAACGGCAGGAATTATCCCGCCAAATAATGAAAGCCCAAATCCATAATAGAAAAAAGGCACGGCCAAAAACCCAAGGGGAAACATAAATGAAGACATCTCGCCTTATTACATTAGTCATGGCGAATTTGCTAACAGGCACAAGTCTCCTATTGCCAACACTGGCAAACAGCGAAACAGTGCGTGTACCTATTGGCCAAGACACTCAAGCCTGGACCGGTAAAGCGCCTAACCGAGGGCAAACAAAAGCCCAGGTAAAAGCTGAGTTCGGTGACCCTCAAAGTGAGCAAGGGCCCAGTGGCCAACCCCCTATTTATTTTTGGGAGTATGCGGACTTCACCGTGTATTTTGAAGCAGAACATGTTATCCATACGGTGATCAAACACCGCAAATAATAAACACCTTTCTTAGTAGTAGGCCATTGCTACAGTGTCGTTATACTTCATATGCCATCGCAATAGCCCTTGGCGTATGAAGTATTGATCATACTTTCATGACTTTGTGTAAAAATTGCTAGATAATATCTTCACTGCTTTTACGGGATGAATCCCTTAACGATCGCAAAAACAAACCCAGCCCGCCAAAACTTAATATTAATATGGTAATAAGCTCAAAAGCAGACATGCTGCGCATATGAAAATGAATTGAGGAAATAACACCAAAAAGAAGCCCCGATAATGCGCCTATCGTTAAAAGCCAGCCGAGAAAATTGCGGGAATTATAAAAGATCATGCCCACACCAAAGATAAATGGCACCATCACCATTCCTGTGGTTAAGCCCATTGAGGTATTAAATGCAGTGAAACTATAAATCCTCGCGCCCATACCAAAGGACGATGTTACTGTAATGGCTTGTAGTAGCATATATACACCGCCGCATAACATCACCAGTCCAATAAAAAACTGCCCTATTCCACCGTCTGTACCACCTGCACCACGAGACATAACAACTCCTAAATTTCAGAATCCGCAGCATTGCGAATATTTTTAACACTCCAATAAGCAGCCACTACGCCGCCAATCAGTCCCCAAAAATGACCGGCCCATGAAATATGGGATCTTAAGTCAAATAAACCAAACAGTAGTGATCCGTAAAAAATAAAGACCACGAAGGCGATCGCAAAAGTTTTTAATGATTTACGAAAATACGCGGATGACAATAGGAAAGACCAATAGCCAAAGATAAGACCGGAAGCGCCGACCACTATTCCGGCAGATGAAAATAACCAGGTTCCAATCCCGCCAACAAGTAAAATAATAAAGGTAGTAAGCCAATATGTTGTACGTCCATAAAGTTGAATAATAGAACCGAGAATAACAAAGGGTAAGCTATTGGATACAATATGCCATAGGCCGCTGTGAACAAGAGGAAAGGTAAAAATATTAGGCAAACTTAACAATCGCCTTGGAGATAAACCCAGAAAGTTAAGGCTAATTGGCAACAAAAAGTCAACAATAAATAGCGACCACATAATAGCCAACAGCCATATCGCATCAAAGGGTATTTTATATCTACGCAACATAGTGATTATCTTCCTTTTTTATTCTTTTAAAAAGGTGTCCTACCTTTTTAAAAGTGTCGCCGCTAAAGTGCTTAACACAAAAGTGCGATTTTGTTAGCACTTAAGCTACTCGCAGTGGGCTTGCGCCCATGACTGCGCTTCCATGCGCAGCGCGTAATCTAAGAGATTACTTTATTCTTTTAAAAAAGCGTCCTACCTTTTTAAAAGTGTCGCCGCTAAAGTGCTTAACACAAAAGTGCGATTTTGTTAGCACTTTAGAGCGCATCAAACAAAAGTCTGTTTATCACTCACTAAACTAATAATGCCCTTACCGCTACATTGCATGCTGTTGGAGTCGGGGATAACAATTTTACCCTCAACAGTAATATAAGCCACAGGCGTTCCCTTATTAGATTGAATTATGGAGCATTGCAAATCGGCCCACTTAGTATTAGCAAAATCAAAATCAACGCGGGCTAAGCGACTACCATCGTGGGTGAAAATATTTTCCATAACCTGCTCAGTACCGGGATCTGTCATGGCTCTTACCACAAGTTCCGGGTAAGCGCGCATAGGCCGAATCACCACATTAGCACCCGCCGACTGCAGTCGCTTGCGGTTCTCGTCATTCACGGCCTCTGCCACAATAGTAGCATCGGTGCCAATCTCTGCAATGCGGGATAAAATATCATAGGTTAGACTATCGGAAATGGAGTCAAATGCATCGCGTGCGAGAATAACAATATAAGATGCTTTATCTACCTGTACGGACTCTAGCATCGTACTGTTTTCAGCTTCTCCAGTTCGGTGAATAAGTTTATGGCGTTTTAACGACGTTGGAATACCTTCGGGGTACTTACGTGTCAGCAACTGTACTGGAATATTTTTAAGCTCAGGGGTACTGCGCACTTGATTTAATAGCCGATCAAGGTAGGACTCTGTATCAATATTGGGGGTATTAATAATCTGTATGTGCTGTTCCATATCTTTAAACTCCCACGCGCCGCTGCGCAGCTTTTCTGTTTTTATTGAACGCCAGTCCATATATTCGCCAACGATTTGTCCCATTAATGCGATGGCAATAAAATACATCGATATGACAGTAACAATACGTCCTTCATTTGAGGAAGGCGAGAAGTCACCATAACCGACGGTGGTAACTGTCGTTGCGGACAACCAAAGCGCATCTGAAAAATTCATTTTTTCAAACCACATCATCGCAGCAGTATTAATTCCTAGCAAAACACATAAAATCACTAAGAAATTAAAAATACGACGAAATAAGTTATACGATAAGTGCTTGGTATAGCGTCGATGACGCATACGCGAACGAACATGTAATATTAAATCCAAGGTCTTCATAGCTAAGGCTCTTGGCTTGTGTCCTTATTGTTGTAAAGCAAATTAATACTTGCCGTTACTTTGCGTTTTATCGCATCTTTGTCATTCACATCTACTTCATAGCGCTGGGCCAAATGAGCGAAGTCATCTTCTGACAAACTGATACCTATTCGATCACGAGTATCCTGTGCGAAGGTTAACCCCAGCAGTTTGCGCAAGTAGTTAGTGGTCGACATACGTTCGTTAACTGCATCAATTTTCAGTAGCCTTGAAGCATGTGCGGTAAAAGTAAAATGCATCTGTATTTTTTTAAGCGCTTTTCGCTCATTTGCCCACAAATCATTATTTATAGGATCTTTATCAACCGGCATTAGGTAATAAATCCTCAATTACTGATTCATCGAAACATTTAAACAATGAAATGTCCGTATCCCCGGTCTTGTATACTTCTATTGCGACACCATAGTCACCGTTAACACTTGTGCATTCATAATAATTCAGTTCTTCACCATCAAAGCTACCATCTGAATATTGGGCTGGAGTCTGACCACGTTTGTCTGTCTTGTGGTAGTAACACTGCACACAGTCAGCGTTCTCATGATATTCGCTGGCCACCCACTCATCATATTCTGCCGGTGTTGAGTCGAGAGATTTTAAGGAACTAAACCCCTCATCCAGAACATTACCAATTTCGCCCAAATCAAAAATTGCTTCCACAACCTCACGCTGAATTTGTCGCGACAGCGTCAATATCGTTTCGCCATCATCATTTTCACTACTTAAGAAATAAGCTTCGCCACTGACAGTTTTCAAGGCGAAGCTGGCTTCAAAACCAGACTCAAATTCATACGCGCCTACTTGAACAACTTCAACCGATTGCCCACGAATAGATTCAGGCAAATGTAGCGTATCTTTAAAAACAATGATGTCACCGACCTGTAAATCATTCGCGCTAGTTAGGGTACGCGTACCATTTTTATTCTTCTTGCCAAAAAAAGAAAACATAATTCACCAGCAATAAAAAGCCGGGGTTCGCCCGGCATAGTTTTTACAAAGATGCGAACAAATCGTCAGCAGCACTTTTACCACTACCACCAATACCGGCTTCTTTGAGTTTTCGATCTAGGTCACCGCCAGCTTCTTGTTCGGCAAACCAGGTATCGGCAGATTGTTTATTGTTAAACTCTTCTTCTTGACGTTTAACTCGATCAAGTGCCCGGTTAACACGTTTTGCGCTACTATCATTAGTAGGCATAGCACTGGCAACCGCAGACTTAACTTTGTTCAACTCTTTAATAGTTTTCGCTTTTTCTAACTCGTTGCGGTTTTTTTCTATGGTTTTTTCCCGCTGCTTAATCACTTTGTAAATATTATCTACGGAGGATTTCAGCATTTGGTACTCGGATTCAAAGCTGGCAATGCTATCGCGCAACTCCAAGATTTTATCAATACACTCACGAGCCAAAGCTTCATTGCCGGCATCTTTACATTGCTTAGCTTTCGTTGTGTATTGCGCTTCTTCATCTTTCAATGCGTTGAGCTCGCGCTGCAATTTAATCTCTTTTGACTTGAGGTTTCGCAACTGAACTTTGGCTTTGTTAATACCTTCGTCGGCCTCACGAATTTCTTGCTCCAAAATACGCAGCGCTTGAGAATCAACAACTGCTTCGCCTACTTCGTTGGCACCGCCTTTAATTGCCGTAAAAATATCTTTAAGAATACTCATCACGCTACTCCTATTTAAGAAATTCAGTCAAAGATTCGAGAACATCAAGGGTATTATTAGCTTGCACTTCAAGCTCATGGGCAATATTTTCAAACAGCGTACTTACCGCCATCGCACCATATAAAATAATCGAATCACCTTGATAACCAAAAGAGCTCAAAGGCACGACTGGGCTTAATTGTAAAAGCACTTTATTAAGCTCGGCGTGATTACTTTGCTCCACATCATCGAGAGTAAACAACGGACAAACAGATAGAATTTGAGTATCCGTTTTGGCTAATACGATAGGGAACTCAGGGTTGTTGGAACAGGTAACTGCCACTGTGTCACCATCCTCACTCACTTCCGTAGCAAACGTCGTCCCGGTGGGGGTTTCATAACAGTTAAGCTTAAAAGCGATGTCTTCTAGCTTGCTTTCGTTCATTGTGTTTATTCTCCTTAGAGTATTGGGTAAATGGCATAATATGTCATTATGCTACTAATATATTGCTTGTCGTTGAAAATATCAACCTTCATTTGCATTAAATACCCCGCCTTCTTGCTGCCATGCATCGCGGTAGTATTGATAAATATGGTGACTGCCCAGCTCATTAGCCTTCACATCGTCTGAAGACAGGTAATAGCTAGGAGCAAACACGAAGGCAGCCAGCAACTGGTCTTTAGAAATCCAATGATGTTGCACAGGTAACACATCAGCCTGCATGATTCGCCGGGAAGCACGCCGGCCATGCTTTACCCCAATCGTCCAACCCCACTCGCCAAAAGTAGGCACATTGGTATGATATTGCTCAGTGATAAAACCCGACTTTTGCATGGTTTTACCTACGGATACAAAAGCCTTTTTCGAGTGATAAGGGGAACCTGACTGCACTCCAATCGCACCATCACCAGAGAGCAATTCACCCAATTTTGCATAAAAATAATCACTGTAAAGATTATTCAAATCTGGGTGATTGGGATCGGGCAAGTCCACGATAATGGTGTCAAATACTTGCCTCTTGGAAATGAGACTTTCTACTTTTAGTAAAGCGTCTCCCAACACAAGGGTGACCCGAGGATCGAGAAAAGCACGCTGGTTTAGTTCCAACAGATATTGAGACAGGTCCGCAGGCGCGTTCTTATCCTGTCCAGAGAATAGCGTAATTATGGCGGGATCAAGATCGATCAACGTGACCTGCTTTGGATTCCATTGCAGCACATCACGCAGGGCTAAGCCATCGCCACCACCAATAATAAGCACGCGATCAGTTTTAGCTGAGGCAAGCAATGCAGGATAGGTAAGCATGGAGTGGTACACCTGTTCATCACTGCTGGAAAACTGTAAACGGCCATTAATAAATAAGCTGGTAACTTTGGGTAAACCCTGGCCAAAAACTCGCTGAGTTATCGTCAATTGTTGAAAAGGCGTCGACAAAGAGTAAGCCACCTTATCTTGAAACAACATATTGTTTAACGACTGCAGCCAGCTCTGCCCCGTTAAGCCTAAAATAATCAGTACAATTGCCAGAGCGCCATGACATACCCACAGCAGAGGAACACCACGAATGTCGTCTTGATAACGCCAGAGAAAAAATGCGCCGGCAGATAAATTAATTGTGGCAGTACCAATGGCAGCCACCATAATTGGCAGTTTCAGGCAGACTAAAATCCATAAGGCTGCACCTACGCCTGCACCGATATAATCGGCACCATAAATAGTTCCTACATTGTGCTCAAGATAAGTGCCATGAATTTTTTGACGAATTCGGGCAATTAACGGGATTTCCATTCCGATCATAAAGCCTAAAATAAAACCACAAAGAAAAGGAGCGGCTTGGGCAATAATATTAAAAGCGCTGACAGCACCGCCGTGAATTAAAATTGCCGGATCTAGGCCGTATATTTGTTGCAAGCTCGTAGGAAGAACATAGGCGGCAGAAAAAATAAACGCCATGATCAATACTGCAAGAGCGCCAAGTAAACCAATAGATACTTCAAGTACGGCAAGCCCAGTAAATGCACAGCGCACAAACTTAGCGTAAAAAGAACCTACTCCCATAGACACGATCATAACTCCGATCATGGCAAACAAAGTGGTTTCAATAGCGCCTAAAATTCGCCCCGCATAATGAGACAGTAAATATTCATAAATAAGGCCACAAGCAGCCAACACACCCATCAGAAGTATTAAGCTTATATCGTGGATGCGCAGCTGAGCGCGATTAGCCTGCATACTTGCCTGTTGCATAGAAAATATTTACGCCAACAAAGATAGTAGGATAAGGGCAATACTAATAAATAATCCTGCCTCAATAAAAGCAATGCCGATATTTCCCTGACTATCCACTTCTTCAACAACATTAACACCATAGAGAACCGTTGGCAGAACGATGCGATAAATACCCCACACGACAATTACCAAGCCTAAAGAATAAAGCAGCAGAGATGCCATTGAAGTCATCCATAATAGTGGGAGAAAGGCCACCATGTTAGAAGCCGCCTTTACTGTAATTGCAGCAGCGATAATCTGACCTGCAAAACGAATAGCTAGCGCAGCATTGTTCCCTTCTATAGCCGTTTGCCAAGACGAGCCATTATGGCGACGTTTATACACCGACATACGAATAAACGTCACCAGTGAAATCACCACTTGCGATACTAACCAAATCATGACAACAAAACCTAGCCCCTGCCAAGAATCTGTTTCGACCCATTTAATTGCAGCAGAAGTAATAATACCCTGGGCAACTAAATTTGATCCATTAACAACACCCACTGCCATATTTTTTTGACGCAACTGTTCGCCAACAGAGAAGCCCCTCATTAATAGGTTGTCATTAATCAACATGCCAAGTTTAAGTAGCACAACACCAACCAAGGCGTAAGATAAAACATTAATAGCCTCCTCTGCCAAAGACCCAGCAATATCACCTGACACGGCAGCAGCTAACATAAAACACAGGGCCAGTAAGCCACCAGCGACAGAAACGCCAAAAGCATAGTTATCTTTATCGGCTAACTCTTCATTTGAAGACACACCGGCGATTTTAGCTTGCACATGGCGGTAACAAAATAGCACGGCAATAACAATCACTAAGTTAATCGCCAGCGCTGAGATGTAAAATGCATTCATATTGATAATCTCCGAATTATTTTCCACGACTGCTATAGCTGCGCGATGAGTTGGAACTGCCGCGAGAGCCGAAAGATGAACGTTGAGAGCTACTTTTGTAGCGAGATAGACCTGACGAGCTACTGCCACTTGCCAGCCGATTAGACGAACTTAAAGACGAAGAAAAACGATTGGACTTACGCCTTACTTCATTTATTTTATTTTGTGAGCCATGAACTTTTGAATAGGCAGCTCCAGTACTACGTCGTTTACTATAGGGGCCGGAAAAGCGCTCACCTTTAGCTTCAAATCGTTTTTGTGTGCGAGTCTGGGTTAATGTAGATTGCAGTTTTTGACTAGGAGAGCTGTAATAGCTGCGACCATAATCATGGAAATAACTATAGTCTCGACGACGCGACCAGTTACTGTAATACACCGGACCCGACAATAAATCAGATAAAAGACGGTACTGACCATAAAACGCCCAGAAAGAAGTACCATTACTGTTTTGTTGCCAATAACCATAGTTTGGGTTACCCACTAAAGTTGAGGCAGAGCCATAATGGGTGGCCCCATTAGAAGACTCTGTATCCTTCCTTGAACCGGCATTAATCCGTGCTAAGGCACCACCAGACATATCGGCCAATACATTCAATGGATCGGCAAGAGCGGCGTTGAACTCTTGAGGATCAGCAGCGAAAGCGATGGATTCAAATTCTTCACCGAGTCTAAGGCGTTCTTCCTCGGTTTTTTTGAGAATAGACTTACCCTCCTCCACAGCAGCTTGGTAACGCATGACCAATCCTTGATATAGCGCCCCCTTGGAGCTTGCTTCGCTTTCCATCGTACTCGCAATGGGCGCGAGGTCAGGCGATTTCGACTTAATATACGCCGCATATTGCTTAATTAATTTACCATTCGAAAGCCGACCAGCGTTAAGATGTTTTTCCAGTAGAGATAATCGCTTGTCCACTTCCTGCTCTGTTTGCGCCAAGCGAGCCAGCACCTCATCATCATTAGATGAGCAGCCCGTCATAACCACAAAAAGCAACAGTAGGGACATAAGCGATAAACGAGACACCATATGCGTATTCCTATGTTGTTATATTATTCTAAATATTACTTTTAACTTCTTAGCGCCTTAACACAAGTCACGCAAGCCTTAGTCACCACCACCACAGCTAGAACAACTTGAGCAACTAGAGGAAGAACTCGAACCACTATCGCCACCTGAGAAAAAATCACCAATCCAAGAAGAGCTGCTGTCACTATCGGAGTCGTTCCCAGACGTACTAGATGATTCAATCCCATCGGAGTACCGATCAAAAGACAAGGCAAGTGTCGCTCCAGATTCATCATTCAATTCAAATGAACTAAAATCACTATTAGATGCGTAATCGCACATAGTAAAGAACCAAGACCATAAGTAATCTGTGCAATCGTCTAAACAATAATAATCGTGATGTAAAGATGATGCTTGGCTGCGTCGTCGAGGGCTATTGCAATTCCTGGAATGAGGCACCATCATCTTAGCACGAGTTATTTGCTCAAGAGTTTTTTCTAGGTGAGCGATGGAAGACATTTGTACATTGAGTTTTTCTACAAACCCTTTGAAAGACTTAAGATATTTTTTTCTTTTTTCTGCCAACAATTTTGAATTTGCGATAACTTTTTGCAATCGATCTTGTAATTTTTCATCTGTCTCACCCAACGCTCGCTTAAATTCGTTTATCACAGCAGAGACCGTCACATGCACGGGAGACTCCCCGACCTTAACACGACGCTTAATAGAGATTTCAATAAGAAACCTTAGGCCTTCGTAATCATGTGTTAACACTAGCATAAAGGATTTGTATAATTTCGCGCTATCACCTTGCATTTGCACGGCAAAGCTCTGAATAGCTTCTGACAGATCTTTTGGCCCATTCTGTTTTTCACAATAAATATCAGTGCTATCGGCAGAGAGCTTTACTAGATGGTCGATGTCAATCTCTCTTAGTTTGACATTAACAGATTGTAATATGGACAGCATAACCTCTGTCTGCAAACGCTCTGTTGGCGTCAGACCACCGGTAACAAGGGAATAAATTTTTTTAAATACTTTTGAGGGCCTCTCTAAAGTATCTTTAATATTAGGCGCAGGCTTTAAGTCAAAATTAGATTCAAAATACATACACTACTTTCCTTTTTAATAGTTTAGTTATCTAATGCTGTTTTACACATGGAGCAGGCGGCACTGACATCTTTATGGCTTCCCCAAAAAGCGGGATTAGGATCACCAAAAAGCGTGGCATAAATATCCAAAGTTGTTCGGTATTGTCCTCGCTCCTGTATTTGATCATCAGAAGGCACATGGTGGATAAAACGTCCTGCGAGTTTGTCACATAACCAAGCGTAGTCCTTGGTAAAAATAATGAGTTCATGCCAAATGTCATCAACCCTCACCGAAGGGGTTTGAACACCGGAAAAGCTAGTGGTGATGTACAAAAATCTCAGAGTTTCAGTAATACCTGCTTTGGCATCATCGTCACTGGTCACTAGTTTTTTATCGAGCAGGCGCTTTACTATTAAAGGATTGCGTTCACACAGATCCAGAGTCAATGTCGCTAGTTTGTCAAGAGCAAATCTCGGTCGATGAGCACCTCGCTTAAAATCGCTGACTGTAAATGAGGAATGCGGGTGGGCACTTTTTAAAACATCGACAGCTTTATATGGATCACAACGTCCACATACAAAAATGTCAAACGCAGCATAATCTGATTCAGGCCAAGTGTGCACTGTCATATGGGATTCACCAAGCACTACAACACCGGTACTGCCTTGAGCTTGGCCAAAGGGATGAAAATAACTAAATAAAAGGGTCGCACCAGTACTGGCTGCCGCTTTTTTGGTCAGCGCTTCTAGTTCACTTGAACCGAGTGACGCGACATCCCCCGTCGCTTCGATAATAAGATGCTTTCCAACAACAGCCACAAGTCGCCCTAATTTATCACTTCTTTTTTATAATTATATCTAGCTATGGTTATATCTAGGCTCAAAGCTAGATCCAAAAAGCTTTTAATACATACAGTAAATAATAAAATTTTAGTAGAAATGGTGTAATCCCTTATTCCATAAATGGCATATTATGGCAATATGCCTCTAATATGTGTGCAAGTCAAGCAATACTTGCTAGTATAGCTCTCTTCATTATTTTTAATCTTCGTCATATGCAAAATTTCTTGCGAGGAAACTAACACGCCATGACAGATTCTTCCATACTAAAATATTTCCACTCGCAAGAATGGGCCTATGCTTTGTCTGAATACCTCCGCACACAGCGTAAACTTAGATGTTTAAGATACAAGGATATATGTCAAGGTTTACACAATCAGTTTAATATAAAGATCAGTGAACGAAATCTCGCTCAACGTTTTAATTCCGGGCGCCTGGGGGCACAGCTATTCGTCTGCAGTTTACTTGTTATGGAAATAGAAGACGTGGCAATAAAAGAAATAAAAGACTTGTATCAAAAAGCAGTCTGTGATCGAAACGGATAGCCAGCCCTACTTAAATTTATCTCGCAATCGCGGCTGCATATTTTTTTGCGCCAGCTGGTATCTTTTAAGAAAACTGTCTTTTTGATCCGAGCATCCATCATCTAGCTCATCGATAGGTACACACAAAAGCTTAGTTGCTTCTTCGCTCATCAATGGCTTGGCAATGTAATACCCTTGAGCAAAGTCGCATCCGTACTCCATCACCGCATCAAGTTGGGTCTTACTTTCAATACCTTCAGCAGTGACTTTTTTACGTAAACTCTGCCCAAGAGAAATAGTCGCTTTAACAATTTTTAAAGCATCATAATTAATGCGATTGCCTGCCGTGTTATCGATAGCATCAATAAATTTTCGGTCAATTTTAATGTGTTGTACCGGGATCTCTCTTAAATAAGCCAATGATGAATACCCTGTGCCAAAGTCATCAATTGCCAGATCAATTTTGCGTTCACGCAAAGTATCTAAGAAATAACTAATTGTTTCATTATTTTCCATGAGCACTGTTTCGGTAAGCTCCAGATTTAAAAAGTTTGCATCTAGACCACTGCTGGTAATTGCACTGTCAATAATATCCAAAAAGGTTAAATTTTTCAGTTGTTTAGAAGATAAATTTACAGATATTGTCGGACGACAGGCAATATCCATATCGTGCCATATTTTCGCTTGTCGACACGCTTCATACAAAACCCATTCACCTATTGGCCAAATTAAACCCGTCTCTTCGGCAATAGGGATAAATTCGTAGGGAGAGATATCGCCTCTGGTAGGATGTCGCCATCTAAGTAGCGCTTCAAATCCATTTATCACTCCACTTCTCAAGTCTAAGATAGGCTGATACATAAGGTAAAAGTGATTATTTTCCAACGCTTCGTGCAAACCAGCTTCTAGTTGGGCTAATTCGAGCGTTACCTTACGCATTTCTTGGTCGAAAACTTTATATGTGCCCCTGTCTGCTTCTTTCGCTCGATACATTGCTATATCTGCATCGCGCAAGACACTGGGCACTAGACTGTAACTAGCATCGCAAATCAACACGCCTATACTGACATTAAAGTAAATGATGTTACCGTCAATATCAAAAGGCTTTGCAAAAGCTTGAATAATATGTGTGGCCAGAGACTCCAATTCATCACTCGCTTTTACATGCTCAGCAATTACAGTGAATTCGTCACCGCCTAGCCTTGCTACATGCTGATATTCATTGAGTAAATTTGATAATCTTATGGCCGAGGCTATAAGCAGCTGGTCACCAATAATGTGACCATGTGTGTCATTGATCTGTTTAAAACGATCTCCGTCCAAAAACATTAGACCAAAAACCAGGTCATGGTTATTTTGACATTTGTGGATTAACGACTCTATCTTTTGAATCAACCACTGTCTGTTTGGCAAACCTGTAAGAGAGTCATGAAAGGCCATATGAAAAAGCTTAGATTCAGCTACTTTACGTTCATTAACTTCAACTTGTAACTCTCTTGTCCTACTTTCTACACGCTGCTCAAGTTCAGAATTAAGTAAAGCTAAGGAGTCGCTAGTGCTCTTTAGCTCACTAGCATATTGCTCAAGCTGTAAGGTTTTGTCCTTAACTTTTCTGGCTAGCTCTTTTTCCCTATAAATATTAAACGATAATCGCCAACGCATTATCAAATAAATTAAAGCAAAAAATAAGCACGCAAAAATTATCATCGCCCACCAGGTTTGCCACCATGGAGGCAATATGACAAAAGAAAATGAGGCGCCCCCCTCATCCCAAACATCCCGTCCGTTTGCGCCGAACACTTCGAAAGTATAATTGCCTGGTTTTAAATTAGTATAACGTGCAACATTCTCATGAGCGCTGGTTTCCGTAAAAGCTGTCTGCCAGCCAATGAGCCTGTATTTAAATTTATTCTTATCAGGAAAAATAAAGTTAAGAATTAAAAATTTAAACTCAAGACTGTTAGAGCTATAGGGAATTTCCATACCATCAATGAATGAATATTCATGCTTGAGGGTATTTTTGTCAAAAGAAAGGTCATCGGTGGCAATATAGCTAATATTGCTGATAATTGTTGTAGGTTCATAATGGCTTTTGGGGATATCATCTGGGTTAACAATAGAAACACCACCAACAGATGGGATAAACAAGTCACCACCGGCCTCAAAAAACTCACCAAACTCACTGGATTTGTTACTCACCAAGCCGTCTTGCTCGCTATACTTTTCAAAGCTCTCATTGTCCGGTTCAAAAATGGAGACACCATTGTTAGTAGCAATCCAAACCCGTTTTTTTTGATCCACGTGAAAGTAAAATGTATCTCTACCGGAGAGACCATCTTCAACGGTGTAATATTTTTTTGTGTGTGAGCTGGGATTGTAAATATAAAAGCCATTGCTTGAACCAATATAAAACTCTTCGTCACTATGAATATATAAAGACCTGAAAAAGTGTTTTTCTGATGCAATATGTAATGAAAACTCTTTGGTAGCGGGGTCAAATACCTCTAGCCCCGCACGGCCCAAAACCCATACCTTTTCGTCGTTAATAGCAATATCTGTAATTTCTGTATTGGTAATTTTCCTCTCGTCTTGTGACGCTAAGTAGCTATCAAATAATTCCGTACCTCTATCTAAATATTGTATGCCATGATACCAGATAGCTATCCATACACCACCGTTCATATCCGGTTCGATGTGAAAGATATTATTGCCCGCTAAAGATTGATCACTGCTCATATCCGGGTCATGATAATAGTTTTTAATCTCCATCGTGTCTGGATTTATTCGAGACACGCCACCGGCCCACATTCCCGCCCAGATAAACCCTTTTTCATCTTCAGCGAT
The DNA here is from genome assembly GCF_002157225.2 of Agarilytica rhodophyticola. Lineage (NCBI taxonomy): Bacteria > Pseudomonadati > Pseudomonadota > Gammaproteobacteria > Cellvibrionales > Cellvibrionaceae > Agarilytica > Agarilytica rhodophyticola. The sequence goes on from NZ_CP020038.1 coordinate 4,102,146, forward strand.
AGTAATCACTGAATTTGAAGGTAGGGAGTGAGGGTTTTTATTATCATGCTTTATTGTGTAAAAGTTTCCGGTTTTATAATTAAAGACATTAATACCCCCACCATCTGTCGCAATCCATATATCGCCATTCTTTCGGACGATGGCATTAAAAGAGTGTTTAAAATAGTTGTTCACAGGAACCGTTATTCGATCACGAAGCTTTGAAAATTTCTCTAAATAAGGCGTGATACGAACCATCCCTTTTTTATTCATGGATAGCCAAAGAGAGCCATTAGAATCTTCATAGATATCTTCAACTGTGGCAAAAGGTATTTTATTTTTGTCTTCTGCTGATGACCTTGCGCAGAGGAAATTATCTTTTTTGTAACGATATAGACATAGGCCTTCCTTCTCTAAACCTACCCATAAATTACCGCGAGAATCGATCAGTGTCGTTGTAACAAAGCGAATTGGCAAAGAGTTTTCATCGTCACCTTCAGTGTAGATATGCACCGCAAAATTTTTGGTATGAATCTTTATTAAGCCTTCAGGTGTAGGAACCCACAACGCTTCTCTGTCTATATCTATTGAAATATCTCTTGTATAGTGGGTGGAGAACACTTTATCGATAGGTGTATCGATTTTAACTAGCTTGCGGGAAATCGTATCGAATTTAAATACACCCTCAGTAGAAGACATCCACAAGGCTTTTTGTTTATGATCATAAGCCATACTTGTAACAAATTGCGGAGCATTAGGTAATAAGGTATGTATGTCTGATAGGATAACCTGCTCACTTTCCTTATCGTATTTGATAAAGCCAAATCCTTTGCCACCTAACCATAATGCACCATTATGATCATCTACAGCAGCATAAATATAGCGAGAGTTGGTAACGTTTTTAGATATAAAACTTTTGGTTTCGTAACTATATTTATGCAAATTATGATTGGTGTACCATAGCTGACCATCATTATCTTTATATAAAAATTGCTCCTCGTAATCACCCAACATTGCATAATTTGGAACATCGACACTCTCAAGCTCATAACCGTCGTAACGTAATAATTGCCTATCCCCCCCCCGTATCCAGAGATAGCCTTGCGCTCCTTCAACTATTTGTCGAGTAAAAAGAATATCATCCTCAGATAAAAACGGAGGAGAGAAAGCACGAAAATGGGATATCGAGGATATTTCTTCAGCATTTATAGCTGTTGAGACAGTTGCCGATACAAACCTTGAAAAGAGTAATATTAAAAAAGCAGAAAATACAATATTTTTATTAGGCATTTGAAATATTTTCGCTATTTTAACAATCTTATCTCACACATAAGACTTTCTTTACTTTTGTTTCTATATTGTTATACGAAGAAAATAACATTGTCATATCATTTAAATAGTAAGCAAAGAAAGTAAACCAAAATACCTCTGTATCTTAGAGGCCAATCCCTTTAAATATAGCTTATAAGCGTCTAATTGCTGGTTAATTCTCGTCGCATCATGCAATTTCACCCATGCTTTTATGGGGAAATAGTTAGGGTATTAGAGTTTTTTTTAAGCGGGCAATACATGAATTTGATCTCTTAAATTTGTGTTATTTAGCAAACATGAGAGTAAATTATGATGACGGTAATTTTACCACGGAGAAATGTGAAAAAAAGAGCTTAAAAATCAAACACAACACTCAAAAAAGTCTGTCATATAAAGAGATAAAAAGGTAGTAACAACTAACATATAGCAAAACTGAATGCCGCCCTATTTAACTATTCCAAAAAACACATTGTCGCGAAAAAAAACAAACTATACACTGTCTTTCATGGCTTATAGCCTAGTGGCGGTATCCCAAATAGGCATGCCGCCACGCCCAAAAAATACTATCAGGCGTCTAGCATAGTAAGGTTTAGGTTAGGAGCGTTTAGGTTAGTAGGACTTTGGTTAGGAAAACAGGAGTTTAGAAGAACAAGAATTAGGAGAACAAGAGTTAAGAAAACCTAGGTTATAATAAGACCTAGGTTATAGGAACTTAGATAACAAAATACTAAATAAAGCGTATAAATATTTCTGCACTGGCCACACTTATCTTCATTTCATCCTGCAACTTTATCGTCTTAAGTTTTTTACCCTGTACAGAAATACCGTTGGTGGAATCGCTATCTTCAAAATGCCACCCGGCTTCACCATAAGTGAGAGTCGCGTGATGCATAGAAATACAGGGATGCTGAAATATCACATCACAGCCATCACCCCGTCCAAACGTCCAACTAGAACGTCCTCCTTCTTGATACACCAAACTTTTAATAACAGGAGGGTTATCATCGGAAAATAGAATAAGCAAAACACCAATATGACCTTTATATTTAGATCTGACTTTTTCTATATAGCTATTTATCGCTTGCTTTTTACGGTCGTCAAGTTTGCCAATCTCACTGATAAAATTGCTACCGTCCTGATTCCACCCTCTAGGAAGAGAATACTGATGAATCAAACTAGTAGAGTCTTCATGATCTTCATCATCATCTTCGATAACCAGTGCGCTGACATTCTCATCAGAGCCTAAAGACTTAACGAGAACTGTAGCATCAGGTTGGCTCTGCGATTGAATACTAAATGCCTCATCACCAACTTTTACAACATCTCCTACATTCAATAGGGCCGAGCTACCAATACGTTGATTATTGACAAACGTGCCATTGGTCGAGTGTAAATCTTCAACTAACACCGCTTCATCTTTCTGTACAATTCGCGCGTGTTCCCGTGAAGGATAACCCTCGCTCACACAAATATCACATGATTCACTGCGCCCAATTAACAGTGATACTTCACTGAGTATAAATTCTTTGTTATCTGCAATTCTTTTTAATTTAAACATCCCTTCCATCCTTCATGGTGATCTAGTGATTAGGCCAGCATATATAATTTGCCGCACATATATCGTATATTAATATCTAATGAGGAAATGAGATTCCATTCCGTTTTTAATAGAATCTATTTAAAATTAAGTACATACAGCAGGACACAGATAATAAATCGACTGGGAGCTTTACAGTGAAACATTATTGCACTCTTTTTTTTCTATTTTTTGCTTTTTGTGTGGGCGCGCATGCACAAGATACCTATATTTACGCAGGTAAAGTGATCGATGGTAAAAGCCGCCAAGCATTAGGCGAATCCACCATCGTTATCAAGCAAGATAAGATAGACAATATCATTGAGGGCTATGTCAAAGCCACATCTAGCGCCCGCATTATTGACCTTAAAAACTATACTGTTATGCCGGGCTTGATGGATATGCACACCCACCTCACATCTGAGTTTGGCAAAAATACCTATGCCGAGCGTTTCACACAAAATGAAGCAGATTATGCCTTAAAAGGTGTGGTATACGCACAACGCACTCTCGATGCGGGTTTTACCACCGTGCGAGATCTCGGCGATTCTTACAATGTTTCTGTTGCATTACGCAAAGCTATTAACGCCGGGCTTATCACAGGGCCACGTATTTATACTGCTGCCAAGAGCATAGCGACTACCGGAGGCCATGCAGATCCCACCAACGGCTTTCGCAGAGACCTAATGCATGCACCACAGCCTGAGCATGGAGTGATCAATGGTATCGCCGATGCCAGAGAAGCGGTTCGGCAGCGCTATAAGGATGGAGCAGATCTTATCAAGATTACTGCCACCGGCGGTGTACTCAGTGTCGCCAAAAGTGGTCAAAACCCTCAGTTTATGGAAGATGAGGTTAAGGCCATTGTAGATACAGCAAAAGACTATGGATTTACTGTTGCTGTACATGCCCACGGTGCCGAAGGCATGAAACGAGCGATCAAAGCCGGCGTAAGTTCTATTGAACACGGAACGTACATGGACGATGAGACCATCAAACTAATGAAAAAATATGGTACCTACTATGTGCCCACAATTATGGCCGGAGATTGGGTGGCTGAAAAAGCTAAAATAAATGGTTTCTTCCCTGAGATTGTTCGCCCTAAAGCGGCGAAAATCGGACCTCTTATTCAAGCGACCTTCGCTAAGGCTTATAAAGCCGGTGTCAAAATCGCCTTCGGAACAGACTCAGGCGTTTCCGCTCATGGTGACAATGCGCGGGAATTCGAACTTATGGTTGAGGCTGGCATGCCGCCCATGGAAGCGATCCAAGCGGCAACTCTGGAAGCATCGAAGCTGCTCAATATTAGCGACCAACTAGGTAGCATTGAAGAAGGTAAAATTGCTGACCTCGTGGCCGTTGCAGGAGATCCATTGGAAGATATTTCATTGATGAAAGATGTCAGCTTTGTTATGAAAGCGGGAACCGTATACAAACAAAAATAAATATAAAAAGAGAAAATCAATCTAGGGGCTATGTAGTCAAGGACTACAGATCCTAACTACATAATCCCTAACTACATAATCCTTAACTACATAGCCCCTAGCTAAATAAACCCTAGATTTAAATCCAATAGATAATCTCTCAAAAAGATTTGCTTTTTCCTACGACAGGGTTAACTAAAAATAAATTTGTCTTAGGGATTATTCATTCTGCTAGCAGTGGCAATCTAGTACTCACAAATCTGACTGGTCGTTAGTATCTATTCACAGGCATTAATGAGCAGATAGTAGCCGACTTTACTGTTGAGTGGCTTATTCAACATTTACAGAGTAAAGATGGAGGAAGGGACTAAAAATAAAAAGCAAGCATAAACATTATTTTTTAATCACGACTCATTAACAACATATCTTACTCAGCAATAAAAAATAAACTTTTCACTACTTACCTAGCACTATATAAACTCATATTTGGCCTTGCCAATTCCACACAACACATCCTTAATTTAATCTTCTAAAACCTTATAAACATTGTTTGTATCCTGTAAACAAATGAGATGTATCTCACTGTATACAGAATTGTTACAAACACTATATCTTTATTTACTTCAGTTTCAATTAGAATAAGTTTCCATAAAATACTTATATTAATTTAAAACATCTTAAAAATATCTAAACGATCGATTTGGGGTTTCAGCTCCTTAGTATTTAAGGTTTTCTAATTCGGTTAATAAGCATATTAAATGCTCATTGTTTTATACGTTTATAACTTTTGTCGGAGCTTTTGAGCTTTCTTAAATTAAGCTCAACAAAGGTGAACATAAACTATATATATACATATTTTTAGGAGCACGCGGTTAATAAGATTCATAGCGACATACATAGACATAGTAGTTAAACGATATAAATATGATCAATGTAATAACTGTACAATTTTTCAAAGCAACTGAAAAACATTATTTAATGTGCGCTTGCTTTTAAATCAATACGTTAAGAGTGACTAATCAAATGAGTTTTTTTCTATCAAAAGTGCGCGAAAATTCCATTGAAATAGTATGCGCAAAGTTTGGCTGTGTTATTAAAAAAACTAGCTTGATGTGCTGCGTTCTTACTATAGCCGCATGTGGTGGATCACAAGAAGCTTCGGAAGGTGGCTCAAGTTTATTTAGTCCGCCCTTGCCCGCCCCGACATCTCCAGCAACGCCATCTCCGGGTACAGGTGCGCCGGCGAACCCTCAACCTTCGGCCACACCGCAATCGACACCTGCGCCACCACCTTCACCCGCGCCATCGTCTTCACCAATACCATCGCCCTCGGCCACCCCGATACCAAGAGATTTGAATATTATTGGCTCTAATGCAGACGCCGCACGCTTTTTAGCTTTTGCTGCATTTGGTGGATCACAGGAAGAAATACAGCAGCTGGTTGGCCGAGATGCCGCCGATTGGTTGCGAGAGGAAATGGATAAACCTGCGACTTTATTGTCTCCTATCATTGTTTCTCATCGAGCTAATGGCGGCAATTTCTTTGCGCCCTACACACGCTTTATGAACACGCAATTAATCCGCACGCTGTTTGAAAACGATGATCAACTGCGCACCAGAATGACCTTAGCTCTGTCTCAGATATTAGTAGTGGGCAATGAAACTATCACCAACAACTTTGCGCCATTACGCGGTTTACAATATGTAGATGTCCTGACTGCAAATGCCTTTGGTAATTACCGCAAACTCATCGAGGATGTCACATTCTCTCCGGCCATGGCTGAATGGTTAAGTTATATCAATAACGACCGTGGCGACCCAGCTTCAGGCAGAATGCCCGATGAAAACTATGCCCGTGAACTGTTGCAGCTTTTCACAATAGGTTTGGTCGAGCTTAATACCGATGGTACAGCCGTCACGCGCGCCAATGGACAAAATATTGAACTCTATAACAATCAAGATATTGTTAATCTCGCACGAGTATTTACAGGTTTTTCTTACCAGGGAAGAAGGTTCGGTGCTAACGCTACCGCATCCAATCGAGGTCTCCCTCTTGAAATATATGACAGTAACCATTCGTCGTTAGAAAAGAATTTCCTCAATGTACGCATACCAGCCAATACGTCAGGGCTCGACTCCCTCAACATGGCATTGGACGGTATTTTCGCACACCCGAATGTCGGGCCGTTTATCTGTCGCCAGCTGATTCAGCGCTTTACTGCCAGCAACCCTGCCCCAGACTATGTCAGACGAGTCGTTAGCGCCTTTGATGACGGACGCTATACATCAGCCAATGGCACTCGATTTGGCAACGGGCAACGTGGTGACCTTGAGGCCACATTAGCCGCGATATTGCTCGACCAGAGTATTTTTAGCGACCCTAGCAGCCAGACTGTTTCAAGCGGCAAAATACAAGAACCCCTATTGAGTTTTGCTCGCTGGGTGCGCACTTTTAAAGTCGCTAATCTCGATCAGGCTGTGCGTATATATCGTCTCTTTAATACCGGCGATGTGGGCAGTTTACAGATGCGTTATTTTGGCTCGCCATCAGTCTTCAATTTTTATCGCCCAGGTTATGTCGCACCTCAATCTCAATCTGGAGGACGCAGTTTGACTGCACCAGAATTTCAAATATTCGATACCACTTTTTTCTTTGGCTACGCTAACTTTATGACAGATTTTGTCTATGAAGACTTATCGATCATTAGAGACTGCCCTCCAGATAGTCGCTTCAACGGCGTCAACCCTTGTGTGCCTAACGGGCCTGCTTTTAATCCTGACTATAGCCGGGAAATTGCTTTGGCTAATGACCCTCTCGCTCTAGTGGATCATCTCGATACCCTACTTACGGGTGACCGGATGTTATCTCAAACACGCAGCGCCATTGTCGAAGCGGTAGAAAGTATCGACCTAAATCTTGGCAGTAGTTCCGAAGCTCGACAACGTGAGCAGCGGGCTAAAACTGCAATATTTATGGCCATCTCCAGCCCCTCATTCATCGTGGTTCAATAGTTCTAAGAGGTAAAATACAATGACGATAAGTCGTAGAAAGTTTATTAAAGGAATGGGGGCTTGTGCCCTTACCACGGGTTTGTTCAACAGTGTTATAAGCCGCCCTACTATCGCAGCCACAGCCAGTGGTGACTATCGCGCCCTGGTATGTCTTTTTTTCCTAGGGGGGCTCGATAATAATGACACCATTATCCATCGAGACGAGGCGTCCTATAATCGCTTAGCCAATGCTCGAAAAGGTATTTTTCGTGCTTATGGTGTAGGGGATAGCTCCGGTAATTCGTCACGAGAAAGACGAAACCTACTGCCCATAGAACCCATCAACACTGGGGCTTTAGCCGGTCGACAATATGGTCTGCCCAGAGAATTAGCGCCCCTACATGAGATGTTTAATAATGAAGAATTAGCCATTGTTGGCAGTGTTGGCCCGCTTATGAGCTCCAACACTAATCGCACCACTTTTGCCAATGGCAGTGTTGCGATACCTCCACGATTATTTTCCCACAATGACCAGCAGAACTATTGGCAAGGACTCGCTGTTGAAGGCGCGACTATGGGTTGGGGAGGACGATTTATCGATGAGTTGCTCGCCTCCCCTACCACTATCGATCCTCGCTATGCCGCCATTATTACCTCTAGTACCAGCTTGTTTTTAAATGGCTCTAGAGTCAATCCGTTCCGTGTTACACCCAATGGTCCTCTGCCACTGGACATCGTCAATAGCGGCGTCATTCGCGGTGGTTCTGAAACACGAGACACTCGTGAACTTGTCAGACGATTTTTGGAGCGTCGAGATTTTGGTGCTAACAACCTATACCAACAAGATTTAACTGGTTTTAGAGCACAAGCGATCGAAAATGCTAACATAGCCTCAGCCGCTTATGCTGCTGCACCGGATATTCGAACCCAATTTCCAAGAACAGGAATAGGTCAGCAATTGCGTGGAGTAGCCAACGCAATACAAGCTCGTGGTGGTTTGGGCGTGGAAAGACAAATGTTTTTCTCGGCACGTGGTGGCTTCGATACA